>JADFFS010000051.1 GCA_022568195.1 Chloroflexota bacterium | reverse complement strand
CCGGGGCGCCGGACAGGTTAGTCGGTCCTGGCGATGTTGCGCGTCTCCGAGTCGATGCGCCAGGCTGCCACCGGGGCCGACGGGGTAACCAGGAAGTCCACGTCTTGGAGGACCTGAGCGTACTCCTCCTTGATGATCCGCTGTACCTTCAGGGCCTTGGAGTAGTCCCGTCCAAGGACGAACTGGCCGGCCAGGGTCCGGTAGAGGACGGTGGGGCCATAGTCTTCGCGGCTGGATTCCAGGTAGGGCTCGTGGGTTACCACGCTGTCGGCCATACCCGCGATGCGCAGGGCGCCGGCGTACTCCATGCTGGGCAGGGACACGTCTCGGACCTCGGCCCCCAGCTCCACCAGGGTATCGATGGCCTTTCTCACCGCGGCTTCGACCTCCGGGTCCAGCATGTCAAAGTAGTAATTGGTGGGAATCCCCATCTTAAGGCCGCTCAAGGACTGCCCCAGGTATTCGGAGAAGTCGGGCACGGGCACCGGCACGGTGCTGGGGTCCAGGGGGTCGTAACCGGCGATGACCTGGAGCATCAGGGCGCAATCGCTCACCGAGCGGGTCATGGGACCGATATGGTCGCCATTGAAGCTGGTAACCATCAATCCCCGCTGGCTCACCCGGCCAAAGGTCTGCTTCAGGCCCACCACGCCGCAGAAGTTGGCGGGGCCCCGCACGGAGCCGCCCAGGTCGCTGCCCAGGGAGGCGTAGGTGACGCAGGACGCCACGTTGGCGCCGCCCCCGCCGCTGGACCCGCCGGGTATGTGGTCCAGGTTCCAGGGGTTGTGAACCGCGCCGTAGTGCAGGTTGTTCGAAGTTGGCCCGGCGGCAAACTCCTCCAGGTTTTCCTTTCCCAGGATGATGGCCCCAGCCTCTTTGCACCTGGTGACCACCAGGGCGTCTTCCGCCGGCACATGGTCCGCCAAGACCTTGGAGCCCACGGTGCAGCGGATGCCGGCGATGGCGATGTTGTCCTTGATACCCACGGGTATTCCGTGCAGGGGCCCCCGGTATTCGCCCCGCATCAGGGCCTCTTCCTGCTCCTTGGCCTGGCTTCTAGCCTGGTCATGCAGGATGGTGATGAAAGAGTTCAATGTGGGCTGAAGCCGGTCGGCTCGGGCCAGAGCGGCCTCGGTAAGCTCGACGGGAGAAATTTCTCGGGCTTTGATTTTTGGCGCCAGCTCGGAGATGGTGAGTTGGCAGAGGTCAGAATCGGCCATCAGAGTTCACCCCCTTCTTTTGCCCGCAGCAAGCGGGATGACATAACGCTGGATAGGTCCAATTCCCTGAGCTTTTCTACTTGCGCCAGGTAGTTGTCCAGCGCGGGTTTGACCAGGTCCAACTCCTCATCGGATATGTCGAACCCGTGGAAATCGCGAATCATCGCCTTGAGGGTCTCTTTTTCAATCGCCATACCGTCTACCTTTCAGTTTAGCTTTCCGTGGAGATGATTTTAGTTACGGAGTTTAAGCCACAACTCCGGGAAAATCCAATTTGTGCGGCCACCGCTGAGCTCTATCCATTTTGGGTTGTGAGCTTCTCACAAAACTACATGGTGTCATCCTGAGGACCGCAGGGCCGAAGGATCTCCCTAAGGGAGGGTGCAGGATTTTGCGGCCTCCGGGGGGAGATTCTTCGCTGCGCTCAGAATGACAGTTGCGGGTGTTGATTGAGGGGTTAAACCCACGTAAGCCCCATTATTAAAGGTGGGAATTACGGGATTGACCGGCCATTGCGCCGGGGATAGAATGCGCCCACCTATGGGGATAGCCGAATATTTGGGGGTCGTTATGTTCAAGTTTGTGCACCACGTAAGGTTTCTGGTCCACGATCGCGATGCCATGGTGGACTACATCGAAAAGAACTTTGGGATGAAGCCTGAACGGCTACAGGTCTACGAAAACCGGGGTATGAGCAACGCCATCTACAAAGTCGGCCCAACCAGCTTCGAAATCACCGAGCCACTGGACCCCGGCTCCGCCATGGGCCGTTTCCTGGCCCAGCACGGTCCCGGAGTTTACCACCTGGCCTGGGGCGTGGACGACGTTGCTCAGGCTGCCAAGGACCTGGCCGCCAAAGGGAACAATATGAGGGGAGAAGGCGGCCTCACCCGTAGCGCCGACGGATACCTCACGGCCAACATCGACCCGGAAAGCTCTCTGGGGTTGGCCTTCCAACTGGCCGAAGGTTAAAGGGCAGCTACCCTTACTTCGGAATGGCCCATCTACTCGACCCCGTGGGAACCGCTTGCGCCAAGTTCCTCGCATTGACCCTCACTAGAAACCTTTTCTTAACCCGGCAAGCACTTGGTCCTGGATGCTTGGGATCACTGGCGGATCGCATTGGTGGCCCGACTGTTCTAACTAGACCCGATGAGGCGGCGCCTAGGTTGGTGGTTTAGCGAACGGGATAGTCTCGATCTCTAAGACCTGCTCGTTTGGTCTCGGAGAGATATGTGCTATCTCGAGGTATGCGGGGTCAAGTTCACCCCGGAGGGTAATCCTATACCGTTCCCGACACTGGGGCATTCCTCCGAACAGACTTCCAGAAGTCAGAGAGGGCAGACGACAACAACGCAGATTTTTTGTAGGTACCCCCTGGCGAAAAACATAAATCCTTTCGGCGGGAAAACCACCCGCCTCATCCAACATGCGCGTGTTGCCACACTCGCACTCGATGACGACGATGGCGTCGGTAGAAGTGAATCCTTTCAGGTGTACCATCATCGAACTTCGGCAAACAAAGACAAGCTAAGGCCGTTTGCGGAGCACCAGCCCTAAGTCTAGATGGCCTCCAACTCCGCGCCGGGAGCTAATGGAGGCAAGCTCAATTCGAGACCCTTTACTGGGTCGCTTCCTTCGACAAAGTCACTGTTAGCAGAAGCGAGGTTTCACAGGGAACCCCGTTATCTAACTCTTCAAGACACACTCCCTCGTAGTCGCTCGTCTCCCCCTGTGCGTACTGAAGAGCAACCGTGGCCTGGCCGCCACAGTTGGGACATTCTACCCGAAGGGTCGACGGCATCTGTCCAGAACGGGTGACCATGGGCGCTATAAATCTCCAGCATTAATCCGGCTATAGCTCGTAACCAGAGACTCGGTGCCGCCTGTCTGTTCCATCGTCGGAAGTACAGATCCCTCGTTCGGTTGACACGAAGGCCTTGGAGTAGGCTCGCCCAAGGACGAACTGGCCGGCCCCTCTCCTCCACCGTTCAATCCTTCCTCCAGAATTCCCACCAGCGCTTTGGCGATTGTGGATCTAGGACCGCAGGTTCGGCAATTC
Organism: Chloroflexota bacterium; assembly: GCA_022568195.1. Taxonomy (GTDB): domain Bacteria; phylum Chloroflexota; class Dehalococcoidia; order Lucifugimonadales; family UBA3495; genus JADFFS01. The sequence goes on along the minus strand of JADFFS010000051.1, from coordinate 17,112 downwards.
AAGCAGGTGGGTCAGGGTCGGCAATTGAGCCCGGCTCCGAAACCGGTCCAGCTTGGCGCTCAACTGTAACATCCTGTGCACCATGAAGCTCCCACGGTCTAAAAGACTCTACGAATTCCCTGGCGTCTTCGACCGAGGGGAAACCCTTCTGAGAGCGGCCGGGCTCGTAGCCGAAGGTCTGGGCGTAGGCGTCGATACCACGGCTGGTCTCACGGAACCCTCCGATCACCTCTTCCTGCCCCTCTTGTTCGCTGAAGATCAGGTTCTGTCCCCTTCTCATGTCCTTCCAGTACACTCTCATGGGCAAATCTTCTCCATACTAGGGATGTACCTGGGTCGTCCCGCGCGGTTAGAAACGCAGCACCTGACGAAGGCCAGGTCAGCCGGCGGGCGGCCCCACCAGAATATCGTCGCCTTCGATGCGCACTTGGAATACCCTGAGACTTTCGTCGGCCGGAGGGTCAATGACCTCCCCGGTGGTCACGTTAAACACCGAGCCATGTAACGGGCACTCGACTTCCTCGCCGTCCAAATCCCCTTCAGCCAGAGGGGCAAAGGCATGTGTGCACACGTTGTCACATGCATAGATAGTTCCATCCACGTTGGCAAGAAGTACCTGGTCGCTACCGACCTCGACGTACTTCATTTTACCAGGGGAGAGCTCCCCCAGCTCTGCCACCTTCACGAAATCATTCTCGGCCATCTGAACCTCCTGAGTAAGTCAATTGCTGGGACTAGTACCGCGTCAAGTTGATTGTGATAAATCGGCCAGTTCAGACGACCTGTCATTCCTCCGAAAATGTCATGCTGAGCCAGCCTCAGCGGCGAAGCATCTGGGGTAGGGCCGTTCCACCCATCCCCAGATTCCTCCTTGCGGTCGGAATGACATTGCTCGTTTTCAAATTGAAATGGTACTAGCAGAAAGAATTTTAGAGGATTATCAGGAACGTCACGCTCATGCGTTGAGCACGGGGCGAGAAAAAATCCGTGATTTCATAGTTCTAGAACAAGCTATAGGCATACGGCAGGGCACAGAGGGCCCGCGGCTCGTTGGATAACCCATTGGCGGCAGCAAGACCGCCGAGCTTAATGTTGAGCATTTTCGGTGAAGGATGTAGGGCTAGTCACCGAACACAGTCTAAAGGTTGAATGGCTGATAAGCGATGATATAGTCGCCCTCAAAGGTTTGTCAATATAATATGCTAAATAGGTTATTATTATTATTTAATTGACATTTTACGCCGAATACTCTTATATAAGTGGCGCAAGTTCCGCCAAGATGCAGGTATATCATGCCCGTTACGAGCACTGTAAGTGGAACCAGACCGAAGATTTTGGCTATCCTGCAACGGGCGGGGTCGATGACCATTGATCAGCTTGCCCGGGAAGTCGGGCTGTCTTCGACTACTATTCGGCGCCACCTCGATATTCTCCAACGCGACCTGTTGGTCTCTTTTGACCAGGTCCGCGAAGGTTCGGGGCGTCCGGAGTACACTTATTTCTTAACGGAATATGGCCACGAGTCTGGCTACCGCGACTACAAGAGCTTCTTGGTCGATCTCCTTTCCGAGATTTCGGGCCTGTCTTCGAATGATCTGGCCAGCAAGGATGGACGGGGACTGCTTAGCTTCCTGATCGCTCGCATGGCCGAGCAGGCGAGTTGGCCCTACTTGCAGCCCAGCCAGTCAACTAAGGAGTCTCGGATTGCGAATCTTGAGCGTGCTTTAGGAGATCGGGGTTTCGCTCCCGAAATAACCCAACGAGGTGATCGGGTAGAGATACGCCTGTGCAATTGCCCCTTCCGCTCAGCGGCCCTTCCCCACGAGGCGGTATGCCAGTTCGATCGCAATCTGATCGGCGCCGTCCTCGGAGTGGACCCGGTACGAGAATCCAGCATCCACGACGGTCACACCACTTGTCTGTACGTTGCCTCGTTGGAAGATTAAAGAGTACCGCGCGTACTTCGGTGAGCGCTCTCGCTGAAGGGATTTCGCCGGGATATGGACGCTTTTCGTGGAGTTGTGGGTACTCTGGGGGCGCTAGTGGCTACGGGAGATGATGATCAAATGCGGGAAATAAACATCGGCATTGAAGGCGTTTCACTCAAGGTGGATAGCGAGACCTTTTGGTTGGCGTCGGAGGTCCCCCTTCACGTGATTAGCTCTTCCGTAGTGGGGGGAGACCTCGAAGAGGCCAGCCACATTCTCAGCGTTCGAGTGCCGGCTGATCCCGAGCAACGGGAGTACGCCCTTCGCCGACCCAGGGCCTTCGTTCGAGACCGAGCCAAGGTGCTGGGGATCAACGGGCCGGTCGTGGGACTGATCACGGGCTTGGACCATGACCGCCTCCAGGTGGCGACCTACGCCGAAGGGGAGTTCAAAGTGGCCGCTCTGGCCACCGTAGGCCTCTCCCATCTCTCCGCTCCTGGCCGCCATCAGGTGGTTTATACGGGCGAGGCCGAGGTAGGAACCATCAACCAAGTAATCCTGATAGATGCCCGACTGGCGCCAACGGCGGCGGTAAGAACGGCCACTCTGGCCACCGAGGCCAAAACTCTGGCCTTGTTCGAGGCCGGGATAAAGACCGAAGGAGGGTCTCCAGCCACCGGGACATCCATGGACACAATAGTGGTGGCATCAACCGGGCGTGGACTCTTTTCTCGATACGCCGGCACAGCGACCTTGGTGGGCCATCTGATCGGCCAGGCCGTGTTCGACACGGTGGCCGAAGGAATACGTCTGGAACAGGATACGTCACTAAATCCCTAGGCTGCCCTGGGCCACCCTGTTAAACAATTATCCATGAGTCCGGAAGGATTATGGAAGCTCCATGTCCAGCCGGTCATTTAAGACGGCATTTGGCGCGATTCAGGTCAATCTAAAGGAGGGTTATGTCGCGGGTACCTTTAACCGACGAAGCGCAGGTCTCACCGGACCTGCAATCCAAGTATGGCAGAGTTACCGAGGCGGAGTCTGGCTTGTCGTCCACGTACCGAGCCCTGTTTGCCAGCCCGGGAATAGCATCCAAGCTGTCGGACCTGGACGAATTGGTCCGCGGCCAACTTTCCCTAGAACCTTGGATCAGACTTACCGTCGCTCTGACGGTGGCCCACGAGGGCGACAACCGCGTCTTGTGGGATTCATTCGAGCCACTGGCCCGTGATGCTGGAGTCAATAATGCGGTTATAGAGGCCATTGCCGCCGGTACGGCGCCCCGTGGGTTGCTGCCAAAGGATGGAATCTGGGTGCACTTCGCTTTAGAGGTCCTTCGTGGAAAAATGCGCGATTCGACGTGGCAGGCTGTAACCCACCTGGTGGGTGAATCCGGGGCCATTGATCTGGCGCTAACGGCTTCGTACTACGAGATGATGGTCCGGCTCAATAGCACATTTGCGTTGGATGCTGGCTAGGAGACACGCCTACGCCGGTAACCCCGAGGACATGCAGTATTTGATGGCGGATATTTAGCGGCCAGGACCTTTTCCACCCGTCCGCCTGACCTCAAGACCGAGGGGCGTGGCCCATTACTTGGGAACGGTCCATCTACTCGACCCCGTGGGAACCGCGCCGCAACACCTTGCCGGGCAGCGCCCCGGTGTGTTCTCCGCTATCGATGACCACGGTACCGTTGACCACCACGGTGGAGATACCCTGGGCGTACTGGTGAGGGTCGTCGTAGGTTGCCGACTCAGCGATCTCTTGAGGGTCAAACACGGTGACATCCGCCCAGTAGCCCTCCCGCAGAGTGCCGCGGTCGCGCAGACCCAAAGCTTCCGCCGATCCTCCCGTCATTTTGTAGACCGCCAGGGGCAAGGGCAGCAACCCCAGATCACGCACGTAGTGACCCAAGACCCGAGGGAAGGTGCCGTAGAACCGCGGGTGGGGAATGCCCTGGCTGGTAATGCCGTAGGACGCCAGTGAGTTGCCGTCGGAGCCAATCAAGACCATGGGTGACCGTAGGATATCCTGGACGTCGCTCTCGGACATAGATGTGACCACGATGCGGGTATGGCCTTGGTCGGCCAGCAGGATGTCGCAGGCAGCATCCAGCGGGTCGCAGGAGCGACGGGCGGCGATGTCACCCAACGTGCCACCAGCGATCTCGGGCTGGTTCGGGGTGATGGCTATGCGGACGGCGTCCCACGACTCCACCCGGCCGAAGTTGGTCAGGCCGTCGCGCTCAATGTCCCGTCTCATCCGTTCCCGGACTTGAGGGTCGGTCAGGCGGCTCAGCATCGCCTCCAATCCGCCGCTGTGGACCCACAGGGGCAGCAGGTTGCGCAGCGGATTTGTACCGGCGGTGTAGGGATATTGGTCGCAAAAAACCTCGACGCCCCTTTCCCTGGCCGCCGTGATGTGTCCCAGCAACTCATCGGTGCGTCCCCAGCCGTCCATGCCCGACAGCTTCAAGTGAGCCACTTGGACCCTCACCCCGGCGGTCTCTCCGATGGCGATGGCTTCGTCCACGGCTTCAAAGACGTGGTGGGCTTCATCCCTGACGTGGGAAGCGTAGGTCGCGCCGTGGCGGTGTAGCGCGCGGGCAAGGGCCACCAACTCCTCGGTGGCCGCGTAATTTCCTGGTGCGGTGAATAAACCCGAGGACATACCCAGGGCCCCTGCCTCCAGCGCCTCTTCCAGCAGGCGTTCCATAAGGGCCATCTCGTCGGCAGTTGGGCTCCGGTCGTCCATCCCCATGGCCATCAAGCGCAGGGTGGCGTGCCCCACCTGCATGACGGTGTTTACCGAGACCGGAGGGAAGGTTTCCAAGTACTCGCCGAAACCGGTTTCCCGGAAGTCCAGCCAAGGCGCCCCGGCGGCCAGGTAGTTGCGCAGCAAGTCCACCTGCCCCGGCAGGACCGGCGCCGTTGAATAGCCGCAGTTGCCCACCACCTCTGTGGTGACCCCCTGGCGGATCTTGCTCTCGGCCAATGTATTGAGGGGAAGGGTGAAGTCGGAGTGGGTGTGGATGTCGATGAACCCCGGAGCGACCACCTGTCCCGAGGCATCAATGACGCGATCGGCTTCCCGGCCGCTGCAATCCCCAATCGCCGTAATGCGGCCGTTGCTGATGGCCAGGTCGGCGGGACGAGAGGGGGCTCCTGTGCCGTCCAACACCTCGCCACCGCGAATAATCAGCTCATCCATTGCGTACCATTTCCGGTCTGATTCCCACCCACTCAACCTGACTAACGTGAGGGGCGAGGCCCCTCACACTCCCCAGGGGTTAGCTGCCGCTCTCCTTCAAGAATAACCGCTGGGCGTTCCCACAACATATCAGGCTGACTTCCCGGTCGTCGAACCCAGCCCCCACAATGTTGGCGGTCAGGGGGTCGGACGTGCCGGCAAAGACATAGTCAGAACCCAGCAAGATGTGCTCTGCGCCGGCGATATCTCTCATCATGCGCACGGCTTCAGTCGAAACCGCCACGTTGTCGTAGTACAGCAGCGGCAGGTAGTCCGAGGGCTTGTCCCGTTTCAACTGGGTGGGCTTCCCGTTTCCGCTGCGGTATCCATTATCGATGCGTGCCGCTTGATAGGGCAGGAAGCCGCCACCGTGGACCAGCACCATTTTCAAGTTCGGATGACGGTCGAAAAGCCCCTCCAAGATCAGCTTGGCGGCGGTGATGGTGGTGTCCAGGGTACGTCCCAGGGAGAAAGTAAGATAGGAGGGTTCGATGCTGCCGCCAAAGCCGTGAGACGGTGGGTGCAGCACCACCGGAACGTCCAGCTGCTCGGCCGCGGCCCACAACGGCTCAAAGCTCTCTTTGGCCAGGTCTTGGTCCACCGGGTCGGCTGCCAGCATGGTGCCCAGCATACCCAGTTTGTTGACCGCGTACTCCAACTCCCTTGCCGCCAGTGCCCCGTCCTGCAATGGCACCGTCGCCAGACCTCGAAAGCGGCCTGGGTTGTCGTTGATCACCTGGGCCAGATGCTCGTTAAACAATCGAGCCCAGGTAGCAGCGTGAACGGCGGGCAGGGTGTACCCCTGGATGTCCAACCAGGAGGCAAGAATCTGGATGCCCACGCCCTGTCTCTCCATCCATTCCAACCGGGGCTCCATCCGGGCCAGGCCGCCCAGGGGCCGCAGTGGGACCAACCCCTGGAACTGGAGCGCCGGCCCGCTATCCGTGTCCTCAACGGTCACACCCAGGGTTCTGCCTGCCGCCCTGGCTTCCTCCACCAAGGACTCCGGGACGATGTGGGCATGGGTGTCGATGGGTGCGTTGTTGGGCTGTGTCATGTGCTTTCACCATGTCAAATCGGCTTAGGGCGGCTCAGGTTGGTAGCAGGGGTTCGGTCCTGTTGGGTGGAAGGTCGGTGTCGAAAGCGTTGATGGCGAAGGCCAGAAGGCTGTAGTTGCCCATGGTTAGGGTTAGCTCAACCACTCCCTGGGTGCCGAACTGCTCCAGAGCCGCCTGAAATGCCCCGCGGCTCACATGATGGGTGCGGAAATACTCGCGGCCGTAGTCCACCACAGCCTCCTCGTCGGGGGCCATGGCAGGCAGCTTCTCCTTCTCCCTTAGGGCGTCAACCAAGTCGTCCTTCAATCCGGCGGCCCGGCCCGATGCGGCGTGGGCATTCCAAATGTGCTGGCAGTCCAGCTCCCGGGCTGTGACCAGCATGGCCAGTTCCTGGACCTTCTTGGAAAGGGAGGACTTGTCACGGAGGTAGTTGTTAAGCCCGGTGGCCCACCGGTGAGCCTCGGGGACGTGGATCATGACCGATCCCGGCCCGTAGGGCGGCACCGACCCCAGCCGGCCCAACATCTCGTCGAAAATCTCTGCTTGGTCCTGGGGAACGCTTTCTCTGGTGGCAGCGGGGAGTCTGGCCACGATGTCCTCCTATAGATGCATATTTGGGGAGAGACCCGGGATAGGAAGCGTATTGAGTGATTAGAGACCATGTCAAAACGGAATAGGCAATTTGGCTCCGTCCATCGACAGGCTCAAGGCTAACGGATAATTCTAACGGCTATTTTTGCGCCCGAGGGCTACTTCTTCGCCCGCTGGAGGGCCGCCAAGACCTTCTCCGCCGTGATGGGCAGGTCGGTGATGCGTACGCCGACCGCGTCGTAAACGGCGTTGGCTATGGCCGGGGCCACCGGTGAGATCGGGTTCTCACCAATTGCCTTCCCCTGATAGGGGCCGTTCCCCTCCGGGTGCTCGACCAGAACGGTCACCAACTCGGGAATGTCCTGGGTTGCCGGTATCTTGACGTCTCCCAGACTCAGGGTGGAGATGCGTCCCTCTTCCGACTGCAATTCCTCCATCAGGGCGTACCCCAAACCCTGGATCACCGCACCGTCGATCTGGCCCTGGTGACCAAGGGGATTGAAAATGGTGCCTACGTCGTGGGCGGTAACGATGCGGCGCACCTTGATCTGTCCGGTTTCCGGGTCCACCTCCACGTCGGCCACCTGCGCGCAAAAGGAGGTAACCCCCGGCTCTTTGGCCTCGGTGGTCATCTCCCCCATGATGGGGCCGCCAACCGCCCCAACCGACCGGGCGGCCAGCTCGCTGATGGGCACGCCTTGTTCCGGGTCTCCTTGGGGGTAGACCCTGCCCTGGCGGAACACGATGCGCTCTTCGGCCCAACCGTAGAACTCGGCAGCCAAACCGGTGAGGTTTTGCCGGACTTCTTGGGCTGCCCCTAGGGCGGCTTGGGCCGCTCCCACACTGGTGCCAGCGCCGGCGCCGGAGTCGAAGGACACTTGGTCTGTGTCCACCCGGGAAATGGCCACGTCCTCCGCCGTCAGCCCCAAGTCCTCGGCCACCACCTGGCGCGCCACGGTGTAGAACCCCACGCCGGTGTCGGGCACGGACGTGTAGATCGTCGCCCGGCCGTTTTCATCCATACCCACCTTGACCGTGAAGACTGCTTGTCCCTGGGGCCGTTGCCCCAGGGCGATGCCCCGGCCGGTGTGAACTCCGGCCTTGGGCTCACTCCAACCGGCGGAGTCGGCGGCCCTCCGCAGGGTTTCCTCTCCCCTCAGGTGGGAGAAGGCCTGCCCGGTGCCGGATACGTCTCCCTCTTGGACCACGTTTCGGAGCCGCATCTCGTAAGGGTCAATGCCCATTTCCCGTGCAATCATGTCTATGTGGGACTCGATGGCAAACACGGCTTGAGGTTCCCCCGGGGCACGGTAGGACCCGCAGGGAACGTTGTTGGTGTAAACCATGTAGCTGTCGATCTGGAAGTTGGGAACCCTGTAAGGCCCTCCGCCGGACTGGCGGGCGCCGCTCAGGTTGAGGGAACCCCGGAAGCCGCCGTAAGCGCCACCGTTGTAAACCACCCTGGCTTCCCGGGCCCAGAACCGGCCGTCTTTTTTCATACCGGTTTTGATTGTGACCACCGAAGGATGCCTGGGATTTCCGGCCATCAGCTCTTCGATGTAGCTCATGGTCATCTGCACCGGCCGGCCCGAGCGTTGGGCCAAAGCGTAGGCCACCGGCACGTTCATTGCGCCGGCTTTTCCGCCGAAATCTCCGCCGATGCCGCACGGGTTGACCCGGATTCGCTCCTCGGGCAACCCCAGTGCCCCGGCCAGTTGCCACCGCAAGCGGAAGGGCTGCTTATTGTTGGCCCAGACCTGAATCTGCCCGGAGCCGTCCACATCCACGATGCAACTGTAGGGTTCCACGTAACCCTGGTGAACCCATGGAGTGGTGAAGGTATGCTCGAAGATCAGGTCCGATTCCTGGAAGCCTTGCTCCAAGTTCCCGCCAGACCAAGTGTTGTGGTACACGATATTGCCCTGTGGCTGAACCGGTCCCGCAGGGCTATCGTAAGATAGGGGACCCTCGTGCACCAAGGGCGCTCCCGGTTGCATCGCCTCCAAGGGGTCGAACACCGCGGGTAGGGGTTCATACTCCACGTCGATCAGGTTGAGGGCCTCTTCGGCGGTGTCGGGGTCGTCGGCGGCCACCGCGGCGACTTTCTCACCGACGAACCGCACCCGGTCTTCGGCCAAGGGCGGCACGTCCTGTAGGTAGCGGCCGACCCTCATGCCCTTGGTGTCCCGGCCGGTAACCACGGCCCGGACGCCGGTTAGCCGTTCCGCCCGAGACGTGTCTATGTTCAGGATTTTTGCGTGGGGATAGGGGCTTCGCAGTACCTTGCCCCAGATCATTCCGGGCAAAATGACGTCGGCGGGATATATGTGACTGCCGGATACTTTATCTGGACCGTCTTCACGGGTTACGGGTCTTCCAACTTCCGAATAGGTAGTCATGTAGGTCCTCCTATCGCGCCAGCACAGTATAGCAGCGGCAGGTATCCACGTCAGCGCACCCGGGTACGGGACCCGATTCCATCGGCGCAGCAAACCGGATCCCGTGAACCTCCAGGTGAACTTGTATCGATTTGACGGTTCGGCAAAACCGATGGGCATTTTTTTAACGTATGTGCAAGTATGGGAAGAGCGTTAAGGGGCCAAATTCTTCAACCGGGTACGTGCTCTAGGCCTGGTTGCTACTCTGTACTACTGTCACAATACTGTTATTTGAATTTAAGCCATCAGGTAGTATCATGAAATTGGCAGGTGGTAAACCGGATGGTTGATGTGGATGGGACGCCACCTCGCTCGAAGGAGCCCCCTTGAGAAATCTGGCCAATTTTCTCGTTCACCTGTTTGGACGCGACGGAGATCTGTCCTCGGTTTATCTCTCTGCGGTCCACGATAGGTGCTTGCTGTGTGAGGAGCCGATCGCTGAATCCCCGGCCTATTTGACCTACCGGGTTTGCCCGTTTTGCCGTTTCCACTACACCCTGTCCGCCCGGGAACGGATTGAGCTGCTGGTCGACAAGGGGACGTTTAAAGAGTCCCACAAGTACCTCGGTTCGGTGGCGCCCCTGTCCTTCTCCCGGCGAAGACCCTACCGCAAGCTGCTTACTAGGGAACAGAACCGTACCGGGTTGACCGAAGCCGCCGTCACCGGCCGTTGCCGCATCGACGGTGTGGAAACGGTGCTGGTTGTGCTGGACTTCGGTTTCATGGGTGGCAGCATGGGCAGCGTGGTCGGCGAGAAGGTGGCCACCGCGCTGGAGACCGCTGCCCGCCGCGACCTTCCCCTGGTGGCCGTGGTCACCGGTGGGGGCGTCCGGGTACAAGAAGGCGTCCTGTCCTTGATGCAAATGGCCAAGACGGTGACCGCCGCCAACCGTTTGAGAGAAAAGAAAGTGCCCTTCCTAGTGGTGCTGGCCAATCCATCCACCGGCCAGGCATATGCCAGCTTCGCCAATTTGGCCGACGTAATCCTGGCCGAACCGGGTTGTCTCATCGGTCTCTCCCCCTTGAGGACTCTGCGGGAGGTTTCCCCGGCTCCCCTACCGCTGGACGCCCACACTGCCGAGGCACACTTGGTACATGGGCTGCTGGACAACGTGGTAGACCGGGAAGCCTTGCAATCCCGCTTGGCCACCTTGTTGCAGATCCTGACCTGCCAGAAGCAGGGTAAGGGGAATCACAAGGACCTGCTGAAAACTGATCTCGAGCCGCCCACAAGCGTCGAGCCATGGGAAGCTGTGACCGCCGCCCGTAACCCAGAACGGCCTCTTGCCCTGAACTACATGCGGGCGATTCTGGACCCTTTCATCGAGTTGCACGGGGACCGGCTGAACAGCGACGACCGGTCCATCGTCGGTGGTGTGGGCTATCTCTGCGGAGAGCCGGTGGCGGTCATCGGGCAACAGAGGCGTCCTTCAGAGGAAGGTGACAGGTACCACGTCTACCCCGATGGCTTGCGCAAAGCCCAGCGGGTAATCAACCTGTCCGACCGGTTCAAACTTCCCCTGATTACCTTCATCGATACGCAAGGGGCGGATCCAGGACTGGAAGCTGAAGAACAGGGCATCGGCAACGCCGTTGCTCAGACCCTCTCGCTGATGGCCGAGGTTGGTACGCCCGTTGTTTCCGTGATAATCGGAGAGGCGGGCAGCGAGGGAGCACTGGCCCTGGGGTTGGCCGACCGCATCCTGATGCAGCAGTACGCGATCTACTCACCCATCTCCTTGAATCACAACCTGGGCGGTCCATACCCGGACCACAAGCTGGATCGAGCGGCGGCCGAAGAGTTGATGCTGACCGCCGGGGACTGCCAGGAGTTGGGTATTGTGGACCAGGTGGTGCCGGAGCCGGCTCACGGGTCCCATACCAACGTGCAGGAGGCCGCCGCCGCGCTGCAGGTCTCCATAGTCAAGCATTTGGCCGAGCTAACCAAGCTATCACAGGGCAAGCTCCTGAAACGCAGATACCGCAAATTCCGCCGCATGGGCGAACAGAGCTCCTATTCCCTGGAAGCCATGAACCTGGAGGTGGAGTTGCTCATGGGTATCTCATCCGGTGACCGCAAGACCGCCCGGGGCACCCGCGGGCAAAGAAAAAGGACCTCGGAAGAAGAACCCTCCCAGGTCCAAAAGTCGGCGGCAGATTAGCTCCAGATCAGTCCCGGGGAAGCGTGACCCCGCCTTAGCCCGCTTCCTTTCCCAGTTCCTGTAGACTCTTTTTAACCGCTTTTACCACGTGGGTGTACTCTTCTCCCACAATGGGGTCCAACAAGGCCGTAGGCTTCGAGTTGTCCCGGTAAGAGGCCCGTAAGGCCAGGTTGCCCAGGAAGGGCGCGTCCACATCCTCCGCCAGTTGTTTGCCCCCACCTTCGCCGAAAATCTCTCCGGTGTAGTTTTCCACCACTCCCAAAACGTTCAGGTTGAGCTTGCGGATCATGTTGATACAACGCTTGGCGTCCATGTTGGCCAGCGCCTGTGGGGTGCTCACCACCACGAATCCGTCCATGGGTAGGGTTTGCATCACGGTGAGGGGCGAGTCGGAAGTCCCCGGAGGCAGGTCGACCACCAGGTAGTCCAGGTCTCCCCACTCGGTCGTCTGCAAGAACTGGTTGATGGCGTTGTGGATCATGGGGCCACGCCAGATGATGGCCTCCTCTTCGTTCTGCTGGAAGAAGGCCATTGAAACCACCCGGACACCCCATTTCTCAGACGGGTAGATCTGGCCGTCAACGTATTCGGGCTTCTCGTCTATACCCAACACTTTTGTGACGTTGGGACAGTCGATGTCCACGTCCAACAGCCCAACATTATTGCCTTGTTGGGCCAGGGTGACGGCCAGGTTGACAGCAACGGTGGTTTTGCCAACGCCTCCTTTGCCGCTGTAGACGCCGATCTTGGTTTTGATTTTGCCGAGCCGCTCGGTAATCTGACGTTTCTGTTGCCAGCTACGCTTGATTTGCTCCAGCCTGGCGTTTTCCTGGGGGTTGGGCATCAGATCCTCCCGGGGATGTCCGCGGGTTTCAAATGGTTGTTACCGGTCTTGGACGTTAGGGAGGCTCCTCTATAAACCCAATTGGGCCTTGGCTTCGTCGCTGATCAAGTCCGGCGACCACGGCGGGTCGAATACCATCTCGATTTCCACCTCTTCGACGCCTTCCATGTCTTGGATGGCCCATTCTGCCTGCTGGGCGATGTAGGGGCCCATCCCACAGCCCGGGAAGGTCAGCGTCATTTGGACGTACACATCATTGTCGTTGACCTGAACGTCGTAGACCAGCCCCAGGTCGACCACGTTTACCGGGATCTCCGGATCGTAGACGCTCTTCAAGGTTTCCAGTATGTCCTCTTTGCTAACTGCAGTTGTCATCATCATCTCCGCTGGGTTTGGCTGACTCAATTATATGAAATGTTGACCCCAAAGGTCAACATTTGCCCCCAGCGCCGGTCCGGTTGTGGGGGAGGCCACGGACCCTACGGAATTAGCAAAACCTTCCCGGTGGTTGCCCGCCCTTCCAACTGGCGATGGGCCTCGCCGGCTTGGGACAGGGGGAAGAGGTGTTCGACCCGCAGCTTGAGCTGGCCCGATTTAACCCAACCCAGAACGTCACTGGAGCGGCTTTCCAGCTCCTCCCTGGTTACGGTGTAGTCGCCCAGGCTGGGCCTGGTCAGGTACAGGGAGCCGTTACCCAGGACCCGAGGGTCGACAGGAGGCACCGGCCCGCTGGCTGCTCCGTACAGTACCATGTGCCCCCGGCGGTCCAGGCAACTGATGCTCTGGTCGAATGTCGTTTTGCCGACGGAGTCGTAAGCCACCTGAACGCCTTGGCCGTCGGTGGCCTTCTTTATTTCTTCGGCGAAGTCTTGCTGAGTGTACAGGATTACGTGGTCCGCGCCGGCCTCCCGCGCCAATTGGGCCTTGGCCTCGGTGGAAACTGTGGCAAAGACGTAGCCTCCCAGATGCTTCACCATTTGAATCAGCAGCAGGCCCACCCCGCCGGCGCCGGCGTGTATCAACACCCGGTCGCCCGTTTGCACCGGGTAGGTGGAGTAGCAAAGGTAGTGGGCGGTCATGCCCTGCAGCATGACGGCTGCCCCATCCTTGGAATCCAACCCAGCGGGCATCTTGATCAGCCGGGACGCCGGCACGGCTTGTTGCTCGGCGTACGACCCGGCGATGCTACAGTAGGCCACCAGGTCTCCTTCTTGCAGGCCGGTGACTCCGGGGCCCACGGCCCGAACGGCCCCCGCCGCCTCCACTCCCAGGATCCGGGGCAATGCTGGACCCGGGTTGACCCCGGATCGGCTGTAAACGTCGGTAAAGTTGACTCCCACGGCCTGGATATCCACCACGGCCTGGCCTTCGCCCGGAGTGGGATCTGGCACGTCCTGGTACTTAAGAGCCTCGGGTCCCCCATATTCCGTAATCTGGACTGCCTTCACGCTCGTTCCTCCTTGAATTTGAGCTCTCGGACGCCTTATCGCCGGTAGTATACTCCCTTGAATGGGCGTGGCAATAGATAGGCCTCGGTTACCTGGAAATAGGAATTTCACGTTGCCATCCCCTGAGCAAACTGCTATTATTAAGTTGCGTTGCCGGTTCGGTGACCCCGGTGTATTTCGGTAATGTAGGCACAGCTTCCACCAACGTTGGCCCGGTGTTTCGGGCGCCGACTTGTACTCCTAATTGAACCGGCGGGGCCAATGCCCCACGCCAGAGTCACCGGAGGTAACACAGTTGACAATTGAATCCGGGCCCTCTTTGTCTGAAGCGTTAACCCGTTTCTTGGTCGCCAGTAAAGGCGGTAAGAAGGCCCAGGACGGGCACCAAGATTTAGGACGGTTTGTTGCTTGGTGTGGTAGGGAGCGCAGCGTGGTCGAGCTGTCTCCGTCGGAGGTGGCCGACTATGCCCAGTATATCGGCCTAGGCGGAAATGACGCAGCCCAGAGGCTCAACCCTGTAAAGTCATTCCTGACCTTCTTGAAACAAGAGGGTTGGATCCAGACGGGACTGGCGGCCCATGTAAGGGTGCCTCGCACCCGGCGTACCGGCGGCCGGCCGGCGGGCCAGGGTGGCCGAACCACCCAGCTTAGCCAGCAAGGGCTGGACCGGCTGGGAGCCCAGCTCGAATCCCTCAAGGGGGAACGGGTCAACATCGTTGAAGACATTCGGCGCGCTATGGCCGACAAGGACTTCCGCGAAAACGCTCCCCTAGAAGCGGCCAAGGAGCGGCAAGGAATCATAGAATCCAAAATTCGAGACCTGGAAGACAGCCTGGCCCGTGCCGAGCTGTTACAATCCCAGCCCGGCAAAGTCGCGAAGCGGGTATCCCTGGGAGCCGCGATTACCCTAAAGGACGTGGAATCAGGCCGGAAGGTAGTCTATACATTGGTGGACGTGCGCGAGGCCGACGCCGGCTCCGGCAAGATATCCACCGAATCTCCGGTGGGTCAAGCCCTGTTGGACCGAGGAGTGGGTGAAGAGGTAGTCATAAACGTGCCCCGGGGCACGCTGCGCTACGTAATCGAAGGAGTGGGCAAAGTAGCAACCGGGGGCTGATTTTCCCCAGGACGAACGCGGCACCTGGGCCGGCAATGCGGATTTACCCCCCCCACCTCCCAAGGTCAAATGGGAGCGAAGGGGGGATATTTATTTCTCTAGCCTAGCTTGTCGATGGCCGCAAGAATGTCTTCTGGATTGGGCAATACACCTGGGACGTAGGTTTCCCGGAAACGGATGATCCCTTCTTTGTCCACGATGATTACCGCGCGGTTTCCAGCGCCCCGCTCTTCGTTCCAAAGCCCGTAGGCTTGGGTGGCCTTTCCCTTGGGATGGAAGTCGGATAGCTCAGGGTAGGGTAGCCCGCCCAAAGCGGTGGACCATGCGCGGTGTGCGGGAATGGTGTCACAACTTATGCCCAGTACCTGGGCATTCTTCTCCTCGAACCGGCTGTGAAACTGCCGGAAGAGGGTGGCTTGGGTGGTTCAACCAGATGTAAAGTCGAACACGTGGAAGGACAGCACCACGTTTTTCTGGCCCTGGTATTGGCTCACGGTGATGTCCCCCTCGCTGACCGAGGGCAGCTTGAAATCAGGCGCCTTGTCGCCAACTTCTGCAGGCATATCCCTACCTTTCCGCACCTTGCGTTTAGATTTGCGTCCTCAACCTGGGACACCGAGAGATTATACCCCACCAAAGCGCTTCTGACGACCGGTGCGGCGCATTCCCGGCGCGTCCCCCATGATATACTGGCCAGACCCGTCCTCCGGGTCGTCTCGCCTTCACCGATAAAACCTTTGGACCGTTCTGCAGCTTGGGTCAGCCCCGATGATTGTTGTCATGTCGAACACGTTATGCGATAGGGTGTGTGGAAGTTGCAGGTAGTTTTCCATCGGGGCGTCTACCTTCCGGAGCTTGATTTGTGGATGGACTCCCGTCGAAAACGGGATTCCAGCTTTATTTCCCACGCCCATTCAGACCACATCTCCCGGCACCGCGTCCCGTTGGTAACGCCCAACACTGCTTTGCTGCTGGCGGACTATTTGAAAAAGTCCGATACCGTTACCCTGGCGTATCACGAACCACTGGAAACCCCAGAATACACTCTGACCCTGTATCCGGCGGGACACTGCCTGGGTTCGGCCCAAGCCTTGGTGCAGTCCAAAGCCACCGGCGAGCGGGTCCTGTACACCGGGGACTTCAAGGTCCAGTCCAGCCCCACCAACGAGCCTTTGGAGCCGGTGCCCTGCGATATCCTCATCATGGAGGCGACCTATGGCCGCCCCCAATACACCTTCCCGCCTCAAGAGCAGGTGCTGGCCACGGCCTTCAACACCCTGCGGACCTGGCTGTCCCGTGGCGAGAAGCCCGTGGTCCAAGGATGGACCCTGGGCAAATCCCAAGAGATCCTGCATCATCTACTGGCCGAGGGATTCGACGTGGTGGTTGAGGAAGGTATTTACCGGGTGGCCCAGACCTACCAGGAAGCCGGGGTAACCTTTCCCGGCAATCTGCGGCTCTTTAATGGAAACGGGGGCAACTGGCCCGACGGCCACCTCCTCTTGTGCCCTCCGGGCAAACGAGGCCGGGTGCTATTCGAGGGGTTTCGCCGACTGCGGATCATGGAACTGACGGGGTGGGCCATAGACGGAAGGAGCCACTGGGGCCGGCGGGGAGACGTTACCCTGCCCTTCAGCGATCACCCCGATTTCAACGAGCTCGTCGGTTACGTCCGGCAAGTGGGGGCCAAGCACGTGTACACCGTGAATGGATTCCCAGAGCTGGCCGGGCACCTGCGGGCCATGGGATACCCGGCGGTGCACCTGGACGGTAGCGACCAGGCGCAGGCAACGGGGTTCCAGATGAAGCTGCTGTAGGATTGCAACCTGAAAAACGTAGGGGCGTCCCGATCCGTCGGGACGCCCCTACACGCGTGATTCCCCTGTTTTTCAAGCAGTTGCGTTAGTCCGGGGTGGTGCCCACCGGAGGCAGGCTGGCCTCCTCGTCTGCGGCCAGCATCCGGTTTACCGCGCTCAGGTATGCCTTGGCGCTGGCCACTATGATATCGGTGGAGGCCCCTCGGCCGGTATAGGTCTGCCCGGCCTGTTCGATGCGGATGGTTACCGAACCCATGGAATCCATCCCTGCCGTCACCGATTGGACGTTGAAATCCACCAGAGTGCAATCGCAGCCGATTACCCGGTCGATGGCGTTGCACACAGCGTCCACGGGCCCGTTGCCGGTGGAAGCGTCGGTTTTGATTTGTTGGTCGGGACCGATAAGCCGCACCGTGGCGGTGGGGATGTCGTGGTCGCCGCTGGTGAACTGGAC
>JADFFS010000050.1 GCA_022568195.1 Chloroflexota bacterium | reverse complement strand
GGTCCACCTCAGGGCGCCAGGGCTGGTCCCCGGCCAGGATAGTTAGCCCGGGTTGCCCCCGAAGGGCCTGGGTGAAGCTGGCCAGCGCCGACTTCCGCTGGGGTTCGTCACCCAACAGGCAGTCGAAGTTGTGCCAGTAGGGAACCGCTTCCTGAAGCAGCGCTTCCCGGAAAGCCGATTTCACCAGTTCGCTACTCGATTGATCGGAGGCCAGCAATCCCTGGCAGTCGACGACAAGGAGGTTCATGCCAAAGCTCTGGCACAGCGCCTGGCCGACGGTCCTTTTCCCAGTACCTGGAGGACCCGACAGATACAATGCCATCTCTGGCTGCTGAGACCGGGGGCCCTGCATGGTCTCTCCCAAGCGCTGAAGCCGGTCCCTGGTCTCGTCGGGCAGGACAACGTCCTCCCAGGTAGCGCGGGCCTGTATCACCCGAACAAAGAGCTCCAGTTGGCGGTCTACGACGTCGGAGCCCAACAGATAGTCCACCACTCGGGCATCCAGGCTCAGGTAACGGGCCAGTAAGGGCGAGTCCTTCCCGTAAGGGTCGTCATAAAGGCGGACCAACCCGTGCTTCAACAACGGGGCGGGGTAGGTTAGGGACCGCCGCTGCTCTACTTGGTCCGCCTGACCATCCGACAGGAGGGTCATGGCCAGGTTCACCGTGGGCCGCTTTTTGCCGACGTCATCCTGGATATATGCGTAGAGAGCCTCGTATTTGAGGTCCAAGTCCAGGGCCAGGCAAAGAGTGACAACGCCCATCTCCCAATCGCTGAGGTGGAAGAGTGAACGGAGCATTTCCCATCGGAGAGGGACACCTTGCTCCATGCTGAAGAAACGTCTGGCGGCCAGTTCTTCTTGGCGCTGGAGAATAACCGGCGCCAACGGGTCGGTACCTTCAACGGCTCCGTTACCCGTTTGGGGCGCCAGGATAGTGTCGATCTGCTGATCGGATACCAAAAGGCCGAGAAAATCGTCACCCGGGCCACCGTTGTTGCGCCGTCGAGCCCGCTGGACCGCCCGCTGAAGGCGCAGGTCCAACAAGTCCATCTCCGCTAAGAGGTGGTCCAAGTTGCCCTGGAATTGATTAACCCCGGTCTGTGTCACTGGCATCTCTCATCGGCAGGTGGTAGTGCCCCCATGGGCCGCCATCCCCAGTCCGCCCATTGGCCGGATCCAGGTGCTCTTCCATAAAGGCCACCGCTGCTCCCAGGTCGCGAAAGTAACCGGTCTCCTGGCTGGCGACGTGGGTTATCTGTCCCTCGGACATGGAATGCCGCTCGTCCAACCGGATGCGTACCACAAAGGTTACGTAGTCCATCACCTACCCGTACCGATCGACTGGCGGAGGACACCGAGCCGCTGTGTCTCCACGTAAAAAGAAAGGGCGCCAAAACCGCCCAACGGCAGGTTTAGCGCCCAGAATACAGGGGGGAAATTAACCGGGAGTTAAAATGTAATTAACGTAGAATTAACATGGTCGCTCCCAAAATATCGTCCCGGCCGGCCAGGCTGTTGCCCAATGCCCGCGTTTCCGGGCTCACGGGACAGTCCAACTCCCGCCGCAGTGTTTCCTCACACAACCCGTACCAGCGTAACGCGCGGCTGCGGAATCCCAGATTGGTGTAACACCTGATAATGTACTGGTAGGCGTCTTCCCGGCATCTGTCCCTGGCCAGAATCTTTTGGCTGAATTCGATGCAGGAGTCGTAGTCGGCGTTCTTCAAGAAAAAGCTGGATATTTTGCCAAGGATGGAAAGGTGAATATCCACCAGGGCCTCCCGCTTGAGGAGTGTCCAGTCCTCGTAGATATCCTCCTCCAGGAAATCACCCTGGTAGAGCGCTTCCGCTTCCTTATAGTGGTCGACGGCTTCGCTGGAACGGCCGGACTTTTCCAGGGCCCGTCCGGCTCGCCAGTGGGATTCGAACTCCTGGAAGTCTACCCACAGGGGTGCATCCGTATTGATGGAGTAGTTGCTGCCATCGGTGAGTATGTATCCATGGTCTTGGTCGGCAACATTTTGCGGGCTCAACCGCTGCCTGAGTTCGTGGACAGCCACCCGGAAGGAGTTTGTCGCTTGTTGCAGGGGATAGTCGCTCCAGAAAGCCTCAATGAAGATGTCTTTGGGAAGAGGTTTTCCCAGGTTAAGGAGTAACAGCTTGAGAATCCCCTTGGCTCTGTTATTGCGCCAACCCTCGACCAAGCGACCGTCCAGATAGACGCGAAACTTTCCCAGGCAGTGAACCCGTAGCGGGAAGGGGTTTGAAGCGTCCTTGTCGAGGGAGTAACTGGATGGCTGGGGTAGGTTGTCGTCCAATGGGTTGGCCGTTGACGCCAACTCCGGGGACGCTGGGCCGGCCTCTGCGAGGTGCAGCGAACGGGGCAACGTCCCTCGCGGCGATGGCGGGCTTTGCGGAAGTTCGAGCATGTGATGCCCTTCTCCCAGGACCTTTACGGCCTGTCGGATCCATTCCTGGGCCTGGTAACAGCTTCCCTCCGCCCGGCGCAACACGTCCCACATGGCTGGACCACCGTCGCCGCGATTTGCCGGGTTGCCATTGGCGGGAACCCTATCCTGGTCCATCTACCTCCACCTCCAACCAGCATTGACAGTATGCTATGGGAAAACACAGGAACGGGGGCCAACTGGACCGGCAATTGAAACGCCGAGGGCGAAACCGCTGGTGGCCGGATCCACCAGCACTACACGCACGATCGACCCCACCAACGGTCCTACTGTACACGTGACCTGCAGTAGGCACAAGCCTCGGTGGCCCAGGAATCACCGGGGAATCCCTGTGCCGCAGATCGGGGCCGGAGAATGGAAGCCGCCCGGCCTATGACTGGCCGCTCAGGTCCGGCTTACACTCAGGGTGTAAGTACCGGTGCCCGAAAAGCCGCGGACCTGTACGAACAGGGTGCCTGTCGATTCGGACTTGTACTCGATGCGGGCGCCCCGCCGAGGACCGCCGTTTTCGTCGGAAGCCAGATCTTGGCCGGAGGTGTCAAACACTTCGCGAGGGCGTCTGCCAGGGCAGTCATGATCGGGTCAGGGTCAGCGTATAGCCGAAAGTTGACATTCCGTCACCATCGATCAGCACCATGTATTCCCCGTCCTGGCCCAACCGGACATTTTCCAGGGACAGGGGACTCCTACAGCAGCCATCTTTGCCCAGGAGGGTACCGTCGGGGGCAAACAAGCTTAGCTCGGCATCTCCGCCCCCGCCGTCGTGTTCCAGGAACAGGGTGACTTCATCGCCGGCCCTGGCCTGGAAAACGAAAGTATCTTCGTCGCCCGCCGGGCCGATCTGCCCCTCGGCCCCCTGCGTGAATCAATATCGGCCAGGGTCACAGTGGCTCCATCTCCCGCCAAGGCGATTGCGATGGCCCTGCCCATACCACGCCCCTGCGCTGCCCCCAATGCTCCCAATGGGTCACTTCCCCCGCTGGGCGTCGCTTTGCAGGGTGGACGTCGGTGCCGGTGTATGTTCTCTTTGAACGTCGTAATAAGCGGTCCAGCCGAATCGCCCTCCAGGCTCCTACCGGGTCCAACCTTCAAGGATTACCTCCGGTTCCACCGGGCGGCTCAAGTCCAAGCGCTGGCGCACACTGCGGGTTGTGGTAAGGAGATGGTCCACGGTGGACAGATCCAGATTTCAGCCTCCCTAATGCTGGCTACGATTGGCAACCCCGTCTAAACTTGATCTATACCTTTCAGGGTCTATCTTTCCAGGTTCTACTCACCTCTCTCATCCCGGCCAGCATAGCGAAGGCTGGGTACACGACACCTTGCAATTTTTCGATGGTTTCTGGCCTGGGTGGCTGTGTGGTCATATTGACAACACAATATTTGCCAGCTACTCCCCCAGTATCTCCCGCCGGGACAGCACCAGCTCCATCAACGGCCGCATGCCCAGCTCGCTGGAGATGGCCAGCGACTCGTCCAGCAGGGCGATTGCCTTAGCCCGGTCGCCCTCGGCATCCCGCTCTCTTAGCATGTCGGCGTAGTCGCAGCAGGTCCAGGCCAGCTCGGGCCGGTAGCCTGCTTTCCGGCAGAAGGCCAGGGCATCCTCGAAGTGGGCCGCCGCTTGGTCCAGGTTCCCCATGGTCTGAGACAGGAGCTCGAGCAGGCGATCGACCGATGAAAACGTCCATATTATCGTGCCTCGCTGTCCTAGAAGATAGGCGTAGTTGTCCGCCGCCGCAGACTGGTCGTCCCTCTGCACGGCCAGCAGGGCCAACCCAGCTTTGGCAGGTGGCAACTATCAGCAGGCGCCTACCTCCCATTTCCTGGGCCAGGAACTGCAACAGCAGGAGCGAAGGCTTGTCGGCCCAGTGCAGATCATCGAGCACCAGCATGGTGGGCCGGGACTGTGCGGCGTGCAATAAGAAGACGCGCTAACGTGGATGCCTCGCTTGCATGTAGCTGTAACGCCTGAAAGTAGGTTGGTGCCGCTGTCAACGGCCTCATCGCCGCCGGTCTGGTATCTCTTCCTACCTGCATTAATGGCGTCCTTGTTTGTCCCTCGTTTTTGGCCTGTATCTACGCCTGCGTTTTGCACCCCTTTTTGGTCCGGAAATTCAGTACGGCGGCGGTGGTGCAAAACGGCTACTAGAGAGTGGTGCAAAACACAAACACCACCCCTGGTGGTCCAGATAGGCTACATCCCAACACCGTCGCCAGCTACTACTTTGTTAGCAGTGGGTTATGCCAACAGCTCTTCTTCAGCTTGTTGGAGATCTCGAATCACTACACATCGGCAAGGGTAAATGCGATTGCCTCTATCTCGTATGAAGAATGACGGTTGAGTCGAATAGAGACCCATAGTCAGCTGATTTGACCGCTATTTACATCGTTTGTACGCTAAAATTGCGCCTATACGATTACCTAGTTCGTGTCTAGTTTGTACCCATTCGGCCGCCCAGATCTAGCCACTTCGGCGCCGTTAGCTTCAAAGGCCACAAATTCGAGAGTTAATTAGCAAAGGTTTAACTTTTTATCTGCTACTAATTACCGTACAATCTGTATCCATTCAGTGACAGGCCATTTTGATAATTGCCAAAGCAAACTATGGACCAGATGTTCCGAGAAGGGCGCCCAACCCGGTCTTCCGCCCAACACCACAGCTGGCTGACGGCTCCGGAACGTAGATTCATCCTCTGGGGACTTAAAGAGAGGTGGCCCGCCGCCAGGATCGCCGCTGAGTTGGGCGTCAATGAAGCCACCGTAAGGCGATTTCGTAAGCGGTATTGGGACGAACCGGAGCTAATCCTGGAGTTGGACCTGTATGAGATGGTGGGGCGCGCCAAAGATGAAGAGTACAAGTGTCTTGTGTGTGAAGAGAGGGTGGTTACTCAGAGGGCTATGCAACGTCACGTCCTAGGCCACTTCCTAGAACAGGACAATGTGGATGCCTTCTTGCCTCAAGTAAGGAAACGACGCAGCAATCGCCGGTAATCGGGAGATTAAGTAACCCTTCCCCCGCCGGGTGTGGGGAAGTCTGCCTACGTCGGGCCTGCCGGCCTTCAACTTCGTGGGCCTGACGGACACCGCCGCCCAGTAAGCAGAAGCGCCCCAGGCTTTAGAAAAGCTGGGGCGCTTCGTGTCCGGGAATTTCATTCCTGGCCATATGACACTATGCGCAAATGGTGTGGGCGCCTGTGGGGATGGCCGCCGTCGTGCGTCCCAAGCCTTGCGGGCGTGAGATACGTTGTGACGCGCCGCGCCGCGAGACGTGATAGTCAACCCGCCCTACTAACCCAGAGATTGGTATTATAATGCCACGGTGAGTTCGCCCTGGATAGTTGCATTAGGAGGTAATCATGCCTATCGAGCAAAACGCGCCCGAGTTAGAAGGCATCGTGTCATCCGGACAAAGTATCGAAAAATTGGGAGATGGCTACGGTGGGGGGGAGGGCCCTGCGGAGGGACCTCTGTGGTGGAAGGAAGGGGGATACCTCCTCTTCAGTGACATCCACAACAACCGTAGGATGAAGTGGGCCCAAGGCCAGGGCGTGACATTGTTCCAGGAGCCGACCAACCGGGCCAATGGTCTCACCCGGGATCTGCAAGGACGACTCCTGGCTTGCGAGCACGACAGCCGCCGCGTGACTCGCCAAGAGCCGGACGGCAGTATCACCGTGGTGGCAAACAGCTTCAAGGGCCAACGGCTGAACCGTCCCAATGACGTGGTGGTAAAGTCCGATGGGGCCATCTATTTCACCGACCCCTGGACCAGCCCCCTGCCTCGAGAACAATGGGACCTGACATTCTCCGGTGTTTACCGTCTTACGCCCGACCTTGGGACTTTGACCTTGCTGGTGGACGATTTCATTGTGCCCAACGGTCTGGCTTTCTCTCCTGACGAGACCGTTCTGTATATAAACGACACCAGAAAGGGACACATACGCGCGTTCGACATGCAGCCTAACGGTACGTTGGCCATCCAGTCTGACCGGGTCTTCGCCGACTTGACCGGAGAAAGGCCGGGAGTGCCCGACGGCATGAAAGTGGACGTGGAAGGAAACGTTTACTGCGGAGGTTCGGGCGGTGTCTGGGTTTTGGACCCCAGCGGTAAACACCTGGGTACTATTGCTCACGGCGAGAGCGCGACGACCAACGTCGCCTTTGGAGGCGACGATTGGAAGACCCTCTTCTTCACTTCCCGCAACACCTTGGGCAGCGTTCAATGCAAAATATCGGGTATCCCTGTTCCTGTGGGGGGAGTCTAGATGCCGGTGTGTCAGTCTGTGACCATTTCCGAATCGGAAAAATGTGATACGAAGGACGCGGGGATGTTTCTGTACCCGTACCTCCCTATTGGTCCCCAACCGGCGGCCTCATTGTGTGCCAGGGAGTGTCCTGTTCGTAAGCGTGGGCCGCGCGAAAGACGGCCTCCTCGTCGAACCGTTTGGCCATAATCTGGAGACCCAGTGGTAACCCATCCTGGGTGAAACCGCACGGCACCGAGATAGCGGGAACGCCCGCGAAAGGAGCGGCGTTTGAAAATGAGAAATTCCATATCTCATTCAGCGCCTGCTCCTTCGACGCAAGGGGCTTCTTGGTATCTTGAATCCGCGGCGGTGGCGTGGCCTGATACGGCGACAGTAACACGTCATAGCGCTCGCAGGCTTCAAGTACCTGGCGGCGTAGCAAATTTCGTAGTTGAAGCGCTCGCTGGTAGAGAACGGCCGGTAACAGACCCGGCAGCAGATTGAACCTTCGAGCGGCGGCGTCGTACCGGTCCGGCGACTGCATGAGGTGCTTCCACTGGAGGGCCGTACGGTCGGATCCTCCGGCGCCACTGATTACCCCGCTCAGGGTAATGGTCGGGATGGATACTTCCTCCACGGTGGCGCCCAAGCCCTCGAAGCGACGCAGCGCCTCTGCCACCGCGGCCTTCACCTCGGGGTGCAGGTGGGCCGCTTCCATGGTTTCCTTGACCACCCCCACTCGCATCCCGCGGATGTTACCATCTAGGACCGCCGTGTAATCGGGCACCGGCAAGTTGGCGGTTATCGGGTCGTTGGGGTCGTAGCCCGCAATGACGTTCATTAAAAGCGCGCAATCGGCAACGGTCCGCACCAATGGTCCGGCCGTGTCTTGAGACCACACAGCCGGGATGACGCCGTGCATACTCACCCGGCCCCACGATGGCCGTAATCCTACGCAGCTGTTGTTGGCCGCCGGCCGCCTTATAGACCCGCCAGTGTCCTCACCCAAGGCCCCAGCACAAAGAGCCGCGGCGGTGGCGATCCCCGAGCCGGTACTGGAGCCCCCGGCGTCGTGTTCCAGATTCCAGGGATTGCGGGGTTGGCCGTAGGGGAACTCGAGGGTTAGCGGTGTGGCCCATTCCGTCATATTTAGCTTGCCCAGCATGACGGCGCCCGCCTCGTGCAGTTTGCCCACGGCGGTAGCATCGTAGTCGGGCACGAATTCGGACAAGATGAGCGAGCCGCACGTGGTGCGCACTCCCTTGGTGTAAAACTCGTCCTTATAGGCCAGGGGAATACCGTGCAATAACCCTAGTTCCGAACCCTCGGCCACGGCGCGCTCCGCCTCTCGGGCCTCTTGCCGGGCTATCTCGGGCAACACGGTGATGTACGACTTCAGGTCGCCGTCGAACTGGCCGATGCGTTGCAGGTACAGGTCGGTTAGTTCCACCGGCGATAGCTGTCGGGTACGAATCAGGTGGGACAGCTCGGTGATCGGCTTGTAGGCCAGGGGTGCATCGGTCTCCACCGTCAGTGGCGGCGCCGGTCGGTGCTCCCGCTGGTGGGATGGCAGCTCAAAGGGGTGGGCCAGCGAAGGCAGGGCTTTCAATTCGTCCAGTGGGTATTGGTCTAACACCTGCGACGCTTCCAAGAGAGCGTTAAGGCGGAATGTAAGGTGCTCCACGTCTTCGTCGGGGATCCGGAGCCCGGCGATGCGGGCCATTTCGAGCATCTGTTCCTGGGACAGGTCAGCCATGGTTGGCACCTCCTTAGAAATTCCCAGAACTCTACGGCGAGCATGCCCAGTTAGTCATCGTGGTTTCGCGAGAGTTCGTTGTATTTAAGCCCGCGGAAGCCAGTGGCACCCTTAGGACCTAGTTTCTGAGCGGCGTCGAGGAGGTCCCAGACTTGTCCACCACCCTACCAGTCCTAGGCGAAGAGCCTAAGTCGACGACGCGGAATCTAAAGCCGGATACACCCACTTGTGCAACCATCCCCGTGATACCTTGAACCGGGCAGCCACCTCAGTCATGGTCTCGCCGGATCCATTCCTTGCCTTTGTTACAGCGTCACAAACCGCCTTAAAGTCCACATCCAAGAGTGGCCGGCCTTCACCCGGTTGTACCGTCGGCTACCCGGATTACCAGGTCTAGACTAGACAATGCCGTGGCGGCGTTGGAGGGTAAGTCGGACCTAATGGAAAGCGAATTGGACGCTCTTCAGGCCGATGTGGACCACCTGATTGAGATGCTCACAGTCGTATGCTGTAATCCACAATTCAAGGGCGCCTCACCCAATGGGGCTGATGATCCTAACCGGAGCACAAACTGTCCCAACGAGAATGGAGCGAAGAAATAGATCCGCCCCGTTGCCTAATCCGGCGAATCGGCCAGCTTCCGCGAGCCAACAGCAGGCCCGGGCCGAAAAGCATTGTCAACACCCAGGCCGCAGGCACGTCATGCGTATCCGGCGATGCTACGCCACAGCTTCCTCGCGGGGGCGGCCCCTCTGTTGGCGCTGTGGCCGGGAGTGGAGATGGAAAAGGAGTATCCGATGAGGTGGTCGGGCCAGCTTCCGAAGTTGAGCCGGTTGGTAGTGGGCTATCGAAGGGCGCATCGGAAGATAGAGACAACAAAAATGCATCGATGACGCCTAAATTGACCCGGCCCAACAGGGACCCCGTCGTATCTCCCACCACGTAGATCCGGTCCCCGGTCGTGGTGATACCGGTGGCACTCTGAGGAGACCCGGTTCCGATTTGTCGTGTCCAGATTTCGTTCCCCCGGCCATCGAATTTACGCATAAAGGCGTCCCGGCGCACCAAATTGGTGCGAGGCCCCAGTCCGGTCTGGCCGAGGAATGCCCCTCTGGTCCAGCCCACGACGTAGGGATTGCCTGCGTGGTCCACCCCCACACCCAGGGCCCTATCTTCAAGGCGCGTCCCGAACTGACGGGTCCACAGATCCTGCCCATCTGCGTCGTATTTGCGTATAAAGGCATCTCCGCTGATCCAACCGGCCACGTACAGGTTTCCCGCGTTGTCCACGGTCGCAGCGTTGACTCCGGAGAATTTCTCGGTTCCAATCCAGCGAACCCACAGCTCCGATCCTGCTGCATCAAATTTGCGGACGAAGGCGTCGATGAACGTTTGGTTCGGCTGGCCCGGAACGACTAGCTCTCCTTGGCTTGAGCCTACCACGTATATCTCTCCATCGCGGCCGATCGTGACCGCAGTGGCGGTATCGAGACCTTCGCCTCCGAACTGGTGGGTCCAAAGCTCGGCGCCATCTTTATCGTAGGCCCGTACGAAGGCGTCACTACCGCCCGACGGTGTTTGTCCAGGCAGAGCCCCTTTGATTTGACCCACCACGAAGACATTGCCTGCAAGGCCCACGGTTACACCATTGGCCGTTGAAAATTCCCGGATACCAAAATGCTGCATCCAGATCTCGTCTCCCCCGGCCCCGAACTTGCGCACGAAGGCGCCGCCAAATCCGCTCACCCGGCTTCTGCCCGGTGTATCCTCAGCAGCTTGCCCTGCCACCAAAACGTTGTCTTCATGATCAACGGCCACCGCCCTGGCCCAATCGTCGCCGATACTGCCGAACTGACGGGTCCAAATCGCCTTGCCGGAGGGGTCAAATTTTTGCACATAGGCGTCTTGTGTTCCTCCGGCACGAATTTGGCCCGAAAATGTGCCGTTGGTAGCTCCCACCACGTATATATCGCCGGCGCGGTCAGTGGTCACGGCGCTGGCATGGTCGACGAAAGGGGTCCCGAACTGCCTCATCCAGTCAATGGCCTGGGCCGCCGCGATATCTATGGCGAGTGACAAGGACCCTACGACCATAAGCAACACGAAGACTACGATGTATGACTTTGAGCGATTCATGGTCAAAAGAAGGTTGGTCGCTGGCGGGCCACACGTGGTCTACCGATCGTAGCACAAACCCTGGGCCGAGCTTTGGGCGCGAAGGATTCTAATCCCCTAAACCGGCCAGCCTGGTGCTTGAGGAATTTACGCCTTTAGTATCTCCCGCCGGGCAGCACGCACTCCATCAAGGGCCGCTTGCCTAGCTCACTGGATATGGCCAGAGATTCCTCCAGTTCTAGGGCTTCTGGGCCAGCATTTGAGAAGGAGAGAGTATCTTCCGCCACAGCCAGGAAACTCTGCGCGTCACCGTTGTCGGGAGCGAACCTTAGGCTTGTTTGGCGAGATCAAAGGCTCTATCTGATCCAGTAGGCGGTCAATACGTTGTTGTATACGCTCGCTTGGCATGGTGGAATGTTAGCGCAGCGTAGGTACCTTGTCTATTGAGCGATCGGTTAGAACCCAGGCGACTACCCACACTATCCGCGAATAGTGATCGCGTATTCGCCTGGCTAGCTTGCTTTGAGAGCACCGGTATTTAGTATAGTTATGAGTGTCGAGAGTAATCGGGCCGCCACGGGGGAGACGCTTAGGCAGGTGCAGGGGATCTGGCATTAAACAGTTGCGATATTGGGGTAGCGGTGACAAAGGCAAATGTCCGGTCCATCATGATGCTATTTAACTAGCTTCCCAATTTCTTGCGGTAGTTTGACCGAGACCAAGCTAGATCGTGACCTCCGCTAATGTAGACTCGATCGTATTATTGTGTTGCGACGTTGAACTTCGTCGGCCTGACCGGCACCGCCGTCCAGTAAGCAATCGAGACGGCATCGACTCTCTTCAGTCTCCAGCTCCTGGGCATATGACACTATGTGCGATTTGTGTGCGCCGAGGCCAATAATCGAGAGCATTAGCGACTTGGGTCGGGACCGTTTGGGGTCGTGCAGGGGTTGGTGGTGGGCTCTCTGTTCGGAGTAATTGCTTCGGGACGTGGTAGGCCAGCACGACCACACCTTCGCCGGCATCGCCGCCACCAACGTCCCAGGTCGCCGACTAAACGGCCAGTTCGTTAGTTAGATAGGAGGGAAAGTCATGGCGAACTCTGGCGCCGATGCCCACAGGTTGATAATCGTCGGCGCTGGAGGGTGCGGCATGATGGCTGCTCTGGTGGCTGCGGGGAAGGGGGTCTCCCTTCTTCTGTTAGAAAAGACAGATGGGGCGGGCGGCAGCACCGCCTTCTCCTCCCGGGGGATCCGCGCCGCCGGATCCAGGTTCCAATACGCTCTGGGCATCGAAGACAGCCCGGAGCAGTTCGCCCGAGACATCTTTGGTAGGAACGGCAACGAAAGCGACCCGGCCTTGACCAAACGTCTGGCCGAGGTTTCAGGACCGGTTGCTGATTTCTTGGCCGACGTAGCCCGCATCGATTTCACCGTCGGGGAGTTTGTTTTCGGTCACAGCGCACGCCGCGCCCACTCCTGGACAGAAGATAAGACAATCACCGACTTCCTTTTCGAGGCGGTTGAAAGGCAGCCAAAAATCCAGACCCGGTTCTCGACCTCGGTGTTGTCCTTGCAACAAGAGGGTGACGGGACGGTCATAGGAGTGGTAACGGACAGCGGCCCCATCCAGGCGGCCAAGGTCATACTCGCTAGCGGAGGCTTCGGCGCCAGTCAGGAACTCGTTTCCCAATACATCCCATCGCTGGTGGGCGTCCATTTTCCTGGCCACTACGGCAGCACCGGCGAGGGTATCAAGATGGGCCTTTCGGCGGGTGCAGCCATAGAGAATATGGCCTCTTTTCAGCCTTATCCCGCCTACGTCGGTCCGGGGATGCGGTCCGTGTCTCCGGAGGTAATAATGTCCGGCGGCATCATGGTAGACCCACAAGGAAAGCGATTCGTCGATGAAACCAGGTACCCTGGCGGTCTCAGCAACGGGATACTCCAACTGCCGGACAAGCAGGCGTACGAGATTCTGGACCAGCGGTTGTACGAGCTGCTCCCGCACTACTTGGAAGAGTTCTTAACGTCCGGGTTGCTGCACCAAGCCCCAACGGCCGGGCAGCTGGCCGGCCCGCTGGGCATTGATGCCGCCGGTCTGGAGCAAACGGTGGAGGAGTACAACAAGGTGGCTGGCGTGGGAGCGGACCGATTCGGGCGCACCCCGCCGGAGCCTTTCCGTGCCCCCTTCTATGGCATAAAGGTTAAAGCTGCCCTCTACCACACCCAGGGCGGGCTGAAGGTGAATACGGACGGCCAAGTTCTGCGCGCCGATGGCTCTGTCATCCCCAACCTGTACGCCGGGGGCGGCGTGGCCACCGGAGTGTCCGGGACCGGGATGGAGGGCTACCTGCCGGGCAATGGCCAGTTGGCCTCGTTAGGATTGGGCATGCTGGCCGCCGAGCACGCCGCCGCATCTCTCATGGCGTAAGCCCGTGCCACGCCCTATTCCAGCAGTTCAATCTCGATGAACCGTATCTAACTAGCTTCCCATTTCTTACTGGTAGTTTGACCGGGACCTACCTAGACTGTGACCTCCGCTATTGTCAACTCGATCGTATTATTGTGTTTCGACGCCAAAGTTGGCTTTGCGCCGATGGACCGGCAGTAGTCGAAGAACTCGCGGGCTGAATCCAGGTCCGCCTCTAATACCTCACAGTACCCTTTTTCTGTCTCCGACTTGTACGATCTGGCCGATGCGTACAATCGAGCCAGATTCTCGACCTCTGCGTCTGTCTCTGCTCTGCCGCTGCTGGGAAGAATTTGCGATTCTATTTTTTCTTAATCCGCCATCCCCTTCGAGGAGCACCTGGAAGTCCTGCGTGTCCAAGAGGCCATGCTGAGTCAGTAGCCACCCGAGCTCCCATCCCTAACGCCTATGGTAGAATCCGTGTTGATCTCCCGGGAGCCTAGCCGGCCGATGATCGGCCAAGGGAATGGGTGGCCTCATGACGTACTTAGGCCAAGCGCTGAAACGGGCTGAAGACCCCAGGTTAATAACCGGCCAAGGTGCCTTCGTTGACGACATCAACCTACCGGGCATGTTGCACGTGGCGGTGCTGCGTAGCCCCCACGCCCACGCTCGCATCAAGTCCGTAGACACCGCAGCCGCTCGCAGTTCCCCTGGCGTTGCGGTGGTGCTCACTGCCGATGACATTGCCGGGGTGTTGCAAGACGTCCCTTCCGGAATCAGTGTGTATGAAGGGAAATTTGACCATATCGAAGCCCCGGAGCACCCGGTGCTGGCCAGGGATAAAGTGTGTTACGTGGGTCAGCCGGTAGCGATGGTGGTGGCCCAAGATGCCAATCTGGCCCGGGACGCCATGGAGTTGATAGAAATAGACTACGAACCTCTGGCGCCGATACTTGATCCCACTGAAGCAATCGGCAACGATACCACCCCGATCCACGAAGAGGTGGGAACCAATCTAGGGCTTCGGGTGCGCCATCAGGGAGGCAACCTGGACGCCGCCTTCAGGCAAGCCGACCGGGTTGTTCGTGAGAGGTATCATTTACAGCGGCTGGCCCCTGCTCCTATGGAGACTCGAGGAGTAGCTGCGGACTACCAACCCACAGAAAGGTTGCTCACGGTCTGGGATTCCACCCAGAGACCGCATTGGGTGAGGAGGTTTCTGGCCCAAATCCTTAACCTCCCGGAAAGCGAGATAAGGGTGTTGGCCCGGGACGTAGGTGGCGGATTCGGCGAGAAGGGTTGCATGTTCCCGGAAGAGATCGCGATTCCCTATCTCTCCCGATCCCTGGGTCGGCCTGTAAAATGGGTGGAGGATCGTCAGGAGAACATGATCACCTTCCACGGCCGAGGCCATACCGCGGAAGTTGAAGCGGCCGTGAAGAGTGACGGTACTATCCTGGGCATGCGGGTGCGGATTTACGTGGACTTAGGGGCCTACTTCTACTTTTCTACTCCTGCGGCCCCCAGCCTCGCCAGCGAACGGATGCCCGGACCCTACCGAACTCCGGCCATGGACGTAGAAGTGCTTGGTGTTATCACCAACCGGGCGCCCACCGGGGCCTATCGCGGCGCCGGGGGGCCCGAGGCCGCTTTCTCCGTCGAGAGAACAGTGGATTTAATCGCCCGAGAGCTTGGCTTGGACCCGGCTGAGGTTAGGCGTAAGAACCTCATTCAGCCAGACGCATTTCCTTACCACACACCGACTGGCATTACCTATGACTCTGGAGACTACGAAAAGGTGTTCGACCGGGCCTTGGAGCTAGCAGATTACGCCGTATGGCGAGAACGGTCCAGGCAAGGTAATCAACCCAACGCGCCGCTGATCGGCGTGGGGTTGGCCGCTGTGACCAAAGGATCGGGCGCCCACGGCGAAAGGCGTACCGACCACGCCAGGGTCGTAATCGATGCCTCGGGCCTGATATCGGTCTACAGCGGTGTCTCTCCCCACGGCCAGGGTACCGAGACCACTTTCACCCAAATCGTCGCCGATGAACTGGGGGTGACGCCGTCTGACGTGGTGATGTTCCACAGTGACACCCAACTGTTCCCCACCGGAGGTGGTACCGGCGCCAGCAGGGGGATAACCGTGGGCGGCTCCACGGTCCACACCGTGCTTCAAGGCGCCCGCGAAAAGCTGGTCCGGATCGCTGCTCACCTCCTTGAGTGCCCGTCGGAAGACGTTGTAATGCGGGAGGGGCGGGTCTTTCGAGAGGGGACGCCACAGGACGGAATACCTTTCTCTCAGGTAGCTGCGGCGGCATACGATGAAGAGTTGTTGCCTCCAGACGTGGCGCCAGGCCTGGAGTTCAACGCTACGTACACCCTGCCGGATAATCCATACGCCTTCGGCACTCACGTTTGCGTCGTCGAAGTGGACCGGGACAACGGTGCGGTAAAGATCCTGAAATACGTCGCGGTACACGATGCCGGACGAATCCTCAATCCGATGTTGGCGGAAGGCCAAATCCAAGGAGGTTTCGCCCAAGGGCTGGGGCAAGCGCTGATGGAAGGAATGGAGTTTGACGGCGACGGCCAGCCGCTAACCGGCAGCTTTATGGACTACGCCATGCCCAAGGCCCAGGACATGCCGGATTTGACTTTGGACACCCTGGAGACCCTGTCGCCTTTGAATCCTCTGGGAGCAAAGGGCATCGGCGAGCTGCCCACCGTGGCGGCCCCGGCGGCGATCACCAACGCGGTCATGGACGCCTTATACAGCACCGGCGTACGTCACATAGACACACCACTGACACCGGAAAAGATATGGCGTGCTATTCATAACCTTGCTTGATCCTTTGATCCGACTCTGGCAGCAGAACGTCATGGCAGGCAGGCCGTGTCACCTTTGCGGCCTACACCCTGGGAAGCGCCGAAGCACTCCAGTGTGTGACGCGTTGTGCCTGCCAGCCAAAGCGGTGAAGTGCGCACAGCTCCCCTAATCTGGGAGTGGCATCAACGCGGAGACGTGGTCGGTGACGTAGCGTGTAGTGTGGCCATGACCGGTTACATCCTCGATCAGTCGGACATCGCCCGGGCCGAACCGGTGCACGGTGCCGTCGCCAAGCCCTATCTCCAATTCTCCCGAGAGAGTAATCATCCATCTCTTGTTGGGCGCTTGGTGAAAGTCTAAGAATCGGCCGCCCGCATTTTGCTGGATCTGTATGCCTTTCACAGTTTGTAGCTCACCGAGTTCGGGGTGCGCCGACAGTGGCAATTCCTCGATGTGGGTTTCATTGTCGGTTCCGGTGTACATTCTGTAGATTCCCATGCCTTAAAGTCCTCCACTCAATTTATTGAGATTCGAAAATGATTCAAGGCTTAATTTCTGAGTCGGGGCCGGAGCATCGTCACACATTTCTGGCCAAACCTCAACACCATCGTCTCCATTGGTCAATCTTTATTTGCTCGTTATTCGTTAAGAAATTATATGGGGAATTGGGACGCCTTCAGAGACTACAGGCGGAGTACAATATGGCAGAAAATTGCGGGGAGTCAACCAGTCCCAATACTAGATCCACTCTGGGAGATCTGCTTTATGCTCGGACACATTGGTGTCAACGTGCGCGATCTGGTACAAGCCAAAGCTTATTACGACAACCTCATGCCGCTTCTGGAGTTTGAACCATATATCGCGGCTACGGACCAGTTCGCCTATCGCCCTATTAATAGCAAACCTGGCACTTTCCTCTTCTTCTATCCAGCTCTGGAAGAAGCGCCGTACTCACGACACCACCCGGGCCTGCAACACTTAGCCTTCATGGTCGACTCACGGGCCGCAGTGCATGCGGTCCACGCCAAAGCGCAAGTACTGGGCTCTGAAGTAGTTCATCCCCCCCGGCTGTTTCCGCAGTATCGCCCCCATTATTACGCTACATTCTGGCTGGATCCAGAAGGATTCATGCTGGAGGCGGTCTGCTTGCGGGAGGAGGGGAGCACGTAGAACATGCCAGGATTTAGAGGACTCTTCTACACCCTGGCCAAGTGAATGCGGGACTATAAGCCACGACGCCGAATTCAGATACATGCGTCGCGGACGGCTTGGGAGACTGCGGCCAGTCTGGCGTTGTTTGTGGCGGTGCCTCGAAAGCCGTTGGTGATATAGCCCACGGCCAGGCCTGAAACGAAGTCGGCCCTTCCGATGGACCTGCCGGCACCGCCGTGTCCAAATCAACGGGGCCACCCGGGTCGAGGCAGCAACATATGCCGCTCGGCAGGGGTTAGCCTAGGTCCTGATCCCAAGGTCCAGCATGTGACACTATCGGCGAATAGTGTCATGATGTTAAAGGCGGTAATATAAAAGGCCCGGCAACTACGCCAGGGCCTGAAGTATGCCTATGGTATATATACCCGTTGCCTATCTTAATTATTCTATGGAATGACCTCCCAGATCTGGCGGTTGCCTTCTACTGTGTTGCTATTAAATTGCCTGACAGACTCTTCAGTCTCGGGGGATAGCTCGTTGTAATTGGTACGCTGATTATTAAAGTACTCATCTAGGCTTTCCACTTCGATCTCAAATGCGATGGTATCCATTCGGTCTGTATAATCCAAGTAGATTTTGCCCGTTGTATTGCCATCGCTGGCCCAGGAAGCCCTAACCTCCTTCACAACCTCCAAGCACTCAGGCACCTTTCCTCGGGCACACTTCCAGACGTTTCTCACCATGTACATTCCCGGTCTCCTCAGAACATATGTTAGCCAATTATCCCAGATCGAGTAGATTTCTTTAGCCATGCGACTTCTGGGATAACGCGAACTATAAAGCTGCGTCCAGAGACCGTCAACGACCACACGGAGGGTAACGCGGCCAGCCGAAGCGCCCCGGTCCCTCGGACTTGACCCACAAAATAGACGGTGATTAGGACAGGTTCCGCTCCTCGAGCTTCTGAGGCGTCACCAGTTCAAAGAACTCTATGCTCCAAGGCTCCGTCAGCATAGGGAACATCTGCGCGTTGAGGGTCCTAACTGCCTCGGGCACCTTCGAGGGCCAGTTGGGCTCTATGGATTCTTGCGTCCACTCGGCGTAAACGACGTTCGGCGTGCCGGGAAGGCCCTGCGACACGAACACCTGAGCCTTGGTACGCCCATTTTCCTCATAGGCAGCGCAGATTTTGGACATCAGGTTGGCGACATCCCATGCCTTGCCTTGCTGGGTCTTGGTGATCCTTCTCAAGAGGTACATCGTTTAGTCTCCTTTGCGTTGTGGCAGGCCGATTATACAATAAACATAGGGAGACCACGGAAACTGGTACGACGCTTTTTTGACAGGCGAACTTGTGGGCGGCGGATACTTCCAAGTACTCCGTATCTCGACTGAACAGTCGTCCATAACGCTTCAGCGATTACAATAGTTGAGGACGTTTGACAACTCTTGCGACCAGTGCCAACTATCATAAGAATGAGAGGAACGGAAATGCCTATTAGCGGAAGCATGAATACCGGCCCGATTTTGGCCTTTGTCGACTGTGAGATTGACGCTAGTGCTGGTGCGGGCGGCGGTTCGGGGCATGTGCAAGCGCATGGCCGCCGCGAGGTCGTCATTAGTGGCAAGCGAGTCAAGACCGTGGATGTCCATGCGCATTGCATCGTCCCGGAGGCTGCGCAGCTGATCAATCACTCACTGGAGGCGCCGGGTCTTCTGTGGTCCAATATCGGCGACCGTCTGGCGCAGATGGATCAAACGGGCGTCGATGTCCAGGCGCTCAGCATCAATCCTTACTGGTACCGGGCTGAGCACGATGCCGTCGCCGAATTGATTCGGGTGCAGAACGAGGCCCTGGCCGAGTTCTGCGCGTCGCAGCAGGATCGGTTCATCGCCTTTGCGACCGCGGCATTGCAATATCCTGACCTCGCAGCTGAACAGGTCGAGCAGGCAGTCAAAACCCTCGGCTTCCGCGGCATTGGCGTTGGCGGCAGCGTCGCCGGCGAGGAGCTCGCCAACCCGAAATTCCACCCGTTCTGGGCCAAATGCGAAGAGTTGGGTGTGCTCGTCTTCATGCACCCGCTCGGCACCCGCGAATTGGAACCGAGCGGCCGGTTGGCCGGGAATGGTCTCCTGACGAATACGATTGGCAACCCGCTCGAAACCACGATAGCCTTGTCGCATCTGATCTTCGAAGGAACGCTTGACCGCTTTCCAGGCCTCAAGATCTGCGCCTCGCATGGCGGTGGTTTCCTGCCGTCCTATGCCAACCGCTCGGACGCGGTGATCACGACCTTCCCGGACCGGGTCGGGCCCTTGCCGAAGAAGAAGCCGACCGAGTATATCCGAGGTGGCCAACTGTATTTCGATTCGATCATGTTCACTGGCGAGGGCATGCGGCACCTGATCGCCGAGGCGGGGATCGATCACGTGGTCCTCGGGACCGATTACCCGTTCCCATGGAACACCGCTCCGGTCGACCACGTCATGTCGATTCCCGGGCTAAGCGACGAGGACCGGATCAAGATTCTCGGTGGGACGGCGGCGAAACTCCTCGGGATCGAGGGGTAGGCAACCACGGATACGGGGCGACTTACGCCGCCCCGGTATCCGCCTCCGCTAATTGGCGCGCCGGACATCGACTCCTTGCCACCTGGGCCGACACTATGCGCGAATAGTGTGGCCATGAAGTTAGGAGAACCTGAGGACGATAGCACATAACTGGTCAAGTATCGCTGAAGTTAGGAGCTGCCGAGGTACAGATTGGAGGCCTAGTTGCGTGCAAATCAGGTGCTAGGAACTCAGGTGCCCTGCTGAAGAAATACGTAAGACTCAGGAGGTAAGGATAGCCCGCAGCGACTCCGCAAGCGGCGGCATGGCCCGACCGGCTCGAAGACCTGCGCCCCGGGGTTCTAAAAGTCGGTCACGTATACGTTCCCGGTTCACCAGTTATTCCACTTGGGGCGTTAGCCTTCGGCGAGGAAGACGGCCAACGCCCGCTGGACTGCCAGTAGCGCAAGTCCGAGTCTGGCCACGGTTGTTGCATAGGGATTCCCCGTGTACAGAAGTTTGCTCGAACCTTCCACGCCAGGATCAAAAAAGGTAGCAAGCGCTAACCCGGCTAAGGGCCCTCGCGTGGATCTCCAAGCCTGAAACACGCCTTTCGACGCCGGGAATCTGACCAGCGATTGACGCTTGGTGACGGCGCTTCTACAATGGCAGTAAGCGCATTCCTGAGTGGTCCTGTGAGTGCATAACGCGACTCGGTTTGGGGGAACGTACATGGGAAACAGCGACGTTGAACTGATCGCCCACCTCATGCGGCGGGCCGGTTTTGGAGCCACCCGGGACCAGCTCGACGCCTACGCAGCCAAGGGCTACGAGGCTACTGCCGAGGAGCTACTCAATCCTGGCGAAGAGCGGAGGATG
>JADFFS010000218.1 GCA_022568195.1 Chloroflexota bacterium | reverse complement strand
GTCGGGATACAAGAATAGACCCAACAGGGCGATCAAAACGGTGAAGGCAACTCCCTGGCTGAAAAATATGAGCAGCAGGGAGATGGCGCACGACCAAAGAAGCCCGGGCACCAGGACCTGCTTCCGGCCCAAGTGGTCGGAAAGATTTCCCATCACCGGTTTGGCAATAAGACCGATGGCGATCAACAACCCGATATGGAACCCCCTGGAAAAGGGGCTCAGTTCCAGCTCCCTTCCCAGATAGAGGGGCAAGACGGTGAGGAGCGCCACCAACGACATGGCGCGGAGCCCGCGGACCAACACTATTCCCCAAAGCACCCGGTTAGCCAGCAGCCGCTTGGTCATCTCTATCCTAGTATTCAGTGGGATGACTGCATCTTGGGCTTCCGTAGCTCCGCCGATGTTCTTAAATGACCAAGCTGCCAAAAAGGCCAGGAAAAAGGGGACGGTTGCGTATACGCTGAGGATTCCCCGCCAGCCCAATACCATCAACATGGCGCCGGCGACCAATGGACCTGCCACATCGCCGACGCTGCCGCCGACACCGTGAAAGGACAGGGCCATCCCGCGCCGTTCGCTGAAATGGCGGGATAGAGATGCCGAGGCAGGCAGGTGCCAGATGGAATGGGCAATCGCCACGATGGCCACCCCGGCCAAGAGCAACGGATACGCCGGGGAAAAGCCCATCAGCAGAGACCCAAGGCTCACGCCGCCGATACACAGAGCCAAGATTGCGCCCCAATGCCTCCGGAGGGCGTCCACTATGAAGCCGGCGGGTAGCGCCACGATCGCTGAAGCCAGCTCTCTGACGGTGAGGATGGCGCCCACCCCTACTGCACTGAGCTGGAAGGCAATCTGCACTTCGGGCAGCAAGACAACGAAGCTTTGTATAACCCAGTGAAAGAGAGCATGGCCGGTGGCCAGCCCTGAAATCATGAAACCGCCGGAGAGCCGGACTTCTTTACCCGCTGTAGATGTTAATTCTAGGTTGTCGGCCATGTTCCGCTTTCTACCGTTTGCTACCGGACACATCCCTTCCCCCTCGACGGGGGAAGGTTAGAGCCTGTCCTGAGCCCGGTCGAAGGGATGGGGGTGCCGGCCCATGCATCAAAATCATCTAGAAACAGTACTAGTACCATTTCAATCTGAAAACGACCAATGTCATTCCGATCCTTCAGCGGAAGGAGAGGAATCTGGGGATGGGTGGAACTGCCCCACCCCACCCCGATTATATCGGGGTCGTCGCTTCGCTTCTCGGAATGACAGCTGCCTACATGTGACCGACTGTCATAATCATCTAGAAACAGCACTAGTGGCGCCACCCCCTGAAACGGCGGCCAAGTTTCATACAGTGACGCCGGTGAACTTGAAGCCCTGGATACGCAGGGCCGGTACCATGGTGGCAAATCCGCCCTCGTTCAACACCAACTTGCGCTGGCTGCCCACGGCGTCGACGCCCGCCATCGCCTCGACGTAGGACTGGGTGAACCTCAGGTTTTTAACCGGATAGCTCAACTGCCCGTCCTCTATCATGAAGGTGCCGTCCCGGGTCATACCGGTCATGACACAGTCCCGGTTGTGGACCAACCGGGTGTAGTGGAACCGGGTAATGTATAGCCCGCTTAACGTGGACCCGATTATCTCATCCATGGATGAGTGACCGGGCCTCATGAATAAGTTGGTGGCCATGGGTCCTCCGGTGAAACCAGCCTGGTGCCCGGTGGACTCCCTTCCTTCCTTGCCCGCTGTATAGGAGTTGTGCACCGGGGACCCCACCACGCCGTCCTTGACGATGTCGGTACGCTGCCTGGGCACTCCTTCGGCGTCAAAGGGTACCGGCCACCCATCAAGGGCGGCTCCGTCGTCCCAGATGGAAACCAGCGGGCTCATGGCTTGCCGGCCCATGCTGGCGTTCATCCAGCTCCTGCCCTCCTGCACCGACTGGGCGCCCATGCCGTATAGACTGAGGCTGCCCAGCATGTCGTCCACGGCGTAAGGGTCCAGCACCACGGTATATTCACCCGGCTCGATGGTCCGGGGGTCCCTGCCATTTAACGCTTTGCCGATGGCTTCTTCGGCCAAAGCTTGGGGATCGATGTCCGAAATGCGCCAGGAGCCACCCTTGGACCATCCCGCCGAGGTATCGCTCATCACCGTCATAAGAAACCCGGCGAAGGTCGCGGCGTGGTACCCCTGGGCGCCCTGGGTGCTGAGCACCGCCGTCTCCTGGATTCCGGTGCGGTAAAAACCCGACGCCTCCAGTCCCTGGGCTTCAGCCTGGCGGCAGGCGGCGGCTACTACCCGGGCCCGGGACTCGGGGCTGCAAGCCCCGGTGTCCTCATCGTAAACGTGTACCTTGGGTGGAGTGCCGGGGCTGGGCAGGCCGTTGAAATGAGGGTCTTCGGGCATCAGCAGGGCGTTCTCCTGCGCTTGCTCCACGGCCCGTTGGATCCCTTCGCCGGTGATGTCGTTGGTGGTAGCCCGGCCTTGGCGCCGTCCCACCACGGCGCGGATATGGAGCTGAGCATTGGTGTGGGATACGTTCTGGTGGATGATGTTGCCCGCGAACCGGGTCAACTCCAGGTTTTGCACCGTCAAGTAGGCTTCGGCCTGGTCCACATGGGCATGGCTTAGAGCTTTCTGCAGAACTGCCTGGCACTGGCTTTGGCCGATCATCCGAGCACCCCCACCCGCACGTTGCGAAACCGGGCGGGAGCGGCGCCGTGCCCGGTGTGACCGATCTGCCCCGGCTGGCCCTTGCCGCAGTTGGGGGTGCCCCACATCTGCCAGTGGTTCTCGTTGCACACGGCGTCGCAAGAGTCCCAGAACTGGGGCGTTATCCCGGTGTAGGTGCAGTTGCGCAGCATCCTTCCCAGCTTGCCTTTTTTGATCTCCCGGCCCATTTCGGTCCCAAACTGGAAGTTGTAGCGCCGGTCGTCGATGGACCAGGACCGGTTCATCTCGATGTAGATGCCTCGCTCGGTGTCGGCAATCAGGTCTTCTAGCTCCCAGGTCCCTGGGTCCAGGTTGACGTTGGTCATCCGGATCAACGGTATGCGGTTCCACGATGCCGCCCGCATGCAGCCGTTGGAGGCCAGGCCCAGACTTGAGGCCGTTTCCCGGGACATCAGGTAGCCGACGAAAGCACCGTTGCGTACGATCGGCGTGGACTGGGCGGGCACACCCTCGTCGTCCCAACCGAAACAGCCCAGTCCCGGGAGTTGCAGGCTATCGGCGGAGATGTTCACCTGTTCCGAGGCATACCGGAAGTTGTTGAGCTTGTCCGTGGTCAGAAAGGAGGTGCCGGCGAAGGCTGCTTCGGTCCCCAGCACCCGGTCCAGTTCGACCGCGTGGCCGCAGGACTCGTGGACCTGAAGGGCCAGTTGGGCGCCTCCGATGATCAAAGTCGTGACGGTGTCGCTGGGGCAAGGGTCGGCGGTGAGTAGCTCCACAGCTTCGGTGGCGACCCGCTCGGCTTGGCCGGGCAGGTCCATCGCGGCTACGTATTCCCATCCGGCGCAGCCTTGCTGGCGCCCTTGAGACTGGGGATAGGACCGCCGCTGGACCTCGCCCTGGCCCACCGCCGTGGCCTGGATGCCTCCGCCGGCCTCATAGATGGTCTGCTCCACGTGGGCGCCCTCGGTGTTGGCAAAGGTCTTGGATTCCCTGATGAAGATCAGGTTCCCCTGGGTGGACCGGACGCCCTTGATGGCTGCCATTCGCTGGTCTGCGTCCAACAGCAACGCCAGCTTCTGCTCTTTGGAGATGGTGAAGGGGTCCACTTGGATTGGCGTGGTGTAGCTGCCCCGGCTGGTTACCGGCGGGCCCAGGTCTACCCGCTCCTTGCGTGATTGGGCCGATGACCTGGCGATCCGCACGGCCAGGGCGGTAACCCGGTCTATTTCGCCGGGAGCAGGGTCGTAGCTGGAGGCAAAACCCCAACAGCCGTCAACCAGGACCCTGACCCCGAACCCGGAAGATTCGTCCGAGCTCAGGGTGTCGACCACGCCGCTACGGACGGTGAGGCGCTCCTGCTTGGTGTGCACCAAACGGATGTCGGCATAAGAGGCGCCTTGCACTCCGGCCAGGTCCAGGGCCCGCGAAACCAGATCGTCCATGAAAATCTCTCGAGGGTCCCTCTCGTTGGGTGAGGAAAATTCCCCCAATGATACACCAAGCCGGGCCGTAAATTTGTTGTCGATGGGGTGCGCTGTTAGAATTCGCCGGGAAAGCGTTACCTTGAACTTGAGTAACTCACTAAAATCCCCCTATATCCCCCTTTATAAAAGGGGGACGAGAGGGGGATTTAAAACCGACCTGTGACGCCAATCCACGCTTGTATCGCCGGGGGACAACCTAGAAGATTCCAGACGGAGGTAGGGACCAATGACAACAGTAGGCGCCGGCAAGTACACGTATACGCTGATCCAGGGTTGGGCCAAGCTGCCCGCCGGAGAGACCTTCGGCAACACCAGCGCGGTGGCCACCGATTCCCAGGACCGGGTTTACGTGTTTCAACGTAAGGACCCGCCGGTGATGGTGTTCGACCGGGACGGCAACTTCCTGGACTCTTGGGGCATTCACTCCATCACCGACCCCCACGGGATTTTTATCGAGCACGACATCATCTACCTGACAGACCGGGCCGACTCGGTGGCGTTGAAATACACGCTGGACGGCAAACCCTTGCAGGTGGTGGGCCGGCGTGGCTTCCATTCGAACACCGGTGGCGAAACCCCCGGCGACCTGGTCCCACGGGCAGCAGGGCCCTTCAATTACCCCACCGAGATGGTGCCGTCCCCTTCCGGGGATTTATACGTTTCCGACGGGTACCGCAATGCCCGGGTCCATCGCTTCTCCCCGGAAGGACGGCTTCTGGCTTCCTGGGGCGAACCGGGTAAAGAGGGCCCCAACCAGTTCCATTTGCCCCACAGCCTCCTGGTTGACGAGGACGGGCTGGTGTATGTGTGCGACAGGGAGAACAGCCGGATACAGGTCTTTTCCGCCGAGGGACGGTTCATAACCATGTGGACCGACCTGCGCCGTCCTTTGGATATTTCCATGGACAGCGAAGGGGTTCTGCACGTCAGTGAGGGAGGGGTGTCCGGGCTCTCGCCGCGGGTCAGCTTGTTGGACAAGCAAGGAGGCGTGGTTGCCCGCTGGGACTCCGAGGCGGCCCACGGAAGCTGGGTGGACGCCCACGGGGATATCTACATGGCCCTGGGCGCCACCATGCGTGTAGACAAGTACGTTAAGCAGGGGTAGCTGACTAGTTCTCAGGTGCCGGGGAAGATGGGGAACCGAAGGTACTGTTTGGCCGCGTTACCATAAGTCGTTC
>JADFFS010000217.1 GCA_022568195.1 Chloroflexota bacterium | reverse complement strand
GTGAAACCCCCGTCCACCGCCAGCTCGGCGCCGGTGATGTAGGAAGCGTCGTCCGAAGCCAGGAACAGGACGGCGTTGGCCACCTCCTCGACTCGGCCCTCCCTGCCCATGGGGGTTTCTGCCAGCACAGCCTGGCGTTGCGATGGGTCAACGGTCCCGGAAGAACGCATCGGGGGCATAAAGCCGGGGTGTACCGAGTTGACCCGGATGCCGTCCTTGGCGTGGCGCACGGCCATGGCCTTGGTAAACAGGCGTACCGCCCCCTTGGATGCGTGGTACGCCGGATGCCCGGTGTCGGAGCCCACCAGCCCCATGATGGACGAGATGTTGACGATGGCGCCCCCGCCGGTCTCCAGCATCCTCTCAACGGCGTATCTGGTGCCCAGGAAGACGCCCTTGGCGTTGATTTCCATGATGCGTTCCCAGCCGTCGACACTGTTAACGTCGGGGAAGGAACGGCTGCTGATACCGGCGTTGTTGACCAGCACGTCCAGCTTGCCGAAACGGTCGACGACGCGCTGTACCCCTTCCTGCCAGTCCTGCTCGCTGGTCACGTCCAGGCGCACGAACATGGCCTCGCCACCGGCTTCGGCGATCTGGGCCTCGATCTGCCGCCCTTCGGCTTCCAAGATGTCGGCGATGGCGACTTTGGCGCCTTCGCTAGCGAACAGCTTGGCTTCGGCGGCCCCCATTCCGTTGGCTCCACCGGTAATCAAAGCTACCTTTCCTTCCAACCGCATAGGTTATCTCCCTTGCGCGAAGCTTACTTGAATAGAGGTTTTCTGCTGGTCCGACTCCATCCTCAGTAGACTACTCCCTGCGCCACCCACTTCTCCACCTGCTCCACCGACTCGCCTAAAAGGTCAACGATCACCCAAATGTTGTGCTGGCCCAGCAGGGGGCCGGGCGACCGGATGGTAGCCGGGGTTTCGCTTAGACGCCACGGTGGCCCCGGGACCTGCTGGACTCCCATGACCGGATGCTCTACCTCCTGCCAGACCCCACGCGCCCGCAGGTGGGGGTCCTCCAACAGGTCGCGGCCGCTCATGGATGTGGCCGCCGCCACTCCGTGGCTCTGCAATAAAACGGCCGCTTGTTCCGGAGAGTACTGCTTGGTCCAGCTTTCCAGCAATCCATCCAGAGCGTCGCGGTTCCCGTAGCGCAGCAGGGCATCGGCGAAGCGTGGGTCCGACATCCACTCCGGGTGGCCGGTGGCGCGGCACAGCCCTTCCCAGTCTTGGTCGTTACCCACGGCTATGGTTAGCCAGGCGTCCTCTCCCTGGCAGCGATAGCAGCCGTGGGGAGCCATGCCCTCCTCCTGGTTGCCCTTCCGCTGGGCTACACGCCCGTTCATTGCGTAGTCCATCAGGGCTTCGGCACAGGCCATGGTTATCGATTCTCGGGAAGACAGGTCGATCAGCTGGCCCCGGCCGGTGCGCAGACGGTGAAACAAAGCCGACATGATGGCGAAGGCGGCCGTGGCCCCGACACGAGCGTCCAGGCTGTCGTGCAGCTCGCCGGGAGGCCCATCGGCGTAGCCGGTCATGTGGCCCAAGCCGCTCAGTGCGTTGAACGCGGGTGCGTAACCGGGGAAGGAGCTTTCCGGACCGGTGCTGCCGGCGGCGGAGATCGAGGCCATGATGATACCGGGATTTATCCGGCTGAGCTGTGGGTATCCCAGGCCAAGCCGCTCCATGACCCCGGGCCTCATGTTTTCCACCACCACGTCGCTGACCGCCGTCAACCGGTGTACCAGCTCAACGGCCCTGGACTCCTTGAGGTTCAGTTGGACGCTCAGCTTGTTGAGGTTGATGCTGTTGAAGGCCGGGGAGTTATCGGGGTGGTCTTGGGCGTAGGGTGTCCGCCGGGCGGCGTCAAGCTGGGCCCGGCTTTCCACCTTGATGACCTGGGCTCCCAGGAACCCGCACAGCAGGGAAGGAAAGGGGCCGGCCAGAAGATTGGTGAAGTCCAGCAC
Source organism: Chloroflexota bacterium (assembly GCA_022568195.1). GTDB lineage: Bacteria > Chloroflexota > Dehalococcoidia > Lucifugimonadales > UBA3495 > JADFFS01. The sequence continues at coordinate 3,385 of JADFFS010000217.1, read as the reverse complement.
CCGGACCCCCTGAAGAGCACCGGTGTCCGCCATCAAATCACACCCGCGCGGCGCAAACCGGGCAGCTCTTCCTGATCGACGCCCAGCTCGCCGCAAAAGACTTCATGGTTGTGCTGGCCCAATAGAGGCGCAGGGGCCAATGGCAGCTGCGAAGCCCCGGACATTTTGTAGGGCGGTCCCGGCACCTGAAAGGCCCCAGCTTTGGGGTGGTCCACCTGGCGAAAGAACTCCCGTGCCTGGGATTGGGGAGACTCCACCAGGTCCTGGGCGGTGGCGAAGTACCCAGTGGGGCAACCGCTGGGCGCCACCCGGTCGTAGATGTCCTGCTTGGTAAAGTTGGCCGACCATTCCCCAATTATGCGGTTCACTTCCGGGCCGTTTTCGATGCGCTGGGCCCGGGTGTGAAACCGCTCATCCTCGGCGAGCTGAGGTCCTCCCATGATGGTGGCCAGGGCCTGCCACTGGTGGTCTTCCCGTGGGTAGAGCAGGATGTAGCCGTCCTGACAGGGATAGATGCCGCCGTATTCGTAATGGCGGGACCGGTCCAGGTGGCGGCCCTGTCCGGTAAACTGGGCCAGACCCAAGCGGTTCATGGCCAGGGTTGCCTCCTGTTTGGATATATCCACCAACTGGCCGCATCCCTGAAGCTCTCTGGCGTACAGGGCCGCTACGGCGCCGGATGCCGCCAGCAGCCCGGAGTCGTATTCCCCCAGGTGTACCCCGGCGGCCACGGGACCTCGCTCCGGGAAAAGGGCGTGGGACACACCGCCGGGCAGGGTATACCCTTCGCCCGAGGCGTGAAAGCTGTTGATGTGGGAGGCCTTCCAGTGGGCCTTGGGGCCATCCTGTCCGTAGGGCGTTATCGAGACATATACGAGCCCGGGATTGATGGTTTTAAGACTCTGGTAGTCCAGGCCCAGCTCTTGCATGGCCGCAGGACCGCTGTCCTCGACCAGGACGTCGGTGTTCGACGCCAGGCGAAGAAACAGCTCCCGGCCGGTGAGCGAGGCAGGGTCCAGGGTGACGCTGCGTTTGTTGGTCCCCAAGAAGAAAAACAGCCCGCTCTTTTCCCGGTCGGGAATATCTCCGGGGAAGGGGCCATAGCTACGCGCCGTGTCCCCCTGGCCGGGCATCTCCACCTTGGTGACCAGAGCGCCCATGTCGGCCAGCAGCTTGGCGCAGTACGGGCCGGCAATGAAGCTGGAGTATTCCAGGACCTTCAGTCCGTCGAAGGGGAGCGACACCGGTGGCCTCCTGGAGTGTGGGAAAATTGTAGATTGGCTGATGCGCGGCTTTTTCACCAGGTTAAGCCACAGAGGCTCGGAGGCACAGAGACGTAAAAAGACTCCGTGACTCTGTGACTCTGTGGCCCACCGCCGACGGGGCCGGACGTTGATCTCCTGCGGGTTAAAACCGGTAGGTGGACTCACTTCTGCGATCTACCTTGAAGATCACCACCAATTGCTCGTCCTCGTAGAGGTCATAGACCACTCGATACGGTCCCACGCGGATGCGCCAGGTTCTCTCTTGACCCTGCACCTTGCGCACGCCCGGAGGCCGCGGTGAGTGGGCTAGGGAGCGAATCGGTGTCGCCAATCGAGCCTGTACTTGGGGTGACAAACGGCGGAGGTCCCGCTGGGCTGCGGGAGCCAGCTCCACCCTGTAAGGCATCTGTTAGCTCTTTTGGTCCGTCGCAAGCCCCTCGAAGAACTCGCTAGCTTCGATTCCTCCTCGACGTTGCCATTCCAGGCGGGCCTCTTCCAGGTCCCCGAGCAGTGCCTCGTCCTCCTGAGTTGCCAACCAATCTCGAACCGCCTCGGCCACGATGTCCTTGGCGTGGCGGCCCGAGCGGGCCGCCGCTACCTTCAGAGCGGTGTAGAGTTCGTCGTCGTCAAAGACCACAGTCATGCGCCTAGACATATAAACACCTGTACGTATCCATGTCCCCGCACCATTATACCGCTAACGGCGGCCGGCGGCGTAGCCCGTCGTGGGCGCCGGCGCATCCCAGATATGAGGTGGATGTGGTGAAACTCGTGCGGCTTTATCACCAGATTAGGCCACAGAGGCTCTGTGGCCAACCTAAAGGGTTATAGGACAGCCGCCTGCGCCTTCTCTTTATTCTTGAAGTGGGGGATCACGTACTCGCCGAACAGCCGGATGGTGTTCATCACTTCTTCGTTGGTGGCGGGTCCGATGGCGCAAAGAAGGAACACCTGCTCCACTCCCATGGCCTCGTAGGACTCATAAAACCTGATGCAGTCGTCGGGAGTACCGACGCAGAAGCTGGTACCCTTCTGGACCACGTCGGCGGGTGTGGGGTCGCCTGGGTGCGGCCCGCTGGCCAACCGCTGGTCGCGTTCGTAGTAGCCCTGGTAATCCGGCGGTACCGTGGCAGGGTCAACTCCCCGCCACACCAGCCGGGCCCGCTCCCTCTGCTGCCCCAGGTACCATGCCACCAGCTCGGTGCCGCGCTCTTCCACCACCTTGCGGCTTTCGTGGCAGTAGCCGGCGGTCATCAGGGCGTTTTGGCTGTTGACGTGGATACCCGTGGGCCGGGAGGCCTTTACCGTCTTGTTGTACAGCTCGAGAACGCCGGCGACCTTCTCGGGTCCACCTTCGCTGCCCACCAGAGCTCCCAGGCCCAGTTCCCCGGCCAGCCTGGTGGTTTCCTCGCTGGAGCATGCCGACCAGATGGGCGGGTGGGGTTTCTGCAACGGCTTGGGCAGAACCTCCCTGGGGGGAATCTGGTAGTACTGTCCTTCGTGGGAAACGACCTCTTCGGTCCAGATCTTGGGCAACACCTGGGCGTACTCTATCCACATGCCCCGGGTGTCTTTGAGTCCCGCGCCGTAGGGGGTCAACTGGTAGGGGTAGCCGGTGCGGCCGATGCCCACGTCGACCCTGCCGTGGCTCAAGATGTCGAGGGTAGCCATGCGGGACGCTGTGTGCAGGGGATGGTGGATCGGCGCCAAGACCACGCCAACGCCCAAGCGGATCCGGCTTGTCCGCTGGCTAACCGCGGCCAGGGTCAGGTCCGGGGCGCTGTTGTGGGACCATTCGGGCCGGAAGTGGTGCTCGGAGAACCACACGCTGTCGTAGCCCACTTCCTCGGCGTAGGCGATCTGGTCCAAGGCCTCCCAGATGCGCCTGGCCTCGCTCTCCTCGGACCAGGGTTTGGGGACCTGGATTTGATAGAAAAGGCCGAACTTCATGGAATTCCTCCGTCAGTATTCACGGCCATTATAGAGGGTGTCCCTCCGCCGTCAACGCTGGATTGAGGAATAAACCTTAGCCCGTGCAAGGGGGTTGACACCGGGGGCCTCCTAACGGGACCAGGATGGGTCGGAATCAATTGCCTCGTTGAAGGTGAGGCGGGTCTGGT
>JADFFS010000216.1 GCA_022568195.1 Chloroflexota bacterium | reverse complement strand
CTTTTGCTGGTTCGTGGACAACGCGGAGGTCTCCCTCCACTCCCTCTCGCCGTTCGCGTAGACGCCTGTCCATTAAGGCCATTTATATCCTTCCCCTACGCCTTGCAGCCCCGATTCAATCGGGGAGGACTTGCCCCAAAACTGTCATCCTGATCCTTCCGCAGAAGGAGAAGGATCTTCCTCGCGTGGCTCACCTGGGAGAGATCCTTCGATAGAATCGGGGTGACACGCTGGGGCGCTTTTGAGGTAAAGCCCATCGGGGCGGGTGGGTGGGCGTGTGACGAATTTGCCGGATGCAGGACTTAGCCTTTGACCTGACTCTGGTAGGCGCTCAATTGCCATCCACCAGATCCTCTGCTTTTCCGGCCAGGTCAGACCGGGGCGGAGGTTTTTATCGTACAATACACGCTGAGATGAACATCCGGATCGACCTACGGCGGAAACGGTGAGAAGCAGCCCATTGATGAAGATCCAGGTCATCGTCAAAACCCATGAACTGGCGCTCAAGGGCAAGAACCGGCCTTGGTTCATGCGCCGGTTGGTGGACAACCTCAAGGTTGCTACCCGGGGAACCGGGGTTGAGCGGGTGTGGCAAGGCCAGATGTTGGTGGGTCTGACTCTCGCCGATGAGGCTGCCTGGCCAGAGGTCAGAGAGCGGGTAAGGGACTGCTTTGGCGTAGCCAAGTTCTTCAAGAGCTACGCCGTGCCCCCGGACTTGGAGACGGTGAAAAGCGTTCTTCCTTCTTTGTTGGAAAAACATTCGTTTAATAGTTTCCGCATCACGGCCAACCGGGCCGACAAACGGTTCCCCATCAAGTCAGAAGACATCAACCGGGACCTGGGCGCCTTCGTAAAAGACTTGACCGGCGCCAAGGTAGATCTAAAACACCCGGATTTGCAGATATTTTTGGATGTGTTGCCCAAGGAAATCATCCTTTACTTCGAGGAGGTCCGGGGCTACGGCGGCCTGCCGGTGGGCGTCAGCGGCCGGGTGGCGGCGATGCTGTCGGGAGGCATCGATTCCCCGGTGGCTGCCTGGCAGCTGATGAAACGGGGATGCCGGGTCGATTTCGTCCACTTCCACAGCTATCCCTTGGTGGACATGTCTTCGATAGAAAAAACTATAGACCTGGCCCAGCACCTTACCAGATACCAATACGACTCCCGTCTTTTCCTGGTGCCACTGGGAGATATTCAGAAGCAGATAATCCTATCCACGCCACCGGCTTACCGGATCCTCATGTACCGGCGGTTCATGGTCAGAATCACGGAGGCCCTGGCCCGCGAGCGCCGGGCCAAAGCGATAGTCACCGGCGAAAGCTGCGGGCAGGTCAGCTCCCAGACACTGGATAATATCGCGGTGATCGACGCGGTAGCCACCTTACCAATTCTCAGGCCGTTGGTGGGCTACAACAAGGAAGAAATCATCAACGTTGCCCGATCCATCGGCACCTACGCCACGTCGATCCTACCGGATCAGGACTGCTGTAGCCTATTTGTACCGAAGCATCCCGAAACCCGAGCCCGGGTGGAAACAGTGTCCCGGCTGGAATCCGTTCTGCCGGTGGATGAACTCGTGCAGCAGGCCCTGGGCAACGTTACGGTCAAGAAGTTCTCCTCCCCGGAGCCGATCGCTGCCGGATGACCTCCCCCAGATACCGAGCCCCGTGAACCAGTTGGGCAAGGAAGCCAGGATGGGTCATCAAGGAACAACAGATACCCGAGCCACCACGGATACTTTGCCGCTGGTGAGCCCGCCACAACGGGAACGGCTCTTGGGAGACCTGCTGCGGGGAGTGTCGCGCAGCTTTTATCTAACCCTCCGTGTGTTGCCCAAAGACATCAGAGAGCCGGTTGGTGTGGCCTATCTGCTGGCCCGGGCCGCCGACACCATAGCCGACACCCGCCTTTTGCCCCCGGAACGGCGGCTACGAAGTTTGCTGGCCTTCCGTGAGCAGTTGGTGGGTCCGGTCAATCCCCAGGTGCTGGAAGAACTGGGGTGGGACCTTGCCCAGCGCCTGGCGAACCCCTCGGAGCAGGTATTATTGGTTTCTTTGCCGCAGGTCTTCTCTTTACTGGAGGCATTGCCGGATGGCGATCTTTCCCAGGTCCGCTCCGTGGTGGTAACCCTAACCTGCGGAATGGAGATGGACCTGACCGCATTTCCGCCCGGGGATTCCGGCAGGGTCACAGCCTTGAAAGACCTGGCCGCTCTGGACCAGTACACCTATTTCGTTGCCGGATGCGTCGGTGAGTTCTGGACCGCCGTGACCGTGGCCCACACACCGGGTCTCCAGGGGTGGGATTTGCCGGCTATGTCCGGCCTGGGCGTCCGCTTCGGCAAAGCCCTCCAGCTGACCAACGTGCTGCGCGACGTGCCCAAGGACCTGCGCCTGGGCCGGTGCTACCTGCCTGAGGACCAGCTAACCAGCTTGGGCCTAGTCCCCAGAGATCTTCTGGACCCCCAGGCCGGCAGCAAGGCCAGGCCCGTGTTGGTCGACGGGATACGGCGGGCATTGGACCACTTCGCTGCCGCCGAGGAATATGTGCTGGCGATACCCCGCCGGTCGGTGCGCTTACGGCTGGCGGTTCTCTGGCCGGTGCTCATCGGCCTGGCGACGCTGGCCAAGCTGGCGCGCAACCAGGATTGGCTCGACCCGGACCGGCCGGCCAGGGTGAGCCGCCGTTGGGTCTATAGAACGATGGCTTTGTCATGGCCCGCCGCGTCCTGGAACGGTATTCTGAGTGCTTGGATTAGGGGCCTGCGGCAACGGGTTGAGCAGGCCCTTTAGACTAAAAATTCCTTGACGATGCCCGAGATTCATGTAACATAGCCGTCAGCCGTCAGCCGTCAGCCGTCAGCCGTCAGCCGTCGGAAAGTGTATTCCGTGGCTCCAGTTTTGGCTTAACCGGACCGCCTCTAACTACAACGCTGAATGCTGACCGCTGAAAGCTCTAATTGGAGGGACGACATGGCGACTTTTGTTCGGGTCTACACGGGTAGCGATGGAAAGTCCCACATCGAGGACATCGATCCGCCCTTCGAACCCTTTGTGGATGTCGAGGGCGCTCACGGGGAAGGGACCCCTTTAGAAGCGGCCTCGGGCATCACCTTCCGCCGGGGCGCTCCAGGCTATTTCTTGGACTACCACAACGCCCCCCGCCGCCAGTACACCATCACCCTGTCCGGCGAGGTGGAGATCGGCACCGGGGACGGCACCCTGCGCCGCTGTGGCCCGGGCAGCGTCTTGCTGGCCGAGGATTTGACCGGCGAAGGCCACACCACCCGAGTGGTTAGTCAGGAGCCCAGGTTGTATGTGGTGGTGCCATTGGCGGACTGAGGCCGCCCCGACAAAGCATTGGGTATGAGGAGTCAGCATGGTCTCCTTTGAGCAACTAAACGGAGAGTTTGATCCCCCGGTGCAAACCAGGGTTGTATTTGGGCGGGGTAAAGCGGACCAAATACGGGAGGAGGTCGACCGCTTGGGTGGCCGCCGGGTCCTGGTATTGTCGGGAAGGAGCGTTGCCGAAAAGACCGGCGCTGTACGCCAGGTAGCCGCGGCCCTGGGTGACTCCTGCGTTGGCGTGTACTCAGGCTTGACCCAGCGGGCCCCACTGGGCGCGGCGGTGGAGGCCACCAAGATGGCCCTGGAAGGGAAAGCGGATACCTTGGTGGGAGTGGGGGGCAGCACCATATCCGATGCCGCCAGGATGATCGGCGTGATGATGGCCGAAGGTATCACCACCGAAGAGCGGCTGAGGGAGTTGGCGCAGGAGCACGACGGCGATTTGGCGCCGGACCTGGATGGGAAGGAGCTGCCGTGGCAGGTGTCCATCCCCACCACCCTGTCCGCCGGAGAGTTCAACGCAAGCGGCGGCAACGTGCTGGACGACCGGGCGGGCCACAAAATCCGGGTGCGCCATCCCAGTCTTTTCTCTCACCTGATCGTGCTGGACCCGGAAATGACCGTGGGGACTCCGGATTGGCTATGGCTATCCACCGGAGTGAAGGCCTTGGACCATTGCATTGAACGGCTGTACAGCAAGGGCAACCAGCCTGCGATCGATGCGCCGGTGCTGGCCGCCGCCGAGCGCCTGTTCAACTATTTGCCCAAGTCCCGGGAGCAAAACCGCGACCTGGATGCCCGGTTGCAATGCTTGGTGGCCGCCTGGCTGTCCATGATGGGAGTGCCCAATTTTGCTGCGGGACTGAGCCATGCCTTGGGACATGTCATCGGCGTGCGCTATTCGGTGGGCCACGGCTACACGTCCTGCGTGACCCAACCCTACGTCATGGAATTTAACCGGCCGGTGTCGGCCCACAAGCAGGCCTTGCTGGCCCGGCCGGCCGGCATCGACACCCGGGGCATGAGCGACGAAGCCGCTGCGGAGGCTGCCGCCCGAGCCGTGGACGACTTTATCATGGGCCTGGGTATGCCCCACCGCCTGCGCGAGTTGGAGATACCCAGGGAAGACCTGCCGTCCATCGCCGAGGAAACGTTGCAGGATCGGGGCGCTCAGAACAACGCCATCCCAGTGACCCGCATCGAACAGGTGATGGAGGTGCTGGAAAAGGCCTTCTGAGCCTTAGGCCATGTCCGATATCCCACCCGTCGACGTCCAAACCTTGAATTCGCTGCAGCGTCAAGCCAAGGACCACTTCACAGTGGGCCGTCTGGCCGGGGCGGCGCACCTTTCCCGGCAAGGCTGGCCAACAGCTACCACGCTACCGGACGCTACCGGGAGGCGGCAGCTTTACATAATGCAAACCCTGCGGCACGGCAGCGGGTGTTGGGGCAAGGCCACCCCCGTACTCTGGCCAGCCGCTACAGGCTGGCTGCGGCGCTCCGGGCAGACCATGAATGCAAATCACATGAGACCTCTCTGAGCTAGGATCTTCATCCAACGAATCAGCGTTTTTCACCAATTTCGCAATTCCGGTTGCATCCAGGCTGCCGGTAGTCGAATAGCCATTGCGTCTTGCAACCCCGTAGTAGCTGGGCAAATTTTGAGACGTGAGTACCCTTGAAAACGTAAAATCACGAGGTCGATCCCGCCACAAATGAGCAGAAAATCTGTGCCAGAGCGGACTTTACTCCGCATAGGGGCGGTGTCGGCTGTTCTTGGCGTCGTCATCTTGATCGGGGGCGGTGTTATCCATGGTGGCGACGACCCAGCTAACCTCGTAGTTAGTCTTACTCAGTACGCTGCTAATGCCAATTGGGTGGTGGCCCATATTCTACAGTTCTTGGGCTTCTTCTTAATTGCAGGAGGTCTGGTAGCTCTACGATGGTCCATTCCACGGGAGCCAGGCGCAGCATTGGCGCGACTAGGCTTAGCGAGTACCTTGGTGGCCGTCGGGACCATGAGAG
>JADFFS010000215.1 GCA_022568195.1 Chloroflexota bacterium | reverse complement strand
TTGCGGCAAAATTTTGGCACTATGACCAAGCCCTTCCACGCCGGGGTTGCTTGCCGCAACGGCATAACCTCGGCCAAGCTGGTCAAGGCAGGCTTCACCGCCAGCCTGGACGCTCTTGAGGGCAGGTTCGGGTTCATGCACGCCTTTTCCGGAGGCGCCGGATACGACGCCGGCCGCGTGTTGCAGACTCTGGGCAAGGAGTGTTACCTGGTCCAGTCCGGTATCGAAATAAAGAAATATCCGTGCTGCGGCAGCGCGCACTTGGCCCTGGATGCTACCCACCGGATGCTGGAAGGCCACTTGGTGGAGCCCATGGACGTGGACCGGATCGTGGTGTTGGTAGACTTCGACCCTCCCCGGTCCCTGATTCACGACAGGCCAAAGTCGGCTCTGGAAGGCAAGTTCAGCATGCAGTACTGCTTGGCGGCGGCCCTGCTGGACCGAAAGACCGGCATGGACTCTTTCACCGATGAACAGGTGATGCGCCCGGAGGTCCAGGCTCTGATACCAAAGATCACCATGCGGCGTATACCCGGCTACGAAGGTCAACCAAGCTGGACCGAAGCCTACAATCAGGTGGAGGTGCACCTTAAAGACGGTAGCGTAGTGCGAGAGAGGTCCGACCGCATCAAAGAGGGAGCTTTGCGCGGCGTGACCATGGACGAAATCGCCTACAAGTTCAGGGACTGCGCGGCGGTAGCGTTGACCCCAAGCGCCACGGAAGAGCTGGTGGTCTCCCTGGGCAATCTGGAGGAGGTGGAGAACGTCCGCGCGCTCACGGACCTATTGAGAGGAGGTTAAGCCTGCAGCCACTCAAGCCGCGGCGCGCCAGACGCTTCAGTACAACCTGTCTTCCGGATGACCCGAAAACACCCTCTTTCTCAAAGAGCGGATACAGGCGCCTTTGGTTAAATCCTGAAATCCCTTTACATCTCACGACCACTCTTATGTTGACAAAAGAGACTGGGTGTCGCTAGTATTTGGGCTACACACCTGCTTTGTGAGGGGCATCTGCCCCTGGGAATTTTTATGTTAGGAGTGATCTCAATGGCCGAACAGGATATAGCCCTGATGGCACACCTGATGCGCCGTGCCGGATTCGGCGCACCGCGCGAAGAGTTGGAAGCCCGCGCCGCCAAGGGATACGAGGCGACGGTGGACGAATTGATCGACTCAGAAGCCCAAGCACCCACCGACCGAATCGAAATGATGCGGTATCACCCCTGGACCTGGCGGCCCGGCACCCTGCCTGGAATGGGCGCCGCCGAGTGGATGCACGACCTGGTCAACACCAAGCGGCCCTTGGAAGAGAAGATGGCCCTTTTCTGGCACCAGGTATTTGCCACCGGTGTCTCCAAAGTGGACCATTACGACGATGTGATGGACATGATCGTCAAGTTCCGTGAGAAGGGGATGGGGGACTACCGGGAGCTCCTCCTGGAGATGGCCAGAGACCCGGCCATGATCTACTGGCTGGACAACTGCGACAACCACGCCAGCGCGGTCAACGAAAACTGGGGCCGGGAGCTACTGGAGCTGTTCAGCCTGGGCGTCGGCAACTACACGGAAGTGGACGTTCGTGAGTGCTCGAGGGCCTTCACCGGCTGGACCATACAGCCCAAGCTGCCCCGCGGCCCGATCGGCCGTCACGACTGGTTCTTCGAATTCCGGGAAGAGGACCACGACGAGGGAGAAAAGACCTTCCTGGGCGAAACCGGCAACCTGAACGGCGAGGACATCATCCGCATAATCTGCGAGCAACCGGCAGCCTCCCAGTTCATCGCCCGGCACCTGTACAACTTCTTCGTGGCCGACGAGGCCCAGGTCCCGGCGTGGGCGGTCACGCCTCCCTTGGACCAGGACGCAATCGACCTGCTGGCCGATACATTAGTCGAGTCCAACTACGACATCCGCTCCACTTTGCGGGTCCTGTTTAACTCCGACTTCTTCAAGAACGCCCGTTTCGCCCGCCTCAAGAGCCCTGCCGAAGTGGTGGTTGGCACCCTGAGGTTGGTGGGAGGGGCCGAGTTTCCGGCCCCCGGTATCGGCGACCTGTCGCGCCAGCCCAGCTACATGGGCCAGGACCTGCTTAACCCGCCCAGCGTGGAGGGGTGGCATACCGGCGCCGAGTGGATTAACAGCGGCTCCTTGATGCGCCGCGTGAACTTCACCGCCGATCTGGTGGGCGACGTGAGCCGCCCCGGCATCAAGTCTCTGATTGAAAGCCTAAAGGCCAGGGGAGAGCGGACACCCGAAAAGGTGGTGGATAGCTGCCTGGACTTGATGGGGCCCCTGGAAGTGCAGCCGGAAAGCCGGGTCGAGTTGATCGACTTTGTCGGGACCGGCGGAGAGTTTGGTTGGGACACCAGCGACCAACTGGAGGCGTCCAAGGCCCGCGTGTCCGAGCTGCTTCAGCTCATAGTTTCTCTGCGGGAATACCAATACGCCTAACTCAAGCCCGAATTCTCCGAATGCCAAAGTGTCGCGACTTGCACCGGAAGCCCGAGGATTGCAAAGGAGTAACAAGAGATGACCAGCACTAAAAAAGACCCGGTCTTGGTGGTGCTCCAACTGACCGGAGGCAACGACTACCTCAACACGGTGATCCCCTACACCAACCCATTGTACCGGGACAACCGTCCCGCCGTGGGAGTCGCCGAGGACCGCGTGTTGGCCCTGGACGACAAAGTGGGATTCCATCCGGAGATGGCCCCCATGAAGACCATCTATGACCGTGGAGAGATGGCCGTTATCCACGGCGTGGGATACCCCAATTCGCCACGTTCACACTTCCGCTCAATGGACATCTGGCATACCTGCGAGCCGGACAAGCTGGGCACCGAGGGATGGCTGGGCCGGGCCACCAAGGAGATCGACCCCAATAAGGAGAACGTTCTGACTGCGGTGGCCTTTGGAGCGTCGCTGTTCCGGGCCCTGGTACTACCGGGAGTGCCCGTGGCGGTGGTGGACGACCTGGACACCTACGGTTTGCTGCCCGGTATCTCCGAGCAGCAGCAGCGGTCGCGAATACTAGAGCGGTTCGCCCGCCTGTATTCCCCGGCCATAGGCACCGGCGCCGTCATGGATTACCTGGGCCAGACCGGCCTGGACACCCTGCAGGGCGCCGACATTCTGAAAGAAGCTCCCAAGAAGTACTCCTCCACCGTGGAGTACCCGGACACGGTTATCGCCAAACGGCTGAAGGGCATTGCCCAGATCCACATGGCCGACCTGGGTACCCGCATCTTCTACGTCGACCACGGCAGCTTCGACAGCCACTCCAACCAGGTGGGCATGCACGACAAGCTGTGGCGGGACGTATCCCAGAGCGTCGAGTGCTTCTTCGACGACCTTCGCGAACACGGTGTGGGCGACAACGTGATCATGCTCATGTTCACCGAGTTTGGCCGACGGGTCCACGATAACGGCTCCGGCACCGACCACGGCGCCGGCGGCGTTGCATTCATCCTGGGCGAGTCGGTCAAAGGCGGCCAGTATAGCGAATACCCGTCCCTGGAGGCCCGGGACCTGGAGCAGGGCGACGTGGTCCCCAACCACGACTTCCGCGGCCTCTACTCCACCATCCTTGAGGACTGGCTGCACCTGGACGCCAAGCCTTTGGTGGAAGGGTCCTTCGAGAAGCTTCCCTTCCTTGGCTAACACAACGGAGCCGTAAATAGCTACTAAATCCCCCTTTCGTCCCCCTTTCTAAAGGGGGATTTAAGGGGATTTCACCCACGGAATTACCGAGAGAGGAATAGAGATGCTAACTGAAACAGTGGCGGGACGAACCTACGATTACAGCCACAGCGTGGGACGGGGCTCCCAGACCGGCATGGGGTTCTCCAATCCCGTAGCCGCTGCCATCGGCCAGGATGGCATCTTGTACATAGTAAACCGGGGCAGCGAGGGCATCAGCAACGTAGCCTGGAACCGCACCGGATACGGCGCCAGGGTGAGTAAAGTAGCCCTGGGGTCCCAAGCTGGCGAGGAAGAATACCTGCACGAGTTCGGCAAGTACGGCGACGAGGAGGGCGCGTTCATCTGGGGCGCCGGCATCGCCACCGACCGCCAGGGAAACCTGTACGTCACCGACGAATGGCTTAACCGGGTGTCGGTGTTCGACAAGGATGGCGCCTTTTTGCGCCATTGGAACACGGCGGCCGGCGGAGACGAAGGTCCCCACGGCGCGGCCGGCATCGCCATCGATGGCCAGGGTGACCTGTATATCGCCGATGGCCGGGCCCACACCGTCAGCAAGTTCACGACAGACGGGAAACTATTGGACAGTTGGGGCCGCCACGGCAGCGCCCAAGGGGAGATGGACTCGCCCTGGGGCATAACCGTGGACTCCGAGGGTTTCGTCTACGTGGCCGACTTTAACAACCACCGGGTGCAGAAGTTCACCGGTACAGGTGAGTTTATAGCCCAGTTCGGGAGTCACGGTACTCGCCGAGGCCAGTTGAACTATCCCACCGATGTAACGGTGGACCCCGAAGGCGACGTGTATATCTGCGACTGGAGCGAAAACGGCTGGGCCCAGGGCAGGGTCCATATCTTCGACAAGGACGGCACCTTCCTAACCAGCCTCACCGGAGACGCCCAGCAGCTATCAACGTGGGCGCAGATGACCGTGGACGCCAACGCCGACTACATGAAGCGGCGGCGGGAAGTTGCCAGCACCGAACCGGAATGGCGGTTCGCCCAACCCACCGCGGTGGTTTATGACTCGCAAAATTCCAGGCTGCTGGTCGCCGATACCCAGCGCAGCCGGATCCAGATCTACAACAAGCAGTCCAACTACATGGTGCCCCAGCTAAACCTGTAAGCAAGCAGCCGTTAATCAGCCGTCAGCGTTCAGCGTTCGAGAAAACAGGTCCGGCACCGTAGACTGGCCTTCTCGGGCGGGTTGGCTGGCGGCTCGGCGTTCCCCCCGTGGCCACCGCCAAGAAACTCTTTGGGACGTGCTGGAAATTGGACCCTAGCCAGGAAGAGCATTACCTGCGGTTTGCTTCGGAACACCCCGACTTGATGTGCTCCGAGGCGCCTACGGAACTCCTGGAGGCGGCAGCCTCGGATGCCGAGCCAACCAAGTTCCTGGAGGAGTTTTTCGCCGTGGGCTACACGGGGTGGCTGGCGCAGAAGCACGGCCGCCGAATCCATCCGCCCCAGGACCTCGTCGACCGCGCTGTCATCGTCCTTTGGCTGAGAGCCTGCTTGCTGAACACCGACCGCCTGTTGGGACGGACCGACGGCGGCCAGGACACCCTCTTTTTCTCCGACGAAGGCCTGTATTAAAGGCTTGTGTCAGATGCAGTTATTGGCGGTTTAGACACCGCGATTTAAGCACCGGGGAGGAACCGGCATGACAACACCTCAGCCCTTCAGCTAC
>JADFFS010000214.1 GCA_022568195.1 Chloroflexota bacterium | reverse complement strand
ATATGCCCCCGGAGCAGGCCATGGGCGGCGAAGTAACCCCCATGTCCGACCTGTATTCCCTGGGGGCCATGCTCTACGAGATGGTCACGGGGCGGCCTCCCTTCCTGGGCGACGACTCGGTAGCCATCATCGGCCAGCACATCAACACGCCGCCGGTGGCCCCTACCTGGCACAACGGGGAGTGTCCACGGGCTTTGGACGCCCTCATCCTGCGCTTGCTGGCAAAGGACCCGTCGGAACGGCCCCAGTCAGCCTCCGACGTGCTATCCGCCCTGGACGCCGTCGAGTTGGTAAGCGGAGACGTACAGTCGCGCGTCAGTCCCGCTCCGGCGGGTGATAATGCCGCATTGGACAGCCTGGCCGGGGGAGTGTTCGTTGGCCGTCAGCGGGAGATGAGCGATCTGAAAGCGGCCCTTGAGGATTCGCTATCGGGCCGGGGCCGTATGGTCATGTTGGTGGGTGAGCCGGGCATCGGCAAAACCCGCACCGCCCAGGAGTTGGCAACCTACGCCGGCCTGCGCGGAGCTCAAGTGCTGTGGGGGCGGTGCTACGAGGGTCAAGGCGCCCCGTCATACTGGCCGTGGGTCCAGGCCATCCGGTCCTACGTGCGGGACCGGGACTCCCAACAACTGCGCTCGGAGATGGGCTCCGGAGCCGTGGACATAGCCGAGATTGTGTCCGATGTTAGGGATAAGCTGGTGGACATGCAGGAACTTCCATCCTTGGAGCCGGAGCAGGCTCGTTTTCGCCTGTTTGACTCAATAACCGCCTTTCTAAAAAGCGCCGGCCGGACCCAGCCGCTGGTCCTGATCTTGGACGACCTGCACTGGGCGGACCATCCTTCGCTGCTGCTGATGGAGTTCCTAGCCAGGGAGTTGGCCAATGCCCGTCTGCTGATAATCGGGACCTACCGGGACATGGAGTTGTCCCGAAGGCATCCTCTGTCCCTGTCGCTGGGCGAGTTAACAAGGGAGCGGCTTTTCCAGCGGGTATTGCTGAGAGGCCTTAGCCAGCCGGACGTGGGGCGGTTCATAGAACTGGTGTCCGGCGCGGCTCCACCCACCGGGATGCTTGAGGCGGTGCACCGCCAGACCGAGGGCAATCCCCTGTTCGTTACCGAAGTGGTGCGGCTGTTGGTCCAGGAGGGCCTGGTGGGGACAAGTTCAAGTCCCGCGGCAGCCGGTGGCACGGAAGAGTCCTGGAATATCCGGATCCCCGAAGGGGTTCGCGAGGTGATTGGAAGGCGGCTGGACCGGCTTACCGAGCGGTGCAACGACACCTTGACCATCGCCTCGGTTATGGGAAGGGAGTTTACCTTGGACCACCTTGGCCCTTTGGTCGAAGATCTATCCAGCGACCGGCTTCTTGAGGTGCTGGAAGAAGCCTTGGCCGCAAGGGTTATCGAAGAGATGCCCCAGTCCATCGGCCGGTATCAATTTACTCACGCATTGATCCAGGAAACCCTGGCCGAGGAGCTGTCCACCACCCGGAAAGTCCGCCTACATGCCCGCATCGCCGAAGCTTTGGAACAAGCTTACGGGGATAACGCTGAGGCTCATGCCGCCGAATTGGCCTTCCACTTTGGCGAAGCGGCGTCCTTGCTTGGATCACAGAAACTGATCGACTACTCAACCATGGCCGGGGAGCAGGCTCTAACAACCTACGCCCATGAGGACGCTCTGTCCCACTTTCAGAGAGGCTTGTCGGCCAAAGAGGACCAGCCGGTGGACGGCGAAACCGCAACTCTCCTTTTCGGCATGGGCCGGGCTCACGCATCCATGTTCCAAAGGCGCGAGGCCCTGGATTGCTTGACCCGTGCCTTCGACTACTACGCCGAAGCCGGGGACGTCGCCAAAGCCGTCGCGGTTTCCGAGTTCCCGATCAACCCCGGCCTGGGACGCGTCCGGGTCACCCCGTTGTTGGAGCACGCCCTAGCCCTGGTGCCTGCCGGATCCCGGGAAGAAGGGGCCCTGCAGTCTCGTTACGGCTTGTCGGTGGCCACCGAGATGGGCGATTTCGAACGGAGCCAGGAGGCTTTCAACCGCGCTCTAGAGATCGCTAAAACAGGTGGCGATGCAGCGCTGGAAATGCGCACCTGGTCGAACGCCGCCATGGTAGACATGTTCTTCCTGCGGTGGGCAGGTTGTGTGGAAAAATGCCTGAAGGCCATCGAATTGGCACCTATTGCCAACGAACCCCTAACTGAAGCAATATCACACGGCTGGGCTGGATTTGCTTACGCAACTCTGGCCGACCTGCCGGCAGCTCAAGCCTACGCAAATTCGGCCATGGACCTGGCGGAGAAACTGCGCGACCGGAGCTTGCTAGCGACAGCCTGCATGGTCAACAACATTATTCATAAGCTACATGGCGACTATGAAAAATCCCGAGGATTTATTGAACGGGGTATGGAAGTTGCCGCCAGAGATACCCGAATCCGGACCCTATCGGTGATGCTGGAATACGAAGTCGGCAACTTTGCAGAGGGTCAAGTCCACCTGGACTATCTCTTGGAGATTATGCGACAGACCGGCCCAGGTGCCACCGCAGAGTACAGTTTCCCGGCAATACTCATTCCCGTCGTCGCCCGGATGACCGGCGACAACGAACAACTAGATATCGCCAAGGCGGCCGCCGAAACGGTATTGTCGTATTCGTCGGCATTGCCCTTCATCTCCGCCTACGCAAGGTACGGGCTGGCATTTATCGCGATACAACTTGCCGACGCCGGGTTGGCTGCCGAGCAATACGCCGCTATAAGAGAACTGGATGCGAATGCTGCCAACGGCATACTCCCTATTCCAGACCGAACTTACGGACTCTTAGCCCAAACCATGGGTGACTTGGACCGGGCTGCGAACCACTTCGAAGACTCCCTAGAGATTTGCCTTAAGGCAGGCTTCAGGCCCGAACTGGCATGGACCTGCTGCGATTACGCTGACATGCTCAAGGAGCGTAATGCTGAGGGCGACCGCGCCAAAGCCATCGCGTTGCTGGACGAGTCCCTGGCCATCTCCAGCGAGCTGGGCATGCGGCCCTTGATGGAGCGGGTACTGTCCCGGCGGGAGATACTGGGGGCTTGAAATATTTGAGACCCAGGAGCGATTATGCGGCTGACAATATTTTCCACATTGTTTCAACCACTGGCCTGATTTACGGTGGGCGGTGGGCGTTATTACGTGGAGCTCATGTCTTCCTAGCAGGTATTTAGTAAATATTCCATCCTTGTTCGTAGACAAGTCACCTGTCCCCGCCTTAATATTCCCCCATCATGGCCACAGAACGCTTCCGCAGACGAATTGAACTTCTCTTGGATGAAGCTGAGATAGCAATCTCCCACCACCATTGGGAGGTCGTACGGAGCCACGCCCAATCGGTATTGGCCCTAGCCCGAGGCGATCCCGATGGTTCCGGCAAAACTTCAGAAGCATAAAGGATATAAGTATGGCATCTCTTAGCCGGCAACTTGCGCAGTGGGTAGTGGGTCTGCGCTATGACGATCTCCCTCCCGCAGTGGTCGATCGGGCCAAGGGCGTAACGCTTCACAGTCTCGCCTCCGTGCTCCTTGGCTCTAAGGAACCGGGCGGCCAGCAGGCCGTGCAGCTAATCACCGCGGAAGAATCTGGTGTGGGCCACGGCGCCACCATTATGGTGGACGGCACCACGGTGACCAAGGGTGGTGCCGCCTTCACCAACGCGGAGATGGCCATGGCGGGCGGCAAGCTGGATTCTTTCCGTATGCTCACCCACCCCGGCACCAGCATACTCCCGGGGGCCTTTGTGGCTGCGGAAACCGCCGGCGCCTCCGGCCGGGAATTCCTCACTGGCCTTGCCGCCGGCTACGAGGTCATGGAGCGGCTGGCGGCCGACTTCATTCCGACGGTGATGGCCCGCGGCTTTCACGCCGGCCCGGTGTTTGGCATCTTTGGCGCAGCCGTCGCTGCCGCAAAGATCCTGAACTTTACTGAGGATCAGGTGAATAGCACGATTGCGCTCTGCGTGCACCTGGCGGCAGGTAACCTCGAAGGGCCTCGGAGCGGTGGCCGCGCCCTGCGCGAGGGCGCCGCGGTGCGCAACGCGATGCTGGCAGTGGCGCTGGCGCAGATGGGACACGTGGGCGGCGAGACCGTCCTCGAAGGAGACGCGGGCTTCTATCACGCCTACACGGGCAACAACAAAGGCCAACTCACCTACAGCTTTGTCGGCGATACCCAGACCAGCCTGGACAAAATCACCACAGCGCTGGGGCAGGACTGGATGTTCCTCGAGACGCTCTACCGTATCTACTCGACGGCCGGCTACAACATTGCCCACGTCGACGTCACAGCCCAGCTCTGTGCCGAGCACAACATCCGATATGAGGACGTCGAGCGCGTCGAGGCGGTGGTGAACTGGCTCGAGACGCAGTATCCCAGTCCGGCCTTCCCGAGCCGGAGGGAAGACGCGGCGCCGCTGCCGGGAAGCACGCCGTACTACACCGCGTACGGCGTTGTCCAGCGCGGCTTCCCGGTGCTACGGAGTCAGCGGGGTGACACGGCCGGCGCCAACGACCCGCCCGAGGTGCTGGAACTAATGCATCGGGTGACGCTCATCCCGTCGCACGAGATGACGCTCTTCGGGCCGCGCATCACGATCTACACCAGAGACGGCAAGAGCTACACGAAGCAGGCCACCGGGCGCGAATTTATGTGGGACTTCGACGAGGAGGCGCGCCGGATTCGCGACGTTATCCCGGGTCTGCCGATCCCGGCGGCGCAGTTCGAAGATATCATTGCGACCTGCCGGGACCTCGACCGCCAGGACCGGGCCGACAGGCTCATTCAGCTCACTTTGAAGCAAGGGTAGTTGGCCGAGCAGAGCAAGGAAAGGGGGAACAGGATGGCAACTCAGACCATGACGATCGACTCACAAGTACATTCCTACGAGCGTAATAGACCTGAGCGTCCTTGGGCCTCAATCCCGCCGTGGCCGGACGAGGTAAACGGGGACGACATGGTGGCAGCTATGGACGCCGTCGGCGTTGACGGGGCATTGCTGGTTTCTCCGTTCAGTATGTATCGCTACGATGCCAGCTATGCGCTTGAGGTGTACGCGAAACATCCGGGCCGATTCGGCTTGATTAAGCCATTCGATGCGCAGTCAGAAGCGGTGGCCGACGAAATCGCCGAGTGGGCACGGACACCGGGTGTTGTCGGAGCACGTCTCATGCTCAGAGACGAGTCAGTCGGAGCGGACGACCCGGGGGTCAATCGAATGCTTGCCGCCGGCGCCCAAGCCGGTTTTCCAGTGAATGTTATGGGTACGGGCAAGCTGCCTCTATTTCTCGAACTGGCACGCCTCCATCCGAACACCCAGATGGTGGTCGATCATGTCGGTCTGCCCCAGCCCATTGAGCCACCAG
>JADFFS010000049.1 GCA_022568195.1 Chloroflexota bacterium | reverse complement strand
GGTTTGGCCGTCGCTACGTCACCGCAGACGACCGGACGCTCTTACCGTCCGATTTCACCCTTGTCCCGACAAGCCGGGACGGTATGTTTCTGTGCCACTTTCCGTCCCCGATTCCCGGAATCCGGTCATCGGGGCCTGGGAGTTACCCAGCACCCTGCCCAGTGGAGCCCGGACTTTCCTCCCCCCCGATCCTTCTCAGGAAGGACGGGGCGGCGGCCACCCGGTTTACATGGCCCTCACCCAATTGCACTCTAGCATAGCGTTATTTCTTGGTCAATCTGGAAAGCAATGAAGGGGGAGTGCCTGACAATACCAAAACCCGGGGAGAACAATCGAGAACAAATGAGGCGAACGAGGCGACGGATTCGGAGGGTGGTTGCCTTAACCTACAAACAATATCCGGCCACAGGTGCTGCAGAGAACGTCCTGATGCCCGTTACGTACCTGTTGCGCTTGCTTCGTGGGCAACGACATCCGGCAAGCTTGGCACAGACCCCTTTCTACCTTGGCCACCGCCAGGCCTCCCTTTGCTTTACGCAGACCCTCGTATTTCTGTACCGCCGCCGGTTCCAGGCTAGCGGCCAGCTCAAGTCTCTTGCCGGTCACGTCTTCCCGCTCGGCAGATAGCCCGGATATTTTCCCCGTCAGCTCCGCGTACTTGGCGTCCCAGGTTGTCCGGCCCTCCGACAGCTCTGTCTGGAGATTGTTCAGCCGTTCCTGGGACTCTTCGGCCTGCAGGGATAGTTCCAATTGCTCGGCATCCTTGGATTCCACCTGCTGCCGCACCGAAGAGGCTTCCTGCTGCAGACTCTCCAGTTCCCGAGGACTAGTGATGGCGCCACCGTAGAGTTGCTCGTCCAAACGGGTTAGACGCTCACGGTTGCCCTCCAGCTCCAGCTCCTGCGCCCGGTGGAGTTGACGTATCTCCGGAAGCCTGAGGCCTTCCCCCTCCACGGTGGATTCCAAAGGCTCGAAGTCTGGAGCTTGTCCCAACTCCCGTTCCGCCTTCCTTATCTGGGACCCAATACGGTCCAGATCCAAGTCCAGTTCTTGAAGCGAAAACAGTTGTCGGACTGTCGTCATACAGATCCGTCCGGTTTTATTTAGAGCCCGGTCGAAGGCCCATGTCGATTCTAGAAAGCCCAGCGCCCGTTGTCAACATTGAATCTCTCAAAGAATGTCCCAAACTCTGCTCCGGACTCGCTGGTATTCAACCAAACCCCGTCCCATCCACCGGATAAGTTTGTCTTGTCGAGTTTCTTCTGTGTTTCTCCTGTATAGTAGTTGCGGCCCTGCAATTCCTGATTAGCCGGGGATGCCGGCCGTGCGTGAGGGGAGCGAAACGTGGGAGGAGGAGGAGGTGGCGATTATGCGCATCCTGCATTTTTCCGACCTGCACATAGGCGTCGAAAACTACGGCCGCACCGACCCAGAGACCGGCCTATCCACCCGGCTGGCGGACTTCTTAAACTCTCTGGATCAGGTGGTGGACTTTGCCCTGACCCAAAATGTCGACCTGGTGTTGCTGGCCGGAGACGCCTACAAGGGAAGAGACCCTTCCCAGACCCACCAGCGGGAGTTCGCCAAGCGATTAGTAACCCTCTCCCGCCAGGGCATCCCAACCTTTTTGCTGGTGGGCAACCACGATCTGCCCAGCTCCGCCAGCCGGGCCACCGCCGTGGAGATCTTTCCCACCCTCCAAGTACCCCATCTTTACGTGGGCGCCAATCTAGAGACGTACACAGTGCCGACCAGAGCCGGTCCCTTGCAGGTGGTGGCGGTACCCTGGCCCCGGCGAAGCACCATGCTGAGCCGGGAGGAGTCGCGAGGCCTGTCCATCGAGGAGATTCGTGCCCAATTGGAGCGGCGGATGACACTGGGGATTGACCGGCGGGTACAGGAGCTAGACCCGGAGACGCCGGCGATCTTGGCCGGCCACATGACGGTCAACGGAGCTACCCTGGGCACGGAACGGTCTATGATGCTAGGCCAGGACCATGTGCTCCAAGCCAGTGACGTGGCTAAGCCTCAGCTGGACTACGTGGCCTTG
This sequence comes from Chloroflexota bacterium, assembly GCA_022568195.1. Classification (GTDB taxonomy): domain Bacteria; phylum Chloroflexota; class Dehalococcoidia; order Lucifugimonadales; family UBA3495; genus JADFFS01. The sequence goes on along the minus strand of JADFFS010000049.1, from coordinate 18,602 downwards.
GGCCACATCCACAAACACCAATTGCTAAACCGGGAATGGCCCACGGTAGCCTATTCGGGCAGCTTGCAGCGGGTGGACTTCTCAGAGGAGCAGGACGAGAAGGGGTTTTGCGTCATCGACCTGGACCCCGCCGCCCCCCAAGGGAAGCGGATGGTCGACTTCAATTTCCACCGGCTCAACGCCCGCCCCTTCGTCACTATCGACGCTACAGTGCCCGTTGGGGACCCAGACCCTACGGCGGTGGTGCTCCGGGTCATTTCCCGGAAAGACGTGGCCGACGCCGTGGTCCGGGTAAGGGTTACCATACCGCAGGAACTGGAAGCCCAACTGCGCGATGCGGACATCCTGCAAGCGCTGCGTTCAGCCCACTATGTGGCGGCGATGAGCCGGGAGACTTCAGAAAGCGGACGCCGAACGCGCTTGGACGCAGAATCGGCCGAGGACCTCCAGCCGATGCAAGCCCTTCGATTGTACTTGGAGGGACGCACCATGGACCAGGAAAGGAAGGAGAAGGTATTGCGCCATGCGGAGGAGTTGCTGGATCTGGAGAGGTCCGATTCCTGCTGAGCGCAGAGGGGTAGGAGTATCGGCGCTGGTTATCCCAGTCGCCTCGCCAGGGCCTGACTCCCTTCCACCAGTTCTTTGAAAACTTCGGCCACGCTGATTACGTCGGAGATTAACCCGGCTCCGGCCCCGGTATAAGCGATCCCCTTCTCCAGGTCTCCATCGACCATAGCCGCCCGGGCCCGCGTAATGCCCAACTCCGCCTCCCAAGCTTCCAGGTCGTTATCGGTCCCGTGTAATTCCTCTTCCTTGATTCGCAGGGCAATCCCGTTGCGCAGCACCCTGGTGGGCCAGCGGTCCCCGCCCAGGATCACCGTCCCGCTGTCGATCGCTGCTACGATGGCCTCTTTGTAGCTGGGATGGGAGATGCACTCCCGGGTGGCCACGAAACGGGAGCCCATTTGGACGCCCTGGGCACCCAACGCCATGGCTGCCACCAGCCCGCGGGAGTCCACGATTCCTCCTGAAGCAATCACGGGGACAGACACCGACCCGGCAACCTGGGGCACCAGAACCATGGTGGAAACCTTGTCCGCGCCACGGAGACCGCCGCCTTCGAACCCCTCTGCGATAACGATATCCACCCCCTGGGCTTCGGCTCCCCTGGCGTGACGGACCGTGGTCACCTGGTGCAGGACCACCATGTCATGGTCCTTTAGGGTACCTGTGTACAGAGCCGGGCTGCCACCGTAGGTTACGGCGATGTGGACGCCTTCCTGGGTAGCGGCTTCAATCATCTCCTCGATGCGGGGGTTGGGAAGGTACAGGGCGATGCCGAAAGGATTGCTGGTCAGCAGTTGGACCCTGCGAATGTTGACTTCCAGGTTGGCCACCATGTCGCCGTCGGCATCGATTCCCGCGGTCGGGTGAAGAATGCCCAGGCCTCCGGCGTTGGACACAGCGGCCACCAACTCTGGGTTGGAAACCCAAGCCAACCCGGCTTGCAGCACAGGATGGGTGATAGACAGGATATTGCAGACTGGGGTCCGTTTCATGCTGTAAGTGACCTCGCCCCCGCCGAAGTGGAACCGATTGTACGTTCGTGCCCGATTCCTGTCAACACGTAGGCGCCGAGTGGAGTCTACTTAGGCTCGGAGGCGCAGCCATAGAGGGTGGAATATGCTTTGGAGCAAGGGACAACCGGCGGATGGCCAATTTTGTGCGTTTGCGGCTTGAAGCCTGTGACGCCAGGGTAGAGGCGTTACGTTGGGAGTAGTGCCCTAAGCGCGTCGGCCACCGGACCCGGATCGTTAATCTCTTCGATCTTGATAACCTGCCGCGATCCTATACCGCTGGCGACCACCACGCTGCCCCGGCCGGTGATAATTTCAAAGAAGTTCCGTGCCTCAGAGATAGAAATTATCCTGCTCACCGGTATCTCCTTGGTGTTCAGCCATAAGAACTTGTACATATGGATCACCCGCCGGTCGGTGACGGTGTAGGTGATGTGCAGGTTGCGCATGTAGCGCATGGCCCCCTTGAAGAAGAGATACAACCCGATCATGAACGGGACGAAGGAGTATACGTAGGGGTAGCCTGTAAACAGCACGATGTAAGCGGCTCCGAAGAAGAAGGGGAGGCTAAGAATCATCCTGGCGTAGGCAGGCTTCATGGTGGGGTGACGCATCACCAACTCTTGCTCTCCAGGCACCAAGGGCGGAGTCGGCGCTACGCCCGCCAGGCTCATGTACAGGCCGATGGCCACCAGAGAGCCACCGATAATCAGGATCACGAAGGAGGCCCAAGGGGGAACGGCAGCGCCTTCCAATCCGTAGGCCCGGGCCGCCGCGAAGTAGCCTCCGGCCAGCAGGAATGGAGCCGCCAATATCGCGCTGACGATAAGACGTTGGACCAACCGAATCAAGACATTGTCGAAAAGCCGGCTAACCACTCCCCTTCTGGCTACAGTGGTCATGGTCAGTTCCCCCTAATCATCTGCAGCATAGTGGCGCCGAGGGTCAGGATAATACCCATAATGGCCAGCATCGTCGGGTCCATCAGGTCGTTGGCCGTGCCCAGTCCCCCCACCGTGGTGTTGGTAAAGAATCCCCGCGTGGGACCCTTGTCTTCGGTTTCGATCAGTGCAATAGGCCTGCCGTCGCCGGGAGGAGGGAACTGTTCCGGGGGCAGGGGCGGAAGACCCAGCCCCTGCCGAGCCCTTTGCTCCAGCTCAAACTTTTGGCGCTGGAGATTCAGCTCTACCTCGCGGCGAAGTCTTTCCTGCTGTGCTTTGAAATCTCGGTCCTCTTGCTGCCGTTGCCGGGACCTGCGGTCCTCTTCCAGCTTCTGCTGTTGCAGGTCCAGCTCCTGCTCCCGTTTTAGCCTTTGTTGCTCCTGTTCGAAGCGGGCTTGGTCCAACTCTTCTTGGCGTATCTGCTCCTGTTTGAAGCGTTCTTGCTCCCGCATCACCCGCTCCTGGTCAAGCCGGTCCTGCTCTTCCTGTCTGATTCGGTCTTGCTTCAAGCGCTCTTGCTCGAGACTGGCCTGCGCTTCCTGGAGTTCCCGCTCCGCCTCCAGGCGGGCTTTATCCAGGGCTTGCTGCTCTTGCTGCAGCGTCCGCTCCAGCTCCAAGCGTGCCCGCTCTTGGTCTATGTCCTGGGCGCCGGAGGTTCCACCGCCAAAGCTCATACATTGCTGGGCGATGCGCATCTGGTCTGTCTGGCTGATGTCGCTGAAGCCCCGGGGTATGCGCCCCAGGACTTTGACGATGCAGTCGATGCTAGGCGCCCCGAGATCGGACGAAAACGGTTGCTGCGGGAATGGACTGGACGGAGCCCCTGTTTTGATTTCCAGGGCTACGGTGGTCCTCCCTCCGGGCTGCCAGCGGAAGCTCTGGGGCCACCTTAGTCCCCTGCCGTCGGGCGTTCTTCCTCGGAACTCCACGGTTTTACCCACAAAGTTTCTGCCGATGGGCTGGGGAACCGCGATAGTAAAGAGGCCTCCTCTTGATCTGGTGCCAATTATCTGGACTCCGTCAATGAAGGCGTTCACGCGAGTCCCGTCCTGGGCCGCATGCCCATCGATAAGCACCTTGCCCTGGAAGGTGTGGGGAGCCAGTGACTTGAAATCGGATGGCACTGGTAGAGGTTGCTGAGGGAACGGTTGTGGGTCCTTGGGAAACGGCTGGGTGCTAGTCTTCAACTCCAGGGAAATTTTGTGCACCCGGCCTGGTTCCCAGAACAAAGTTTGTGGGAACTGGACCCTCGAGCCGTTGGACAACTGTGCCGCAAATTCTACTTTTTTGCCCTTATAGTCCTGTCCCGGCGGCGGAATCATAGAGAAGCGGAAGATCCCACTCTGGATTTTGGTTTCAGCAAACGGCCCTCGTTCAGTTCCGCCAACATATATAATCACCCGCGTTCCGTCTGGGAGGAGCCGGCCGTCAACAATAGCCTGGCCTTGAACGGTATAGGCGGACGACGATTGGGCATGCGCGCCCGTGACACTCGCCAATGCTATGACGACGGCCAATAGGCTCAGCACACCCAATGCAGTGGTGGGAACGATGAACTTGGGGACCAAGAGTCGCATTAAATCCTCTTAAACCGGCCTATTCTGCCGCATCATTTCGCGAATCTCGGGAACAAACGATCAAATCCACTCGCCGTTCGTTCGGCCAATTACTTCCCCATCTCAGAAGGAGCTCGGTTTGGATGAACCGCCACCAATTTTGAGTCTAATCCACAGCAGTGTTAAGGTCAACGCTCTGAACCTGCCGTTTTCAGCCTTTTTCGCCGGCGACATTCAGTCTATTTTCCCCCAATCCTGGGGCGGTCCAGCGCCGGCACAAACCTGCGCAAATCCTATCCCCGATTTGCGGGGTAACGGAGGCGCCGGCGCCGGTATTAGATTCCATCGAAAGAATCACTCGAAAGAATTATTTGCTTCCAGCCAAGGTTTTGGAAGATAATGATGCCCAAGCAGTACAACCAGCTTAAAGGGAGAAGTTTCGATGTCGAAAATCACTGCGATCCACCATATCAATATCCAGATTAGCGACCGGCAGCAGACCAGGGAATGGTACGAGAGGGTGCTAGGCGCCGAGTTCCTGGACCGGGGTCCGGCGTTAAACAAGAGGCAGCTACAGCTTCGCATCGGGACCGGGGAGATTCACACCTCCGAAACCGAGAAAATCATAGACGTGCCCAGGGTCCACTTCGCCATAGAAGTTGAAAACTGGGACGAGATGTTGGCCCACCTGGACTCCGTGGGTGTCTCCTACTCCAGGTCGGCCGGCGGCTCTTTTGCGCCCGGTGGTGGAGGCGACGATCCTTACCATGGGCAGAGGGAAGACACCGGCGAACACTACACCTATATCAACGACCCCGACGGCAATCTGATCGAGTTGGTGTGCCATCCCTTGGGATTGGAGAGCTCTCAAAGCGATCAGATCGCGTTGGCGCAGGACGAGAAGAACGTGCGTTGGACCCAGATTCCCGGCTTCGTCGAGGAAGCCAACGCCGCGACCGCCAAAGCTTCCGTTTAAGCTGACCATCCTGCGAACCACCAGGACCGCCCACGTTCCAAGCGGGCGGTCCTCAACACGTAAACAGGGCTTTAACTAATCGGACCACCCATGTCGGGAGGGCCATAGATGGTTACCGTGGAGGACAATCTTGTACTGACCCAGACGGGCCCCGGTACGCCCATGGGCCAAGTGATGCGTCGCTACTGGATGCCGGCCCTGTTGGCGGCTGAGTTGCCCGAACCCGACTGTGCACCGGTACGGGTGAAGCTATTGGGTGAGACCTTGGTGGCTTTCCGGGATACCAGCGGACGGGTTGGGCTGCTGGAAGAATATTGCCCTCACCGCCTGGCTTTCCTTTTCCTCGGCCGCAATGAGGACAACGGGCTGCGCTGCGTGTTCCACGGGTGGAAGTTCGACGTCGACGGGCGGTGCCTGGACATGATGAACGAGCCTCCCGACAGGGATTACAAGGCTAAAATCAACGCCACCGCCTATCCCACCATCGAGGTTGGCGATGACCCGATAACCGAGGAAGAGTGGCTGCAGATGGAGGGGGGCTACGGGCGGGGACCCGAGCATGTGCTACCGGATTTCCGCACCGTGGGCAACCGGGAAAACGACTGGCTCATTGACCGGCAGGTGCAAAAAAAGGAGACTTTCACCGGTATCGAAGGCATCAACGCCCAGGACGTGGCCGTGCAGGAAAGCACCCATCGTGGACCGAAACAGGGAGAACTTGTCCCGCACCGACATGGCCGTCGTTGCCGCCCGGCGCTTGCTGCTGCAGGCCGCCCGCACCGTGGCCGACGGTGGCGACCCGCCGGGGCTGGGCACCAGCTATTACCGGGTCCGGGCCATCGAGCAAGTGGTACCCAGCGAGACTCCCTGGCGTGAGGTCTTCCACTCCCTGATGTACCCGGAGGAATAGATACCCGCTGGGTCTGGAGTGAACGGGCCAACCATCTCGGCGATCAAACCATTAGCCTGCAAGAAACCCGTGAGATAAAGCCAGAGGCGGGGTCATGACGCCCCGCCTCTGGCTTTATCTGGGTACTCGGGACTTGGACGTTGGTCTAGCCGGTTCCCACCACCATGGCTCCCACGGCTATGGTTGACACGCTGGCCGAGATCGGCTCCCAGGAGACGCCCCGGTCCTCGCTGCAGAAGATCTTCCCCCCATCGGTGCCCGCGTATACCCGGTTGGGTTCGGCGGAGTCCCAATCGATGGCTACCACCATATCCTCATCCGATCCCACCGAATCGATCAACTGCCAGTGGCGGCCGGCGTCTACTGAGCGGTAAAACTGGGGGTTCTGCCGCCGGGCGTTGGTTGAGACCGTCACCAGCACCAAGTCAGCGTCATCGGGAGCAGCGGCGATGTGCAGGGTGTAACGCCGGTCCAGTCCCTCGTTGATGGTCTCCCAGGATTCTCCCGCGTCGTCGCTGCGGTAGGGGCTCCTGGCCGTGGCCACGTACACGCAGTTGGGCCTGGATTGGCTCAGGTTCACGCAGTGGATGTCGTCGTGGAGACCCGGTAGCTGCTTCCAGCTTGACCCGCCATCCACGGAGCTGACCATTCCACCAACCTCGATCCCGGCGTAAAGGTGGTCGGGATCGACCGGGTCCATTGTCAAGTCCCGAACGTGGGACTCCCGGGTTTCGGCATGGAAACCCCATTGGCTGGACTCGGGAACAGCCCGGAATCCGGGGTACTCGGCCCAGGTCTCGCCACCGTCACCCGAGTGGAAGATGGCCGCCGGTTCGCTGCCGACGAACACCGACTGGGGGTCGCCGGGGTGGACCACCACGCTGTGGGCGTAGTCTGAAGGGTAGGACGCCAGGGGTTGCCAGGTCGAGCCCCCGTCGTCGGTGCGGTAGACTCCCGCCTCGTAGGCGGCCAAATACGCCCGCTGGGAATTACTGGCGCTGGCGGTCAGCCGCGCCGCCGCGTGGGCCAACGGAGTTACCTGGCCTTGCTTCCAGGTTCGGCCGGCATCGGAGCTGGTCACGACACAGACGCCGTCGTGCATTCCCACGTACAGTTTTCGGTTTGCCTGCTGCATGATAGACCTCTCGTTATCTCGGAGTTTTTGCTGCCGCCTTATTAATGGGAACCGGCGGCCGGGGCCCGGCGCCTTTGGCCGGTACGGGAGAAATTGCCGGTGACCTCTTGATGGCCGGCGTTTTCCTGGTAGGGTTCTTCGCGGAACAAAGCCAGGGCCTTCATGACTGGATTGTCCTGGATGGAGAACAGAATCGCTTCCTGTCCCGACTCGTTGCCAAACTCGTGCCATGCCCAGGACGGAACCACGAACAAATCACCGCGGGTCCAGTCGAATCTGGTGCCGTTGATTATCGAGTAACCTTCTCCCTCGAACACCTGGTAGACAGCGCTGGTGGTATGCCTGTGGGCCTTGGTGTGAACCCCCGGACGGATCATCTGTATCCAGCAGGCCATGGTCCGCAGGACCGCGCCTCCGGTGGCCGGGTCGGAATACTCCATGGCCACGTCGTCGAAGGTGCTGGCGTCCACCTGTGCCAAGCGCCACAGCGCCTCATAGGTCCGGTCCCACTTGTAGTGCAACAAACGGGAGTAGGGAAGCCGGGCCTCCTCCCAGGCCGGGCGCAGGGAACCGGTGGCGTACTTCCGCTCCGACTCGCCGACACCGCTGACCGGTTGCTGGTCCTCGGGGTAGTTCTCGAAAAATGTGGCGTCCAGGTTTCGGACCAGGGGAGTGTCCAGACCGTCCAGCCAGATCATGGGGCCATCGCCCTCGCTATTGTGGTCGTGCCAGGTCCAAGACGGCGTGAGGACCAAATCTCCGCGCTCCATGTAAAGTTTGTCTCCCTCGACGGTGGTGTATACCCCCTCGCCTTGCAGAACCCACCGGATGGCCGTGGGTGTGTGCCGGTGGGCTGGGGCGCACTCTCCGGGAAGCAGGAGTTGCAGGGCAGTGGATATGGTGTGGGTGGTGCCGTGGGCCAGCCCCGGGTTGGCCAGGCGCAGCACCCGGCGTTGCACGTCCCGGTCAGGCGTCACCACCTCGCCGCTGCGCATGACCAGGGGCTCGACCTCGGACCATTTCCAGAGGAAGGGCACCACCTCCGGGTGCTCCTCCCCGCGGCGCAACCAGCCGGGCGCCAAGCCCAACTCTTCGGTGGTTTCGTAGAAACGCTGCATCTCCTCGGGACTTACTTTGCCTTGAGTCACCATTAGCGCATTCTCCTTATCTTGCCACGGGGTGAAAATCGGTCTAGCAAAATTTAGCTGCGGCTGCGGGCCGCGAAACCGGTCTTAGGACGGCGGCAGGATAATGGGCAGCGGTTCCACGCTGTCCAGCCCCGGCGGGTTGATGGCGTCCAAAGATTCCAACAGGGCGTTGAGGCTGTACATCACCTCGGTTAGCTCTGGGTCGTTGATTTCCAGGCCCACGGCGTGGCCCAAGGCACGTATCTCGTCTTTTGTCAGGTCAGCCATTTCAGCCTCCTGTTGCTATCTCCCCGCCTTGAGAGAAAAACTGCTCTAGGTTATACTACCATCGCTCTCGCCAGATCGGCGGGAGAATTGTTTGCCCCAACATGCAGCGGACCGGGAGCTGTAGACATGGACTTGGGACCAGAGTCGTCTTTCACCAAGTTTCCCTCGGTGGTACACATGGGGGACTGGTCTTTTTTTCTCGTCCAAGGTAAAGAAGGTTACAAACTGTTGTCCACCGTTTGCCCCCACGCCGGCGGTGAGGTGGTGGACTGGGGCACCAGTTTCATGTGCCCGGACCACGGTTGGAGATTCGAGATGAAGGATGGGGTGTGCGTCAACGGCCCCCTGGCCCAGATGACTTCATTTCCGGTAACCGTTCAGGACGGCCACCTGTTTGCCGACGTCCCCATAGAGACCTTCCGATAGGGTTCGACCGTTTCGCCCATTACCCTGAGCTTATTGTTCAGTAGGTCTTGATCTCCAGCAAGTGGCCGTCAGGGTCCTTGAAGTAAACGGCTTTTCCCATACCCTTGGCTCCGGCGGTCATTCCCGGACCCTTCATGTTTTCCTGTTCTCTGGGGTTGTCCCCATAGGGTATTCCCGAATCCTTGATGCGCGTGAAGGCCGCCTCAAACTCGCCGGATTCCATGGCAAAGGCGTAGTGGATGCTTCTGAAGTCATCCGATTCCCGAAAGTCGAAGTTCAGGGTATCGTTGACCCGCACCGCCAGGAACGGCCCCACCTCTCCCAGGTTCTCGAAGCCAAAGATACGGGTGTAAAACTCCACCGACGTTTCCCTATCCCGGACCGGGACTATAGTGTGATCCAAAACTGTGACCATGTTACTCCCTCCTCCTTGGCCTCGGGGGGCGACCCCGGGGTTGGAACAGTTGGACCTAGCCGTGTCGATGTCAGGTACTCTAGTCACACCGCTGGGTAATGTCAATCGTCGGGCTATAGTATACTGCGGCTCTTTACCGGCGGCGGATGGCCGACTCTGATGGCTGAGACTCTAACGCGGAGGATTGACAATGACCGACCAGATCGGGCTATTCGAGGCCATGTCCACCCAGCGGCAAATCACCCGGTTTAAAAAAGACCCCGTGCCCCGAGAGGCCATCGACCAGATAATAGAGGCGGCCACCAAAGCCCCCAGCGGAGGCAACACCCAACCCTGGGAGTTCGTGGTCATTACAGACCCGGAGCTGATTTCCAAGATCGGCCTGATTTACAAAGATCTGTGGCTAGGCGCACGGGGCGACGGACCGGCCACCGGAGAAACACCGGTCTATCAGGCGGCACGATACCTGGCCAACCATTTCCACGAGGTACCGGCGATGATCCTGGTTTGCGTCGACCACTCCAGGACCACTGGATATACCCCCGGGGCGCCCATAGAAAGGGGGCGCCACGCCTCATCTATCTGGCTGGCGATGCAGAACCTGTTCCTGGCAGCCCGGGCCTTGGGCTTGGGAACCCGCTTGACCACCACCCATATCCGCCGGGAAGAAGAGGTCAAGGCGCTGCTGGGAATACCCGACCATGTCGAGACTGTGGCCCTGACCCCATTGGGATACCCCAGGGGCCGGTTTGGCCCCACCGACCGCCGGCCCGCCGCCGAGGTTACTTCGTACAATCGCTGGGGAAACAGGGGGTAAATAATGCGGTTACAAAATCCCCCCAACCCCCCTTTAACAAAGGGGGGCGAAGGGGGATTTTCTGAAGTCTAGGTGCCCCATGTCCGGCCAAACTCGGCCCGCAACACCAGCTGCCCGGTGAAGGAGGATGCGTCTTGCAGGGCCAGCCACACCGCGCTGGGACCCACCTCCCGCGGGTCGACCCGCTCGTGCCAGTCCCGCTGGGTCCAGGGGATGGCGGCGGAGCCCTCGCTGCGCAGGCTGCCTGGACTGAGGACGTTGACCGCGATGTTGAACTCCCGAACTTCGTCGGCCAGGCAAAAGCTGAACATGTGCACCGCCGCTTTGCTGGAGCTGTAGAGGATGCCCCCTCCCTGGCTGGGGTCGTTGCCCATGCGGGAGCCCAGGTTGATGATGCTGCCGCGCCGCTGCTCCATCATCACCGGCAGGACAGCCCGGGAGAATAGGTACGGTCCACGTACGTTGGCCAGCATCACCTGGTCCCACCGGGCGGGGTCGATCTCCAGAATGGACTCGCCCAGGACCATGGAGCCGGCGTTGTTTACCAGAACGTCTATCCGGCCGTAACGGTCCTTCACCTGCCGGACCATGTCCGCCACCTGTTCTTCCACGGCCACGTCGCAGGCCGCGGTTAGGACCTCTCCGCCCGAGTCCCGGATGGCCTGGGCGGTTTCACCGATGGTGCCCGGCAATCCCGTTGGCGAGCTCTGGCGGGCGCAGATCGCCACGCTGGCCCCTTCCCCGGCGTACTCCATGGCGATGGCCCGGCCCAGACCCCGGCTGGCCCCCGTGACGATTGCGACCAATCCCTTCATTTTGTCCATGGTACCCGGCCTACACGAAGCGAGCCTTGGCCCAGCCTTGGTCAAAGGGGGTCCAGAAGAAGGACGTCAGCTTCAAATTTTGAAACATCCATTTACCGTCGACCCTGATGTATTCCTCATCGTACCGGCCCGAGCCCCACACGGCTTGGTCTCCATCGGCGTAGGTGCATGCCTGGAACAGGTACCAGGAACCCGTGGCGGTATCGCCGTCGACCTCTATGATCGGGTTCATAACCATGTGGATTGCAAATGGCAGTCTCTGGGAGGCGCGTACGAAGAAGCGGCGGATTTCCTCCCGTCCATCGGCCCGGCCGCGGATTCCACCGTCCCAGACAGCGTCCTCGGTGAACAGGCCGGCGATAGCGTCGGCGTCGTAGTTGTCGTCACAGTAGCCGCAGTAGCGGGCCTTCAAATGCTTGATCTCCTCCACGTCCTCCAAGGCTTTTAGTCTTCGTTCGATATCCTCCAAGCTCATGGCTACTCTCCTCGTGCGAATCGACTGATGGCTGACATGGGGACCGTGCCGCGCATCCCTCCACAACCTTTTAGGGCGGATGGGTAGGGACAAGACTAGGTTGCCTGGCCTCCGTCTATCTCGATGCACTGGCCCACGATAAACTCGGCTTCCTTGCTGCACAGCCAGGCGATAAAGTCGCCGATCTCCTCGGGTGTTCCCGCCCGGCCTATCGGTATGGACTCCACCCTGGCGGCCCATTCCTGGCTCCGGGGGTAGCCGTAAAGGGCATCGTTACGGGAGGTGTCTGTCGTCCCCGGGCTCACGCCGTTGACGCGTATGCCGTGAGGCGCCAGGGCCCGGCCGGCTTTGGTGGTGAAAGTGTACAGAGCGCCGCTGGCGGTGGCGTAGGCCAGGTCGGTGGGCCGGCTGATTTTGGCTTCCACCGAGATTACGTTGACTATGCTGCCTCCCCAACCCTGGCGCATCATCACCCTGGTGACTGCCTGGGTGCAAAGGAAGGCGCCGGTGACCTTCACGTCCAGTACGTGGCGCCAAGCCTCTTCGGTCAAGTCTTCGAAATTGGCCCAGGCAGCCATGCGGGGAGCGCTGGCGTTGTTCACCAGAAAGTCGATCCTCCCAAACAGGTCCACTGTCCGGTCCACCATGGCCTGGACTTGGTCCGACCGGGTGACGTCGGCCACCAGCGGAAGGGCCTCCACCCCCAGGCGGTTAATTTCCTGGGCGACGCTGTCCACGTCCTTCCATCCGGCGTCCTGCTCGTCTTGGGGGAAGGTTTGGGGGTCGCGCCCGGTACCGCTAACGGTTACCTGGGCGCCCTCCCGAGCAAAAGCCAGGGCGGCGCTTCGCCCGATGCCCCGCATGCGTCCCGCCCCGGTAACCACCGCCACTTTGCCGTCGAATTTGCCCATCACTGCCTCCGCAAATGTGCTGGATAGGGTGCGAAGTAATAGGTTATCTACCCTACAGGACTACTGGGCGGTCCAGCCGCCGTCGACGATGAGCAGGTGGCCGGTGGTGGCCCCCGCCGAGGGACTGGCCAGGTAAACGGCGGCTCCCACCAGTTCTTCCGGGACCATGCGCCGTCCCAAGGGCATGTAAGCCGCCATATCCTGGTCTACTTCTTCGGGCGTTCGCGCGTCGGCAGCCACCAACCCGGGGGTCTCGGTGGGTCCCGGCCCGATGGCGTTGACGGTGATGCCGTACTGTATCCACTCCAGGGCCAACACCCGGGTTAAATTGGCCACTCCACCCTTGCTGGCACAGTAGGCCGCCCGGTCTCGCCGGGCTACCACCGCCATCTGGGAAGCGATGTTGATGATTCGGCCTCGCTCCTGCCCTCGTTCAATCATGCCCCGGGCGGCGGCTTGAGCGCAGAAGAAGACGCCTTTCAGGTTGGTGTCAAGCACCGCATCCCAGTCTTCCTCGGTGACCTCCAACGCCGGCTTTCGCCTGCGTATGCCGGCGTTGTTTACCAGGATGTCCAACTGCCCGAATTCTCGTGTGACCGCGCCGATGGCCGATTGGATGTTGTCCAGGTTCAGAACGTCCAGGGCGTAGGTCGAGCTGGAGCGGCCCAGCTCTTGTATCTTCTGTTGTACCCCGCCGGCTTCGTCTAAACGCTCCGGAATGTCGGAAACGGCCACGTCGGCTCCGGCCTGGGCCAACCCCACGGCCAGGGCGGCGCCTATACCCCGCGCCGATCCGGTGACCAGCGCCACCTGTCCCTCTAAGCTGAGCCCTGGATAGGTCATGGACAAAACCTCCCCTGAAACGGATACCACCGGATTATCAAGCTTGACAGGCCCGGTTCCACGGATGCCGGGCCACTACTCCGTCAAGTTGATTGGCCGGTTCAGAAGACCTGTTGTTGCTCCGAATTTGTCATGCTGAGCCAGCCGCAGCGGCGAAGCATCTGGGGCGAGGCCGTTCCACCCATCCCCAGATTCCTCTCCTTCCGCTGAAGGATCGGAATGACATTAGTCACTCTCATCCGGACACAAAACTAGGTGCAATTAGTGTGGTCAGGGCGCCGGTTGCACAAGCTCGATACGCACGTTTTCCGGACCCTGCACGTAGGAAATCTTGCTGCCGGTACCCATCTGGGTTATTGGCAGCAGCACCTCCGCGCCGTGGGACTGGACGTGCGCCATGGCTGCCTCGATATCATCGGTGTCGAAGCCGAAGTGCTCCAGACCGTAGTGAGACTCCGAAGTTCCCTGGGGCAACGTCTCTCCGGCGGGCGCGCTGGTTACGTTGATGCGGGTGCCTTCGATCTCCATCCGGACGGTGGTGGCGCCTCCCATTCCCGTGCCCTCGCCCGTGATTTTGGCCCCGAACACGTCCACGTACCACTGGGCAGTCTTTTTGGGATCGGGGGATTTCAGGTGGATGTGGTTTACGCGAAACATGGACTTTCACCTCCTGGTTTTACGCCTTTGCGATTCAATCAAAAGCCGATTTCAGGCACGAACCGGCCGAGTCGGTAGCATAGCATACAGGCGTGCCAGGGGCCAGGGCGCATGCCGAGACCTGGCAATTCCACGGGTCAACGACAGCAACGGCGAAGTCGTTGACCCGGGAATGGGGTTGCCAGCGGCAAGGCGTCCCATTAGAATCACCCAGGCTCTTAACACGGCCCAGGTATTTCTTGATATTCCGGGGAGACGAACTTGGAACAGGTTGTGCAGGCCCAGGCGCCTCTAAGACAGAACCGGGGATTCATCCTTGGAAGCCTTTCCTTTGGTCACGGGATATCGCACCTGTACGACCAGGGGTTCCCCATCTTCATGCCTGCCATCGCTGCCTCCATGAGCCTCAACACGGTCCAGGTAGCCACTTTGCTGAGCATCCGCCAGGTGGGGTCCGGTGTGGTGAACTTGGGCGGGGGCGTCTTGGTGGATATGCTCAAGCGCCAATGGGGTCTGATCCTCACCGGATGTATGCTGGGGTCGGCTCTTGCTTACGCTTCGGTGGGAGCCTCGCCTAGCTTCGCCTTCCTGGTACTGGCGGTAATCCTAATCTCCATTCCGGGTTCCTTGTGGCACCTCCCGGCCACAGCCGCGCTATCCCAGCGCTTCCCCGACCGGCGGGGGTTTGCCGTCGCGATGCACGGCTTCGGGTCTAGCATCGGCAACGTCCTTGGGCCGCTGATGGCCGGGGGGATGTTGACTTACATGCTCTGGCGCAACGCTCTGTTCCTCTACACCATACCCGCGCTGCTGCTGGCGGGGTTTGTGTGGTGGTCCTTGAAGGACGTGGGGCGTGAGGGTGTCCAGGAGCAGCAGACCGCTCTGGGGTCGCGGTTCCGTCACGGTTTGAGCTTGCTCAAGAACCCCGTGGTCATGGCCCTGATTCTGACCGCCACGTTGCGTGGCATCGGGCTCAACGCGCTGTTTCACTGGACTCCCTTCTATCTGGAAGACCCGGTAACCGGTTTGGGGATGAGTCATTTCAGCGCCGGCTATCATTTTGCCCTGCTCACCGGGATGGGCATCGTGTCTGCCCCTTTCATTGGCGCCGCCTCCGACCGGTTCGGGCGGAAAATGGTGCTGGTCCCCGGCCTGATCTGCGCCTCGCTGCTGTCCTTCGTGGTGGTGAGCGTCGGCGATTCGTTGCTGCTGATCCCGGTGTTTGCCGGCCTGGGCCTATTTACCTTCGCCCTGCACCAGATTATTCAAGCCGCGGTGCTGGACGTGGTGGGGCGGGGAACCGAGGCCACGGCCATCGGCCTTATTTTCGGGCTCAACGGAATCATCGGTGGGGCATCTCCCTTCATCGCGACCTTGATCATCGACCATTTTGGGGGATTCGGCTCCATTTTTTACTATGCGGGGGTCTTGACCGCGGTTTCGGCGTTAATCGTGGTTCTGATTCCGCTGCGGCAGCGTCAGGACGTGAATCCAGCTTGACACCGAATAAGGGCCGAACATAAAATGGGGCTGCCATCCACCCGGTCAGGGGGATGAGCGTCCGGCAAATAAGTCCTATCCTCAAGTAGTGCGCCGCTGGGATCCTATGCAGACCGAGACGGCCAAGGCACATAAGACGCTTTTTCGTTACGCCCCGCTGCGCCGGGGCTTTCCTTTTGTCTTCTGCCAGCTCCCGTTGCTTCCCTGGGGGTATAGTTGAACACCACCATTACCAGCGTTGATGGGCTGGAGGCTGGACATTACACCGACCGGCGTAACGCCACGGGCTGTACGGTGATTATTTGCCGGCAAGGCGCGGTGGGCGGCGTCGATGTCCGGGGCGGTTCGCCGGGGACCCGTGAGACCGACCTGCTGCGTCCGTCCCACCGGGTAAACGAGGTGCACGCTGTGCTGCTCAGCGGAGGCAGTGCCTTTGGTCTGGACGCAGCCTCGGGAGTGGTCGATTACCTGGCTAAAGAGGGAATCGGGTTCAAGACGGGGCCGGCTCTGGTGCCCATCGTTTCGGCGGCCATCCTGTTTGACCTTGGGTTGATTAACTCGGAAGTCCGTCCCGGTCCCAAAGAGGGCTACTCGGCATGCCTGGCAGCCAGCACCGATGCCATGGAAGAGGGTACCGTCGGCGCAGGAACCGGGGCCACGGTGGCCAAGATGGGGGGCATGGACCGCGCCCTCAAGGGTGGCATCGGGTCCGCCAGCATGACCCTGCCAGGCGGCGCCGTCGTAGCCGCGGTGGTGGCGGTGAACGCTTACGGTGGCGTAGTTGACCATCGTTCCGGGAGGGTAATCGCCGGACCCAGGCGGGAAGATGGCCACGGCCTGGACGATCCGGTGGCGGTTCTGCTGCAGGGAGTTACCGGAGATGCCCCTGCCCTGACCAATACCACCATCGGTGTGGTCGCCACCGACGCCGTGCTCACCCGGGAAGAGGCCAACTTCCTGGCGATGCAGAGCCACGACGGGTTGGCTTTGACCATCCGTCCCTGCCATACCATTCGGGATGGCGATACCATGTTCGCCATGGCCACCGGGCGCAATCACGGCGCAGTAGACGTGACAGTTTTGGGTGCGGCCGCCGTGGAAGTGACCGCCCAGGCGGTGTTGCGGGCCGTGTCCACCGCCACGGGATTGGGCGGTGTGCCCGCCGTTGGAGAGCTGTCCGTTGATTAAGAACGATTTGAGCATCGGGTTTATCGGCGTAGGCGTGCTGGGTAAAGGGCTGCCCTTGGCCCTGGCCGCCCAGGGATATCGAGTCGTGGCGGCCTACAGCCGCCGGTTAAGCTCGGCCCAATGGCTGGCAAGCCGGATTCCCGGATGTGCGGCAGTGGAATCGGCCCAGGAGCTGGCGGACAGCGTAGACCTGGTTTTTATTACAACGCCCGACTCGGTGATCCGAGATGTCGCGGCGGCGCTGCGCTGGCGTCCCAACCAAGGGGCGATACACTGCTGTGGGGCAGCCTCAACCGAGCTGCTGGAGTCCGCAGCGGACCAGGGAGCGGTGACCGGGGCTTTTCACCCGTTCCAGACCTTCGCCGGACTGGATGACCCCAAGGATGCCCTGGCCAGGATGGACGGCGTGCGGTTCGCCATATCCGGGCATGGTTGGCTACCCGATTACCTGGCCCAGGTTGCCCGGGACCTTGGCGGCCAACCGGTGTCGATAGCCGATGCCGACCGTCCCCTTTACCACGCGGCTGCGGTTTTGGCATGCGGCCATCTGGTGGCCCTGCTGCATGGCGCGGTGGACCTTTGGCAGAGCATGGGATTCACGGCGGAGGAAGCCGTGGATGCCCTTTATCCCTTGACCCGGGCTACCCTCGACAACATAAAAAATGAAGGCTTGGCCGCCGCAGCCACCGGCCCCGTGGTTCGGGGCGACGCCGTCACCGTCCGGTCCCACTTGGAGGCCCTGTTCCAGCGATTACCGGAGCTGGTCCCGGTTTACGGGACCCTGGCCAGGGCGTCATTGCCCCTGGCTGTCCGCAAGGGTATCGGCCCGGATCAAGTTACGGCCATCGAGGAGTTGGTGGACCACTACGTGGGCAGCGAATAACCACTGGAGGGAATAACCATGGCGAAGATTACAGTCCGCGACATCGCCCAGATGAAGGCCAAGGGCGAAAAGATACCCATGGTTACCGCTTACGACTACACCGCGGCGCGGTTGGCCGACGAAGCGGGGATTCCCTTGCTGCTGGTTGGGGACAGCCTGGGCATGGTGGTGTTGGGCTACGATTCGACCATTCAAGTGACCATGGAGGACGTGCTCCACCACCTCAAGGCCGTGGTCCGGGGAGCTAAAAATGCAATGGTGGTGGCCGACCTTCCCTTTATGAGCTATCAAATCAGCATTGAGCAGGCCCTGACCAACTCCGCCAGGTTGATTCAAGAGGGAGGCGCCCATTCGGTGAAGCTGGAGGGCGGAGAGCGGGTGGCCGCGACGGTGGAGCGGATTGTCCAGTGCGGCATTCCAGTGATGGGGCACATCGGGTTGACCCCCCAGTCCATCAACGCCTTGGGCGGATACCGGGTGCAGGGGAGGGGCCGCCGCGACGCGGCCCGGCTGCTTCAGGACGCACAGGCCCTGCAGGAAGCCGGCGCTTACGCCGTGGTGTTGGAGCTGGTCCCCACCCAGCTAGCAGGATTGATCTCCCAGAGGCTAAGTATACCCACCATAGGGATAGGCGCCGGCCCCGAGTGTGACGGACAGGTGCAGGTATTGCATGACATGCTGGGTCTGTACACCGAGTTCGTTCCCAAGCACGCCAAGCAATACGCCAAGCTGGGAGAGACGATGCGAGAGGCCCTCGCTCGCTACGCCCACGAGGTTGGGGAAGGGACCTTTCCCACCGAGAAGGAGAGCTCCACCATGGACGAATCGATCTTGGAAGAGCTGGCCGTCCTGCCTTGAGTGTCTTGTGGCCACGGCGCTTATTCAAATAGCATAGATGGAAGTCGTTCAAAGTAGCCGGCAGTTGGCCGCGCTGTGTCGCGCCGCGCCCCGCGAACTGGGCTTGGTGCCCACCATGGGCGCGCTCCACGACGGGCACCTGGCCTTGGTCAGGCAGGCCCGGCGGGAGAACGCGACACTGGCTGTTTCCATATTTATCAACCCGTCCCAGTTTGGCCCTCGGGAAGACCTTTCCCGATACCCCAGGGACATGGAACGGGACCTTGAGTTGCTACGCGCGGAAGGGGCCGACCTG
>JADFFS010000213.1 GCA_022568195.1 Chloroflexota bacterium | reverse complement strand
AAGGAATAGCTGTGCAACAGCTCCCAACTCAGGTCGGCGGCCCAACGGCCATCTCCCCAGTCGTCGCCAGCGCCTTCGGACCGGAACCGGACCAATAGAAGCCTCCAGGCGCGGGTGGCCTCGGGCAGTTGCAGGTGCTCGACAACGCCCCGGGCAAACTCCACGGCATCGGAGAAGACCGCCGGGGGAAGGTTGGCGTACTGCATCAACGGCACATGGGGCCGGGGTTGGCCGGTAGGCGATTCCGGTTCGGGTTCCACGTCGGCGGTCTGCTCCAGCAACTCAGCGGTATTCCGCTGCAACACCTGCAACGGATCGTTACCGTCCCCTTGCCCAAAGTCCAGGGAGATGTTGCCCGAGCTGCCGGGCATTGGGACCACGCCGTGGTGGGACATGCTGAATTGAGGAGCAGACCGGCGGCTGTACTCGGCTAAGGCTGCCAGTGCGGCGTCAAGTTCATCCAGGGAGGAGTCGGAGCACTGGAAGAAGCCGGTCAACGTCAGGTGCAGCATGTGCATCTCTGCGGCCCAGCTTCCATACTGCCCGCATATGATCTGGCGCGCCCGATAGGCGGTGGCAGTGAAGGAAGGCTCCGGAATCAATAGAACGCCGTATCTCAGGGACATGGCTCGACTCTCTAATTGCGTCTGGCAAGCAGCGCTCCGGTTTACGTATCGAAACTCAGCTCAGAGCCGCCACTAGAGGCCGGGAACCGCGCCTTTGGCCGAACCAATCAACCGGCAGCCAGGCGAATAATTCGCGCGTTAACCTAAGATTGTGGCGGAGCCGGTTTTAAATTTGGCTGTAACCGCTAACCGGCCGGTCCGAATCCACTCCTCTACCCTTGGCGTCGGTGATCAAGCCGAACTCTTTCAAAATCTGCTGGCTGTAGGTAACCCGGCCGGTTACCTTGTCCAGAGGCTCGGACGCCAGCAGCAGGGCAGCTTGGGCCATCAACTCGGGTGGTTCGCCTCGCGGG
Source organism: Chloroflexota bacterium (assembly GCA_022568195.1). Lineage (GTDB taxonomy): Bacteria > Chloroflexota > Dehalococcoidia > Lucifugimonadales > UBA3495 > JADFFS01. The sequence continues at coordinate 4,472 of JADFFS010000213.1, read as the reverse complement.
TCGTCCATACCCGTCACCAGGTTGTGAAAGACGGTGCCCGGAGTGGGCACAATCAACGAAGGGGAGACGCAGGTCACCGATATGCCGTACTGGTAAACCTCCATGGCCAGGCCCTGGCTAAAGCGCTCCAAGGCCGCTTTTTCGGCGCCGTAGCAGGTGCCCCCGCTGTCGGTGTTAGCATCAGGGTAGGGCCCCCTGCCGGGTCCGACGGCGGAAGCCGAGGAGATATTAACGATGCTGCCGCTGCCCCGCGGGATCATGTCCTTCAATGCCAATTGGCTGAGCAAAAACGGTGCGTGGAAGTTCACCGCCCAAGAGCGCATCCAGCGGTTTAGCGGGAAGTCTTTAACCGGAATGTAGTAGGTCAGTGCAGCGTTGTTGACCAGCACGTCCACCGGGCTATAGGTATCTCGGGTCGCTTCTAGCAGCCGTTCGCATTCTTCGGGCAGAGAAATGTTCACCGAGATGGGCGTCGCCTCGCCACCGGCCTGCCGGATATCCTCCACCGTCTTTTCCAGGGAGCCTTCCAGCGGGTGGTCGCCTTCACGCAGGGTACGCGCGGCGCACACTACCTTGGCGCCCTCGGCGGCAAAATGCCGGGCGATTTCCGCGCCGATGCCCCGGCTCGCTCCGGTTATAATTGCCACCCGGCCGTCAAGCTTACCCATAGTTTCCTCTAAACATGGCGCACCGTTGGATAGGCGTTAGGGCTGTACCGATGTTAGGCGCAGTATGATCCCCACAACCAACACAGCGGTTAGGACAAGTCCCGCCAGCCACAGACCACCGTTGGAGCGGGCCTGAACCGGCGTTCCCTCCCCGGCATCCAACTCGGCATGTTCCAGATCAAGAACCTCGCTGGCCCGAGCCCGGTCGGTTTCATGGACGAAAAGGTCATGGGGCAGGTTGTAGGAAGACCCCCACAATCCCGGACCGCCCCGTAACGATCGAATAAAGCACGGGATTTCCGCCTGCCACAGGCGCTGCTCGGCCAACCGGGCCATTGGCTCGTTGTCGAAGCCGGTCAGACGAACCTGCTTACGGCGATTATTCTTGGGCGCAGCCACGAAGGTGGTTCCTATGCATTCAGACTTGGACCTCGTAGACTTTGAGCTTGTGTACAGCTTTTGAGGTTACGACCCACACAGACCGGCCATGGATGCCGGGTCAGATTATAACAGACACGCGGTTTCAATCTGTTGTGGCCTGTTGTGCCCGCCAGTAGTCCAGAGCCGCATTCCGGATTTACACGAGCCTGCCGCCACGAGCCTGACGCATGGTATAATATCCTTCGCGCCGCTAGGCCGAGGTGGTGGAATTGGTAGACACGCGGTCTTGAGGGGGCCGTGGGCATTCGCCTGTGTGGGTTCAAATCCCACCCTCGGCACCATACCGGCCGGACGGAGACCCATCTAGACGAGGCGACGTAGCCAAGTGGACTAAGGCGGAGGTCTGCAAAACCTCTATTCGGCGGTTCGAATCCGCCCGTCGCCTCCAAACGAACCCCAACGCCCTCTGCTACGCGAGGCAGGTCGCAGAACCACACTGCAGCCTCGGCGTCACCCAACAGTATCCGCACTGCTTATTTATTTAATGTTACCGCCGGGGGGTTGACCTTTCCTGGGAGAGGCTCGCCGGCGCCTGATTTGCCGGGGTGGCGGAAAGGTAGACGCGGCGGACTTAAAATCCGCTACCTTCACGGGTGTGTGGGTTCGATTCCCGCCCCCGGCACCATTTTCCAGGCACGGAACAGGCCACTGAGCAGTTTCAGGCATGACGGCCCGGAACTTTTCCCAGAATCTTGGGAAGCTGGAGGTCTCGGCGTTGCTTGGGGAGTAACAAATGGGGCCCATAGATATCTTGTCCAGCCTTCCGTCTCTTATCGTTGGTGCATGCCCAAATGCTCCCACGAGCTGACTGGCCGCCAATCCGAAGCTGAGTCCGCCGGGCTTGAAGGCCCGAAGAGCGAGGGCAACCAGATCTCCGACGTCTTCATCTCGTTGAAGCCTATAGCTGTACGTCCAGGGTTCGGAAGTGTGACCTCGCAAACCTACCAGTCGGTCCCGTGTATGTCGTCACCTCTCCCCGAACTTCCCCTGACCCAACCGGCGAGTGCCTAGCAACGGCGGGCCGTTTCTGGAACGTTTCTATGGGAGCTGTCTTGCTTTCCATGGTGCTAACACCATGGAGCTAACCTGATGGACCATCGTGTTAGCACGGTACAAACGTTAGGGAAGACCCGATGTTCGGCTCAGGTAAAGGGTGATAATTTGAGCTTGAATGGAAGAACAGATTCGGCAGCCTTTCGGAATGGCTGTTCACAAGGAGGAGCAAACATGGAAATCACGAGCTTTTTATCTGGCAAGAGCCTCATGAGAGACCAGCGGGGAATCACCGGCCTTGAAACGGCCATCGTTCTCATTGCCTTCGTGGTGGTCGCCTCGGTATTCGCCTTCGCGGTTTTGAGCACCGGTCTGCTCAGCGCCGAAAAGAGCAAGGAAACGGTTCTCGGTGGCTTGGCGGAAACCTCGTCCACCATAAGCATACGCGGCGACATCATCGCCGAATCCAACACAGATAAAACCTTTATCGACAGCGTCAGGTTCACCTTAAGCAGCGCCGCTCAGTCAGCGGACGCCGTGGACCTGTCCAAAACCGGTGTCGTGGTGACCTACCTGGACAGTACACAAGCCATCAACTGTAAGGACAAAGACTATAACTTCGATGGCGACCCCAATACCGCGGAGTGCAGGTGGAAAGCCGTTTGGACCATCGGTAACGGCGAACTGCTGGACCCCGGGGAGCAGACGGACATGACCGTGACCCTAACGAACCTCTCACCCTTGCTGCCCAAAGGCAAGGAATTCACCATCCAAGTGAAGCCCAACAAGGGCGCAGTGGTCATCGTAAACAGGACCACGCCGGCGGAACTCAAAAAGATTATGTCCCTTAATTAAACGCGCCGTCTTTGTCCTGCCGCCTCCGGGCGAAGACGTTACTGCAGCCCCGGCCTCCCAAGGCCGGGGCTTTTTCTTGTCACCAAGCCTGCTGGCCGCCTCTAAGACGACCTGGTAAGTGACCCGGACCGGCGACGCTGCCCTGGCTAGTATTGGTGATGTTGGCCGCGCCGAAAAGCCAAGCCTACCCACATGAGCCTACTCCCTAACACCAAGGCTATGGAGGAATTAGCGCCCCTCGTGGCGGCGGTGTTGGTGGTTGCCGGTGGAGCGAAACACAGTTCCAAGGAGTGAGACCACCCCCGGTGGCAATGCAACTCGCGACCAATTTCGTGCCCGTTGGGAGTTGAACTGTCGGCACGGACATGCCTAAATCAGAAGTGGACTACTTGAAATGCTCAATCCCGTTTAGACATCTGACAAGCCAGGAACACAACGGAACCCGGCCAAACGACATTTACGCAAGCATTGATTAACAACAAACCAGGGGAGGCTGCGGGGTGGCGGAACTAGAGGAACGAGTGGAGCGGCTGGAAAACGAATTGGCGATGCTCAAGGTGAATATTAAACAGGTACTGGTTGAACTGAAAGAGCTGGTGGCACGGGATCAAAACCCTCTGGCGGACATGAACGCCACCCACCACAGGCCGGTACACGACACACCGATAATCGTAATGTCATCCTGACCAAGGTAATGGATTGGCCTTGTCCGCAGCCCGTCCTCGTCAGGGGAGACCGGTCATTCCCACACCGGCTTGGTCAGCATCCGGCAGTCTAACCCGGCCTGCTGCCCACCGCGCTCAGTCTCATTTGTTGCCGTTGGCGCCCCGTTGGCCGCATTCCCTCCCCCAGGCTGTCAAGTCCCGCGCGGGCCAAATCCTCGGATCCCATCACGTAATGGACCTCTACGGTTGGGCTGAATGTCAAAAAGAGGGTCCCGCAATGGACGGACCGCTGGACGGCCCGGCGCCATCCACGGTCATGGTCCCGCCATGCTTTCCGCCTTGTTCGGAGAGCTAAACCCCCTGGGGCTTGATTTCCTCCAGTATCTGCTGGATTTTTCGGCCAGCCGTCCCGTTCCTCACCAGGGTATTGAACGGCTCCAGGGGCAGATCGAAGTCGATCAGCATACGCATCGGGGATATGAACGTTGGAGGAATCTCATGATTATGGTATCGTAACCCACGGACTCTGACTGATCATCAAGGTGGGAGGAAGCCCATGACCACCGTAAAAGCACAAGAGAAGCACCTGAGTGTAAACGGTGTCCGCCTTCGATATTTGGACTGGGGCACGTCTGGCAAAACCCCCTTGGTCTGCCTCCACGGTCACACCGGCCAGGCCCATATTTGGGACGAATTCGCCGAGGCCATGGCGCCCCACTACCACGTTCTCGCCGTCGATCAGCGGGGGCACGGCGGCAGCCAATGGGCCAGCACAGGCTATGCCCGCGACCGGTTTGTCGAGGACCTGGCCGCCTTTGTCGACGCCCTTGGCCTTTCCAAGTTCGTGCTG
>JADFFS010000048.1 GCA_022568195.1 Chloroflexota bacterium | reverse complement strand
CATTCATGGGCACCATTGGCGTGGCCCCTTCTCGAGCCCTGCGCCAGGAAATCCTCCTGAGAGAAGACGAGCTGCTGCGCCGTGGCGGGGCCGTGCTGGGGCCGGAGCCCGCCGGGGCAGTCCCCGCCGGCGAGCCCTTTGCCTCGGAAGGACTGCGCACCATTCCCCCTCGGGAGAATGGAGGCAACATGGACATCAAGCAGCTCACCGCCGGGACCAGGCTGTTGTTGCCGGTGTTTACCGAGGGCGCGCTATTTTCCGCGGGGGATGCTCATTTCGCCCAGGGCGACTGCGAGTGCTGCGGCACCGCGGTGGAGATGGACTGCACGCTGCACGTAAACTTCCAGGTACGCAAGGGCGAGGCCGCCCGCCGGGGTTTGCGCTTTCCCATGTTCGAGCGAGACGACTACTTCACCACCCCGCAGATGGCCGTGCCGCAACGGTTCATAGCCACCACCGGCATGTGCATCGCCGACGGGGTCAACGAGTCTGAGAACGCCACCCTGGCCGCGCGCAACGCTCTGCTGAGCATGATTGACCGGCTTGTGGAAAGGGGCTGGTCCCGAGAGCAAGCCTATTGCATCTGCAGCGTGGCGGTGGACCTGAAGATCAGCCAGGTGGTGGACGTGCCCAACTTTGTTGTATCCGCCTTTCTGCCCCTGGACATTTTTACCTCTTGAATGCCCTTGATTCACCAAATATCCCCGGTATCCGGGTAGTGTGAGGGGCATTGCTCCACATATCTAATTGAGAGCTAGGGCGGGGCCAAGTTCTTATCAAAGGAGAGCGCCATGTTGGATGACAAATCCCTGTTGATGGAAATGCTGAGGCGCATGGTCCGTATCCGCTTTTTTGAGGAGCGGGTAATCCAGATGGTGGAACGGGGAGAAATCGTGGGTGCTGCCCATTCCTACATCGGAGAGGAAGCGGTGGCGGTGGGAGCCTGCCTGGCCCTGCGCGACGACGACTGGATGACCGGCAACCACCGCTCCCATGGCCATCCCATCGCCAAAGGAGGCGACGTCAAGCGAGCCATGGCCGAACTGCTGGGCAAAGCCACCGGATTCTGCAAGGGAAAGGGTGGCTCCATGCACCTGGCCGACTTCAGCATAGGAATCCTGGGCGAGTCCGGCATCCTGGGTTCCGCCATCCCCACGGCCGTGGGCGCCGCCCTGGGCAGCAAACTTCAAGGCAACGACCGCGTGGCGGTGCCCTTCTTCGGCGACGGCGCCAGCAACGAGGGCGCCTTCCACGAGTCCATCAACCTGGCGGCCATCTGGAAGCTGCCGGTGATCTTTTTGTGCGAAAACAATCAGTACGCGGTGTCCAGCAGCTTCAAGAAAATGGTCGCCTCGGAAAACATATCCGACCGCGCGGCTTCCTACAACATCCCCGGCGTGCTGGTGGACGGTCAGGACGTCATCGCCATGTACGAGGCGGTTTCCGTGGCTGTGGCCAGGGCACGAGCCGGGGATGGCCCGTCCTTGATCGAAGGCCTGACCTACCGCTACCACGACCACTCCCTGGGGTTGAACCGCATCGTCCGGGCTCCCTACCGCGACGAGGAGGAGGTGGAGCAGTGGAAAGCGCGGGACCCCATCAAAATCCACAAGGAGCTGCTGCTGTCCCAGGACATCGCCACCCAGGCCGAGATCGACCAACTGGAGCAGGAAGTCATGCAGCAGATCGACGAGGCGGTGGAGTTCGCCAGGGAAAGCCCCTACCCGGAACCTTCAGCCCTCTTCGAAGACATGTACGCCAACCCCATCCCCCTGGAATAGAAACGGGCAACCCGCTGGCATCATTAAGACCGCAGGCCCCAGGAGATAAGCAATGACTCAAACACAAACCGAAACCAGGGACATCACCTTGACCCAAGCCCTGAACGAAGCCATGCGCGAAGAGATGCGGCTGGACGAGCGGGTGTTCATCATGGGAGAGGACATCCAGGCGGGGGTCTACGGGGCTTCGGCTGGCTTGGCCGCCGAGTTCGGCAATGAAAGGGTGCGGGACTGTCCCTTGTCGGAGAACGCCTTTATGGGCGCGGCCGTGGGCGCCGCCGCCGTGGGCATGAGGCCCATCGTGGAGAGCGCGTTCTGTTTCATGTGGGTAGCCATGGACTCTCTGGTAAGCCAGGCCGCCAAGATGCGCTACATGTTCGGCGGGCAGGTCAACTTGCCCATAGTTTACCGCGCCGCCATGTACTACAACGGCAGCATGGCCGCACACCATTCTGACCGGTCTTACCCCCTGTTCATGCACATTCCCGGATTCAAGGTGGTCTTTCCCAGCAACTCCTACGACGCCAAGGGCCTGATGAAGATGGCCATCCGGGAAGATGACCCCGTTCTGTTTTGCGAGGACCGCACCATCCTGGGCGCCCGGGCGTATGTCCCAGAGGAAGAGTACACCGTCCCATTGGGGGTCGCCGATATCAAGCGGGAAGGCACCGACGCCACCATCGTCGCCATGGGGGGAATGGTTCCGCTGGCCCTGAAAGCAGCGGAGACCCTGGCCCAAGAAGGAATTTCCGCCGAGGTCTTGGACCCTCGCTCGCTGGTGCCCTTGGACAAGGATGCAATCTTGAAATCGGTGGCCAAGACCGGCAGGTTGGTGACGGTGGACATGGCCCACAAAACCTGCAGCGCCGCCAGCGAGATCGCGGCGATAGTCGCCATGGAGGGTTTCTGGTCGTTGCAAGCGCCCATCCAGCGGCTGGGGACGGTCAACGTGCACATTCCCTTCAGCCCGGCGCTGGAGCCTCTGTGCTACCCCACTCCGGACACCATCGCCCAAGCTGTCCGCACAACCCTGGAGTAGGACCCATTTTGAAAATGTGGTTCGACAAGCTCACCACGAACGGAAGGGAGCGTCTTTACCGTTCGTCCTGAGCCTGTCGAAGGACCCACCCCAGGTCGTAGAGGATTCTAAAATAGCCCCCAGCGACGCTACGGCGTCGTGTCAACGGTTATCGAGCCACCGGCCAGCGCCAACTCGGGGAGTGTGAGGGGCGTCGCCCCCGCGTCGTTTGGTCGCGTGGGCGGAAATTAGAATAACTCGGTTAGGAGAGCCAATATGCCCACCGAGGTGTTGCTGCCCCAGTGGGGCATGGAGATGGCGGAAGGGACCATCGTTAGGTGGTTGAAAAAGGAGGGCGACCCGATCCAGGAGGGCGAGCCTCTGGTTGAGATAGAGACCGCCAAGCTGGAAACCGACCTGGAGTCCAGCGCTACCGGCGTAGTCGCCCAGATCCTGGTGCCGGAAGGCTCCACCGTTCCCATCCGCACCGTCCTGGCGGTCATCGCCGCGCCGGGAGAGCAAATTTCGATTCCCGCAATCCCCGCCCCTCCGGCTCCCCAAATAGCCGAGCCTTCTACACAGCCCACCGCCGCCAGTTCCCTGCCAGGCAGCCCACCGCAAGGTCAAACCCATGTCCAAGTAGTCCCTGCCGCACGCCGTCTGGCCCAGCAGCACGGCATCGACCTGAGTCAAGTGCAGGGTTCCGGTCCCCGGGGCAGGGTCCTGATCGAGGACGTGGAGCAGGCCATCCAGGCGCCTGCTCCGGCTGCGGCGCCGACCAGTCCGGCACAGGAGCGCGCCGCCGTTCAGGTGGTTCCCGCAGCGCGGCGTTTGGCCGGGCAGCACGGGCTTGACCTGGCGCAGGTGCAAGGCTCCGGACCCAACGGCAGAATACTCATCGAAGACGTGGAGCGGGCCATCCAATCCCCGGCTCAGCCCGGGGCGCAGATGGTGGAGCTAACCGGCATCAGGCGCACCATCGCCACCCGCATGATGCAAAGCCTGCTGACCACCGCCCAGGTCACGTTGACCACCGAGTGCGACGTGACACAGGCCATGGCGCTGCGAGCTGGGATATCGCGCCAGTGGAAAGGTCAGAGCCTTAGCCCATTGCACCTGGTGGTAAAGGCAGCGGCCCAAGGCCTGAAAGACCACCCCCGTCTTAACGCAGTCCAGCAGGAAGACCGAGTCCAGCTAATGGAGGAAGTCAACATAGGGATCGCGGTCACTCTTGAAGAGGGACTAATCACACCGGTGTTGCGCAATGCCGACACCAAGAGCCTTGCGGAGCTAGCCGCGGAGAGCCGGGAGTTGGCCGAGAAAACCCGGGAGGGACGGGCCAGACCCGAAGAGGTCACGGGAGGAACCTTCACCGTGACCAATCTGGGAGCTTATGAAATCGACGGCTTCACACCCATCATCAATCCTCCCCAGGTAGGCATATTGGGATTGGGAAGGGTGGTGGAGAAGCCGATCGTCTCCCAGGGCGAGATTACCAAGGGGCAGATGATGTTCCTTAGTCTCACCTTCGACCACCGAGTGGTCGACGGAGCCCCGGCCGCAGCGTTTTTGCAAACCGTTAAAGGCTACCTGGAAGACCCGTGGTGGATGGTGGCCTGAGGGTATGGACCATGTTGGAGTGGCCCAGTCAGACTGGCCGCTCAATGAAGGCTGGCACGTCGGCGAAATGCAGCCAGGTACTGGGCGCAAGGGTACCGGGGATAGCCTCGGTCTGATTACCCTTCGACCACCCGGACCGAGGACCTAGACTGGGCCTCAGCCAGATCAGCGGCCACGAAAAACTCTCTTTCGATGCCGTCCGAAAACCCTTCGACCCCGGTGAGAACCAAACCGGGACTCTCCAGCCCGGCACGAACGATCCACTTGTTGAACTCGCTGACAGTCTCGGCGCCCAGGAACTCATCCACCGGCATCCAGAGGCACTCTTGGATTTCTTCAGCTTGCATGGAGATTTCTCTGGTCAACGGCCTCAAACGGCAGACGAAGTAGATGTCCGACTTGCCGTAACGGTAGCCGTGCCAATGGCGAAAGCACACCAGCGACTCGAATTTGGTGCGAACCCCGGTCTCCTCCAACACTTCCCTGACCACGGCTTCTTCCAGGTTCTCCCCCGCACGCAACGCGCCGCCGGGCAGCTTCAACGTGGGCGTCCGGCCCCCGTAGCCGTACCGTTCTCGCACCACCAGCAGGTCTCTGTCTTCGCTAAGCACAACCCCGCCGGCGCCGATGTAATGGGAGGCGTAGGGGGGGATGTGTGTCCCGTCCCTCAGCGCGCAGGTCAGCAACAAGTAGTCATCGCCGGCGTGGTGGTAGACAAAGCCTGCCTCGACCGCCACCGGGACCAGGGCCGACTTGCTGATGGGAATCTCCAACCATACCACCAGAACGTTATCCCGGCGCCAGGCTGCTAACGAATCGCCCAGTTGAAGACGGAACCGCTGTGGGTCGCCGGCCAACGATTCGGGCCGAACAACAACCCCGCCGAAGGGATTTTTTGTTGCTTCGATAATATCGGCCATTGGTTCCCCATGTCAGAGCATTGGTCCAGAACGCGTCCCGGCGAATTCACGAGCGCTCGCTAGCGACGGAGTATAGCATAACCGCTGCCTAACTTGATTACGGAGCCATGAGAGGATTGCTGGACCGTGTCACCATGAAATCCCCCTGCTTACCCCCTTTATAAAGGGGGACCAGAGCGGGATTTGGTCCCATCCTGCTCCCACCGCCGACATTTAGGTGTTTGTACAGGGGCTAAGGCTCTCGGGGTAACTCCCAGGGATACTGACATAGAGGGAATGGAGCTAGGCCGACCCTGTGCTAAACTTGGTCCATGCCGCTTTCCTCTTTCCACCCGATCATCCAAGAGTGGTTCCAGGGACGATTTGAAGGACCCACCGAGGCTCAGGCCGCCGGTTGGCCGGCCATTGCCCAGGGCAAACACACTCTGATCTCCGCCCCCACCGGCTCCGGCAAAACCCTGGCAGCCTTCCTGACCTGCATCGACGACCTGGTGCGGCGGGGCTTGAATGAAGGACTGCCCGACTCCACCCACGTGGTTTACGTATCTCCCCTGAAAGCCCTTTCCAACGACATCCAGAAAAACTTGGCCGCTCCCTTACAAGAAATCTCAGCCCTGGCCGAAGAACGGGGCACCCCACTCCCGGAGATCCGCACCGCCGTTCGCACCGGGGACACCAAACCCGGAGAGCGGCAGAAGATGGCCAAGCAACCGCCTCACATCCTGATAACCACTCCCGAGTCTCTGTACATCCTTCTCACCTCGGAAAGCGGCCGCCGGGGCCTCAAGGGCGTAAAGACCTTGATCCTGGATGAGATACACGCCGTGGCCGACGACAAGCGCGGCTCCCACCTTTCCCTCACGGTGGAACGTCTGTGCGCTCTGGCCGATGGGCCCGTGACACGCATCGGGCTGTCGGCCACTCAGCGGCCTATCGAAGAGATGGCTCGCTTCCTGGTGGGAAACCAGCACATCGGCCAAGACGGCACGCCGAGCTGCTTGATCGTGGACACCGGTCACGCCCGGGTCATCGACCTCGCCATTGAGTTACCCAAGCAAGAAATGGGCCCCATAGCCACCCACGAGGTCTGGGGCGAGACTCTGGATTCGATAACCGATCTGATACGTAGTCATGGCACCACGTTGGTCTTCGTCAACACCCGGCGGTTGGTGGAGCGAGTCGCCCATCAGCTTTCCGAGCGCATGGGAGAAGCGGCGGTGGTTGCCCATCACGGTAGCCTATCCCGCGCCACCCGGTTGGCCGCGGAGGAAAAACTGAAGCTAGGCGAGGTCAAAGTCTGCGTGGCCACCGCCTCCCTGGAGCTGGGGATAGACATCGGGGTGGTGGACTTGGTCTGCCAAATAGGGTCCCCTCGCTCCATTGGCCTGCTGTTGCAGCGCATCGGACGTTCGGGCCATACCGTGGGAGGAACACCCAAGGGCCGGCTCTTTCCCTTGACACGGGACGAACTGGTGGAGTGCGCGGCCCTGTCCCAGGCTATACGCCGGGGCAACCTGGACACCCTGAAAATTCCCATTTGGCCACTGGACGTGTTGGCCCAGCAAATTGTGGCGTGCTGCGCCGCCGAGGAGTGGGCCGAAGACGACCTCTTTGACATGTGCCGCCGGGCTTACCCCTACCGGGACCTGCCCAGGGAAAAGTTCGACCAGGTACTGGAGGCGCTGTCCCATGGATTCGCTCCCAGGCAGGGGCGGACCGGGGCCCACCTGCACCGGGATGGCATCAACCGAATATTGCGGGGCCGCCGGGGCGCCAGGCTGGCAGCTTTGACCAACGGCGGCGCCATTCCCGACAACGCCGACTACGACGTCATAGCTGACCCCGAAGAGATCTTCGTGGGCACAGTCAACGAGGACTTCGCCATCGAAAGCATGGCCGGAGACATTTTCCTCTTGGGCAACACCCCCTGGAAGATACGCCGGGTGGAGAGGGGCCGGGTGAGGGTCGAGGATGCCCAAGGGTTGTCCCCCACCATCCCCTTCTGGTTGGGCGAAGCTCCGGGCAGGACCTGGGAGCTGTCCCAGGAGATCAGCGATCTGCGCGAGGGGATCGACCAGCGGTTGGACAACCCGGTTCAAGCCGAAGCCTGGGTGGTCTCGGAGGCCGGGGTTTCTCGGGAGGCGGCCACTCAGATGGTCGCCTACATGGCGGAAGGAAAAAGAGTCCTGGGGATGGTGCCCACCGCCCGCCGGGTTGTGGCTGAGCGCTTCTTCGACGAAAGCGGTGGTATGCAACTGGTGATCCACGCACCCTTCGGCGCCAGGATCAACCGGGCTTGGGGCATGGCGTTGCGCAAACGCATCTGCCGCACCTTCGATTTCGAGCTTCAAGCGTCGGCCACCGACGACGGGTTGAACTTTTCCATTGGACCCAACCTGTCTTTCCCCTTGGACGAGGTGTTCACCTACCTTTCCTCCCGGACGGTGGAGGAGGTGTTGCTCCAGGCGGTGCTGCAGGCGCCCGTGTTCGGCACCCGTTGGCGGTGGAACGCTACACGCTCCCTGGCGTTGCTCCGGTTCACTGGTGGTAAGAAGGTGCCCGCCCCGCTGCTGCGAATGCGGTCCGACGACCTGCTGGCAGCCGTTTTCCCGGCCCAGGTAGCTTGCCAAGACAACGCTGCGCCCGGTGACATCGAGCCCCCGGACCACCCGCTGGTGTTCGAAACCATTCGAGATTGCCTGACCGAGGCCATGGACCTGGAAGGATACAAGCAGGTCCTGGCTCAGATCGAAAATGGTGAGATCGAAGTGTACGCACGGGATACCGTCCAGCCGTCGGTTTTCTCCCACCAGATCCTGAACGCCATGCCCTACGCGTTTTTGGACGACGCGCCTCTGGAAGAGCGCCGCGCTCGGGCGGTGTCGCTGCGCCGGGCGCTGCCCGACGATGCCCGGGACCTGGCACGACTGGACCTGGCGGCAATCGAAGACGCATCCAAGACTGCCTGGCCCACGATACGCGACAGTGACGAGCTCCACGACGCTCTACTAACCCTGGGGGTCATCCCGGAGACCGAGGCCTTGTCTCGGGACCCGTCCACTGACCCGGAACAATTCCGTGGTTGGTTCGACCAACTGGTCCAAGCTGGACGGGCGGTCCGCTTGAGCTATCCCGACGGATGGTCGGCCTGGCTGGCCGCCGAACGGGTTTCCGAGCTCGTGGTTGTTTACGCCGACGCTCGTGTCGAACCTGTTCCCCGGGTATCGCCGGTTTCAGCAACGGAAACGTCTGCAGACGAAGCCAGATTGTCGTTGGTCCGGGGGTGGGTGGAGTGCTCCGGACCGTTCACCGCCACCGAGTTCTCTCAGATCTTGCGCCTGCCGGTATCCGACGTCATGGCAGTACTGACCCAGTTGGAGGTTGAAGGTTTGGTGCTCCGGGGTAGCTTCCGGCCTGATGCTACGGACCAAGAGTACTGCGACCGGCGCATTCTAGCCAGGATCCACCGGTCAACCATCGGCCGGCTGCGGCGAGAGATAGAACCCGTATCCCAAGCCAACTTTGTGCGGTTCCTATTCCAGTGGCAGAACGCCGACCCTGCATCGAAATTAAGCGGTGAGGGAGGGTTGTTCGACGTGATAGAGAAGCTCCAAGGGTTCGAAGCAGCGGCCGGGGCATTCGAGTCCGAGATTCTCCCGTCCCGGATCATTGATTATCACCCGTCGTTGCTGGACCAACTATGCATCGGCGGCGAAGTGGTATGGGGGCGGATGAGCCGCCCTCACATCAACGGAATTGCCGCGCCCGGCCGGGCTACCCTTACCCGTGCTACACCCATAACGTTGGCCCTACGGGAGTCTTTGGACTGGTTGCTGGACCCACTCTCGGAGGATGAATCCAATCCTTTGGGCGCCGCTGAAGAGATACTGGAAGTCCTGTCCCAGAGAGGCGCCTCATTCATATCCGACATCGCGGCTTCCACCCGGAGGCTGCTCTCCGATGTTGAGGAAGCCCTGTGGCTGTTGGCCGCCGCCGGGCGGGTAACCTCGGATAGCTTGGAGCCGTTGCGGGTGCGCATCAAGGGCAGTTCGGGGCGGGGCCGGCATGATTCGCGGCGGGGACGCAGGCGGCCCTATCGCCGGGGTGGATACAGCCGGTGGTCTCTGTTGCAGCCGGTGAATCCGGAAGCCGATCCCGTCGAGTCCCGGGCCCGCCAGCTCCTGCGAAGGTACGGACTCGTGTTTCCGGAGCTGCTGGCCAGGGAACCCATGGCTCCACGCTGGCGGGACTTGGTACGCGTCTTGCGCCGGTTGGAAGCCAGGGGAGAGATACGCGGTGGGCGTTTCGTGTCCGGTTTCATAGGCGAACAGTTCGCGCTGCCCGAGGCGGTTGGAGTGCTTCGCGCCGTTAATGGCAGCCATCCCAATGGGCAAATGGCCGTTGTTTCCGCCTGCGACCCACTGAACGTGGTGGGGTTCCTAACCCCGGGCCAACGAGTCCCGGCTATCCTGGGCAACCGGGTGGTGTTCCGCGACGGGGTTCCCGTGGCCTCTCTGGAGAGCGGCGAGTTGATCAGCCGCAACGGAACGGACCAGTCTACCAGGGCTCAGGCTTACCAACTGCTGCACCGCCCCCAACAGGGCTCCGGCGCGGATAGGGCCGCAGAGTCCACCACCACCGGTTGACGCTACACGAGTACCAACGGCCGCTTGAAGGCAATACCCCGTCGTTCCTTGGGTGAAGCAGTAACTGTCGCCTGGCAACAGAGATGCTGGCCTAACAGGTCCCGCTCTGTATTGTCTGATTTCTCACCCGGGCCCACTGGTTTTCCGGTGCTATGGTTCCACTGTCGCGGTCCACACGCCAAACTCCGTATTGGATCTCATCTTTATCCTTGACCACGTATTCGTCGGACACTGGGTCCAGTACGGCTTCCAATTCGTTACGTTCGGCGTCGGGGAAACACTTGACGAGGTAGGACCACAAACTGTCAATGGCATGGCTGGTATTGGGGACAATGGGCGTCGCAGTCGGCACGGGAGTAGGTGTGCGGGTGGGAATGGGCGTGCGCGTGGGTGTGGGTGAGGGCGCCGGAGTGGGAGCCGGTGTGGGGGGCAAGAGAGACTGACCCAGTTCGGCGCTGCAACCCGAGTCTATGTACGGCAGCCATTCTCCAGCCAGAATGTCGTGGGGCGTCAAGTCCCCGCTTTTGGCGTCTACTTTCCAGATGCCGAACTGGATTGGCGCCTTGGCCAGGGCTTTAACGTACCAATCCTCTTTGACTTGATAGGCGTTGAGCTGGCTGGGGTCAAATGATGCGCATCGGCTAAGGTGGACCCAAACCAGGTTGCGGGCCTCGTCCTTGGTGTTTACCGCAAGGGCGGCGATGGTCACGGAGAGCGGCGTCGGGATGGGGGCAAAGGTGGGCTTCGGTGTGGGAGAAGCCGCGCCGAAGGACGGCAACAGCAAGGCGGGCCGAGTGGGCCTTGGCCTGGGACGGTCCGTTGGCCTGGGTGAAGCCGTGGGGATAGCTATGGCGGTGACTTCAGGCGTGGCCTCGGCCAGGGGCACGGAGGTTTCGTCGGGGGCTGGCTCATCCGTGGTCCCGCAAGCAAAGACCAGCAGCATTCCGATAGCTGCGGCTAGAAAGAGCCTCCCTGTGATGCTACTTCGCGCCATGCCCGAGACCACCGTAGCTACCACTCTATCCCATCAAGGCAAACCCAGACAAGGCGAAACGATGCGGCTCTGGATCATTTGAGGCGAGTGTTAGCCCCGGGTCTCTAGAGCAGTCCGCCGATGGTCAGCCAGTAAAAGACGATGTAGGCGCCCGCCAAAACCATCAGCCACGCGCCCACGGGCTGCACGTAGGGCAGGGCCTTGCGCAGACCTTTGACCATCGCTCCCTTGAAAAAGGCCATTCCCAGTGTCAATCCCAGTATCACCACTCCCATGCCCAGGGCGTATAGCAGAAACTGGCCTAGAGACGTCAATAGGCTTGACGTTGCCAGGCTGGTCCCCACTACCGCCAAAAATATCGGTAGGGTGCAGGAAAGGGAGGCCGTACCGTAGCTCAGACCGAACAGGAAGTAACCTTTGGGGCTGACCTTAGTTGGGTCTCCCATACGGGAGGCGGCCTGGGCGGCGATTCCGGTGTAAAGTTTACCGCCTCCCAGCATCCAGGACCCGGCGACAGCCAGCGCGACTCCAATGGCCAGGCCCAGCCAGGGAAGCACTTGGACCACAATCGAGCGGGCCCCCAGGCTGATAACCATTCCCACAGACCCAAATAGAACTATGAACCCGGCGGTTACCAAGCCTCCTACCAAAAAGGCCTTGCCGATGTGGCGGCTGGGCTGTAGGTCCTGACCTTCTTGGTCGTTGGAGCCCAGGTACAGTCCCAGATAGGCCGGCAGCATGGCGAAGCCACAGGGGTTGACCGCCGAGGCCATGCCGGCAGCAAAAGCGAACCCCAGGGGCGCCAAAAGCCCCAGGCCGCCCAGCAGATTACTGGAACCGCCGGAGAGACTCTCGACGAAGCCGTTTACCCCGTCGATGCCGGCATCTTTTCCGACGATCAAGGCGCCTACATATGCGATTCCCAGGGCCACTGCCCCAACCAGCGCAGGCAGAATCCGGGTACGCAAGAGGTCGGGTTGACGCAGGGACCCAGACAAAATTCTGGAAACGCTCATGACGTGTACTCCTGTCTAGTGCTCATGAATGTAGACACCCGTGGGTCTGATCATAGAGCCATGCTATTGGCTAAGCATTTCGTTGGTTATTTCCGTTAGTTTTTCCCGGTTCAAAACGCCGCCCCAGGTCCGGAAAATCGCGCCACTGGAGTCAACGAAAACCGTGGTAGGCATTGACAAAACTTTGTACCCGCGCATCACCGTTGCATCGGTGGTGAACCCCGCCGGGTAGGTAATGCTCAGTTCGCTCAGCAGACTCCGGGCGGCATCCTGGGTACCCAACCCGGTGAATTGGCCCACGTCCAACCCTATCAATGTCGCCCGGTCTTTAAATTCCATGTAAAACTCCTGCAGGTCGGGCATCTCGGCCCGGCAGGGGGGACACAGGCCCGCCCAGAAGTTGAGAACCACGGGCTTGCCCCGCAGGTCCGAGAAATTAATGGTTTCGGCGCCCAACTCGGCGGAACCTTGGTACAGGGAAATGGAAAAATCCGGCGCCAACCCGTTGCCGGCCGGGGCGCTGTCCCCGGCGCCTCCCCCGCACGCAGCCAGCACAAGAACCAGGGCCATCCCGATCGCTGGGCGGCGGGCGCGCCAGCCAAACCTAGGAACGCGGCCCATGAACCACGCTAGGGAAGTGGTTGCTATATGACTCAATGAACACGACACCTTAGAAAATAAACCTCGCATCGAAGCTTCTCTCCAGTTTATTCTATGGGTTGCTTGAACAAAATCGAGGGCACCGAATACTACGTTCCCGACGCATTACAGGATTTTCACCAGCCATCGTTCGGTCTCGCGGACCAAGGACGCCACTTGCAACATCCGGTTCGTGCCTCCACTATTACTCATTCATTGCATTTGATGCCGCCCATCCAGCGAAGATTCACTTCGGCGTGACGGCCCAGTACAGCGTCTAGTTGATCGTAACGAATTGGCCGGTTTTGACTACCCGTCATTGGTACGAAAATGTCATGCTGAGCCAGTCGCAGCGGCGAAGCATCTGGGGCGGGGTCGTTACACCCATCCCCACCCCGATGTAATCGGGGTCCCTGAGTTCGGAATGACATTGGTCGTTTTCAAATTGAAATGGCAGGTAGCCTTCCCCATTGCTACAGGTCAAAGGACACATCCAGGCATGCGTTCAGTAAGTGTTGGGGGCGGACGGATGGTAGAGGGCGGAGGAATAGCAGCAAAAATGAGAACCTGGGGCGGGGTGACCCCCCATCCCCAGGCTTTTGGTTTACTGTTTGGCGTTGGTTTTATCAGGCTGTTGGCGGCGAGCAGCCATCTACGCGCTGGTTACTTTTTCTGCTCCCACAGAGCCTCC
This sequence comes from Chloroflexota bacterium, assembly GCA_022568195.1. Taxonomy (GTDB): domain Bacteria; phylum Chloroflexota; class Dehalococcoidia; order Lucifugimonadales; family UBA3495; genus JADFFS01. The sequence goes on along the minus strand of JADFFS010000048.1, from coordinate 7,528 downwards.
AGGATAGCGCCCGGAGACATGGGCAGCTTGGTCATCCGGACGCCAATAGCGTCGTAGATCGCATTGGCGATGGCAGCCATCGGTGGCACTATGGGGACTTCGCCCACGCCACGGACGCCGTAGGGGTGCCCTGGATTGGCCACCTCCACCACCACCGTGTCGATCATCGGCAGGTCCAGGCTGGTGGGCATACGGTAGTCCAGGAAGCTGGCGTTGGCCATTCGACCCTGGTCATCGAAGAAGTACTCTTCGTTCAACGCCCAGCCGATGCCCTGCACCGCGCCTCCCTGGATTTGCCCCTCCACGTAGCTGGGGTGCACAGCTTTACCGGCGTCTTGCAGCGCGGTGTACCTCAGGATGTCCACCTTACCGGTCTCGGGATCTACCTCCACGTCCACGATATGGACGGCGAAAGCAGCGCCGACGCCCTTGGGGTCCACATTGGCTTGCCCGACGATGGGGCCGCCGGTGGAGTTCAAGCGAGCGGCCAACTGCTTGAAGGTGAACCGAAGCTCAGGGTCCGATTTATGGGCTATCGCGCCGTCGGAGTAGTCAACGTCTTCGGCGGAGACCTCCCAAATCCGGGCGGCCCGCTCAATCATCTGTCGTCTAATGTCTTGGGCCGCCTCGTAGCAGGCCCAACCGGTTTTGAAGGCCACGCCACTGCCCCCGGTCATGGAAGTCCAGCCCACCGAATCGGTGTCGCCGACCGAAGGCTTGACCTCCTCGGCAGCGATTCCCAGCACTTCGGCCAGCTGCATGGCCACTGCCACCCGGGAGCCTCCGATGTCCGGTGAGCCTTCGACCAGGCTGACGGTGCCGTCGGCCAGGACGCTGGCGGTGGCGCTGGAGGGACCGGTGCCGTTGAACCAGAACCCGCTGGCGACGCCACGGCCACGGTTGGCGCCGTTCTTCGGCGCCGAGTAATGCTCGTGGTCCCGGGCTGCCTGGACCGTTTCCAGGTAGCCGATGCGCGGGAAGCGGGGCCCGGTAATCCGGCGGGTGCCTTCCTTGGCCCCGTTAAGCAACCGGAAGTCCAATGGGTCCATGCCCAGCTTCTCGCATATCTCGTCGATCACCGTCTCCACAGCAAAAGCGGAAGCGGGTGAGCCTGGCGCTCTGTAGGCGGCCGTCTTGGGCTTGTTCAGCACCACGTCGTACCCATCGATCCGCCCGTTGGTGATGTCGTAGGAGCTCAACATACACTGCATGCCCGGGTTGACGGGCGAACCGGGGAAAGCGCCGGCTTCGTAGGCCAGGGACGCCTCCACCGCCGTGATGCGTCCGTCCTTGGATGCTCCCATTTTCACCCGCATGTAGGTGCCCGACGTGGGACCCGTTCCCTCGAACACCTCGGTGCGGCTCATGGTTACCTTGACCGGCAGCCCGGTCTTCTTGGAAAGCAAAGCGGCCACGGGCTCCAGGTACACCAGGGTTTTGCCTCCAAACCCGCCTCCGATCTCCATCGGAATGACCTTGATGTTGGAAACCGGGATTCCGAGAATGCTGGCGCACTGGTCCCTGACGTTGAAATGGCCCTGGCTGCTAGACCAGATGGTCAGCTTGCCGTCGGGACTCCACATCGCGGTGCCAGCGTGGGGCTCGATATAGCCCTGGTGCACCGTTGCCGTGGTGAACTCCCGCTCGACAATTACGTCGGCTTCCTGCCAACCCTTGTCCAGGTCTCCTACCTCGAACACCAGGTGATTGGCGATGTTGGTGCTGATTTTCGGGTCATCGTCGTCCCGCAGGCCCCCGGGCCGGATATTGGCGTTGGCGACGTTGGCCAACCGCTCGTGGAGCACCGGAGCGTCCTCTTTCATTGCCCGGCGCACGTCGACCACCGCCGGCAGTACCTCGTAGTCCACGTCGATCAAGGCCAGGGCCTGCTCGGCGACGTGGGGCGAGGACGCCGCCACCGCCGCCACGGCATGGCCTTTGTAAAGCGCTTTATCCGCGGCCAAACAGTTGTTGCTCAGGAACTTGAGGTTTGTCATGGCCCCTTCCCCAAGGTCCACCACCTTACCCGACGGCTGGGGCAGCTCGGCCGAAGTGACCACCGCTTTTACGCCGGGTAGAGCCAGGGCCCGAGTGGCGTCTATGCTCTTGATGCGGGCGTGGGGATGGGGGCTACGGAGGACCCTGCCGTACAGCAGACCTGGCAAATTAATGTCGGCCCCGTATTGGGCCCGCCCGGTAACCTTGTCCGTTCCATCGTGGCGAATTGGCCTGCTGCCCACCACATTGAATTCTTCCGTAGACAACACGAGGTTGGACACCATTATGTAAGCCTCCATTCCCTTAAAAGTCTGAAGGGTTGCTGCGTGGGATTTTATCACAACCTGACCGGCCAAGAATAAGGCGCCAACGATTATCAGGGTACGTGCTACAATGCCCGCGTTCTCCGATTCCTGATTAGGGAGGCAAATGATGGCCACAGCCAAAGTGAATGGTGCAGAGATTCACTACCAGGAGGCCGGCAGCGGGCCTCCCATCATCCTCTCACCGGGCGGGCTCCAGGGAACGCTCAGCAGCTACCAACCGGTGATGGATGAGCTGTCCCAAGAGCACCGAGTAGTCGCCTACGACCGCCGCTTTGGCGGCCGCTCCAAGAGCCCGGTGGTGGTCCAGACCTGGGACATGGTGTGCCAAGACGTAATAGAGCTGATGGACGCGCTAGGCATAGAGCAAGCGTATCTGGGTGGAGGATCTTTCGGCGCCGCAATCTCCCTGGGCTGTGCCGCACGCTATCCCCAGAGGGTTCGGGCTATATTTCCGTCCAACCTGGCCGGTGGTGTGATCTGCGACGCCTACCTGGCCACGAAACTGTTCCGAAGCGCCGATCTGGCGCTGAACCAGGGAATGCAGGAGGTTGTGGCGGCTTTCGACCCCAACGACCGCTTCGCTCCCTTTGTCCCGGAGCGTTCCCAGAACGACCCCGAATATCGCCGGGAACTGGAGGCCATGGAGCCTGAGGACTTCGCCCAGGTCATGCGGGACACCATCTACGCGCTGTTCGACGGCGCCTACCCAACCCTGGGGATGACCAAGGAGATGCTGAAGGGCATCAACACCCCAGCCCTGATCATGCCGGGCAGCAACGACATCCATCCTCGCCGGGTGGCGGAGCTGGCACACCGGCTGGTTCCCAACTCCACATGGGCCGAGGTCCGGCCCCACTCTGAAGAACCCAAACCTTACGTGAAACGTGTCCTGGATTTTTTGGCCGAAGTGGAGACCAACGCACGGTAGGCGCCACACCACATTTCAGGAGGAATTCATGGCCAGCCAAGTGAACGTGGGCCTTTTGGTGCCCGGCAGCTTCCGTAACGCTCCGCCCAAGATGGCGGAGTTCACCGAATTTTTCCGGCGGGCCGACCAGTTGGGTTTTCACTCACTGTGGGTGATTGACCGCATCTTCCACGAAATCAACGTTCTGGAGCCTATGACGCTGCTGACCTGCGCCGCGGCCGTTACCTCCCGCATCCGGTTGGGTACCTCGGTGCTTCTATTCGTTTTTCGAAATCCGGTGCAGCTGGCCAGGACCACGGCTACATTGGACCACCTGTCCGGAGGACGCCTGACTCTGGGAATCTCCCTGGGAGGCCGGGACCATGAGTTCGAGCCGTTGGGAATCTCCAAGGAGCGCCGCGTGAGCAGGTTCCGGGAGAATCTGGCCCTGCTGCGGGAGCTGTGGGCGGAGGGTGACACCAGCCATCACGGCCACTTCTACAACATGGACAACGTCAATGTAGCGCCCAAGCCGGTGCAAAAACCCGGAATCCCAATCATCATTGGTGGGACCGCCGACCCGGTGCTGAAGCGCAGCGGCCAGGAAGCCGACGGTTGGGTTGCCGGGGGCGGAGGAACGCCGGAGAGTTTCCGGCAGTCCTGGGAAAAGGTCCAGGGCTATGCTAGGGAGGCCGGCAAGGACCCCGACAGCCTAGACGCGGGGAAGCTGATGTACATTTGCGTGGGCGACGACCGGGACTGGTGCCGGAACAACCTGGTGGAGTATACCCACGCTTACTACGGTGACCAGTATGACGTGGACAACAACTGCGCCTTTGGCCCGCCGGAGGAATGCGCCAAAAAGATTCAGAGCTTCGTCGACGCCGGCGTCAAGACCATGATCCTGGGCCCTTCCTCCCCCAACGTGGGACAGATCACCCGCATCGCCAACGAGGTGGTGCCCCTGCTGAGGTGAACCCAGCCATCTGCTATCAGGCTAATTGCAAGCTCGTCTTCTAGCTAACCCCGTGTGCATGTTTTTTTAGGTATGCGCAGGCGTGCATTTCGAGAGAAACTGTCATGCTGAGCCAGCCGCAGCGGCGAAGCATCTGGGGTGGAGATACCACTCAGCCCCAGACCCTTCGCTACGCTCAGGGTGACACTGAAAAACTTGCACATCAGGCTAGCTAGCAGATGCCTCGGTACGGTTTTTCCTCTTATTTCAGTTGAACGAGGATGCCTCGTATCTCAGATGTACCGGTATTTTCGACCATGTGGTCCTGGGCCTCAACAAAGCCAGCTTCTCCTGCCTGGAGCTCTATGTCTACAGTTTGACCATCTGCCGAAGTGAACTTCGCCTTCAGTAGCGTTAAGGCAACAACGACTGTATCTGGATGCGAATGCATGTCCGATTTGACGCCAGGGCCGTACCGAACATCCAGTACCCGCACGCGGTCGTTCTCAAACAAGACTTTATAAAGATCGGGAGCTACCGAGACTGCATCTCCTGCCATATTAGTCCTCCTTATCTAATCGTTGGCGTAGCTGGACGCATGATACAGACAGATCAATTTGTTGGCAACAACAACATCTTTTCATGGTTTTACGTTGAGCAAGGGGGCGCGAAGGGGATTGTTCCTCGCCCGGAAAGCACGCGCCGGGGGCTCCAACTCGCTGACTGCTGAACGCCGATGGCTACCTAACACATCGGCCGGGCCAGGATGCCGGGCGCAACCTTGCGGCTCAGCCAGCGGCCGTCGGAGGTCTCCCCCAGCAGCTTTCCATCCTCCACGATCACTTTACCCCTGAGGATGGTCATCACCGGGTAACCCTTGCACTCGAACCCCTCCCAGATGGAGTAGTCCGAGTCGGCGTGCAGGTCGTCCAGGGTCAGCTTCTTGTTCAGGTTGGGATCGAACACCACTATGTCGGCGTCGCTGCCCACGGCGATGGCCCCCTTTTGGGGGTACATCCCCAGGATCTTGGCGGCGTTGGTGGAGGTAATGGCGGCGAACCGCTCCAGGGAGATACGGCCGGTTGCCACCAGCTTGGTGTAAGTAACCGGCAGCCTGGTCTCGATGCCGTTATGGCCGCCGCAGACCGTCTCGATGGTGTCTCCGGACAGCTTGACGTCTTTGTAGGTGGTGTACTCGTCGGTGGCCGTGGTGCACAGGGAGCCGTCGGCCAGTCCTTCCTGCAAGGCGTCCCGGTCCTCGGGGTATTTGATGGCCGGATAGGTATGGATGGCCGTGCCGCCCGGCTTTTTATAGTCTTCGCAGGTGAACTCCAGGTAGTTGTGCAGGGTTTCGCCGTACACCGGCTGCTGCTGGGCACGGGCCTCGGCGATGGCCGCCACTCCTTCCTTGGCCGTGGTGTGCACGAAATAAATGCCCACCTCCGTGTGGTAGGCCAGCCGCAGGATTTGGCGAAAAGCGATGTCTTCCGAGATGTTGTTGTGCACCAGATGCAGGTTATAGCCTTGGTCCCTGCCTTCCCGCTTAAGCTTCTCTTCCATGTGGGTGACGATGTCGTCGTCCTCGGCGTGCACGGCCATGATGCCCCCGTGGTGCGCCACCTGCTCGAAAATATCCTGCAAGTGGCCGTAGGGGCACCGGGCGGCATTGAAGGTGGTGAATATCTTGAAGCTGGCCACCCCCGACTGGATAGCCTCGCCGATCTGGCCGATGGTTTCCGGGGGCACTGCGCCGGCCATGATGTAGTGGAAAGCGAAGTCGGTATAGGAATGGCCGGCAAAGGCGTTGCGGCGCTCTTCCACCTGCTGCATGATGGGGTTTGTGGATGGGGTTTCCCCCGGGGTGATGGGCAGGTTGCCGGCGAAGTCGATGAAGGTGGTGACGCCGCCAAAGGCCGCCGCCCGGCTGGCTGCTTCGGGAGGCTGGGTGATAACCTCGGAGCGGCCCGCCCACACCCGGGGCACCGGAATACCGATGTGGGTGTGCGGTTCGATTCCGCCGGGCAGGACGATTTTGCCCGCCGCGTCGATGATTCTGAGGGCTTCTACGTCCAGGGTACCGGGCCAGGTCATGGCGGCTATAACACCACCTTGAATGCCGACGTCCAATTCGGAGACGCCTTCGGGGGTCACTACCCTTCCGCCGCGAATAATCAAGTCCAGCATCGTTGTCCTCCCGGTTGGTTGTGCTAGGATTTCCGACCGTGGCCGACCTGAGAGAATCGAAGGAGAGTCACCCCCATACTAACCCACCCCTCTTGAGCGGGAAGGCAATAATCCTCTCCCCCTCTACGGGGGACAGTTAGAGTGGGGGTTTTTCGTGCAACATCAAAGCCGGCCGAAAATAACGTTCGTTAAAGAAGGGTTACGCTGGCAGAGGCGCCGCCAGGGTAGCTGGTATCCACTCGCCGAGCAACTGCTCCAACTCCTCGCGGCACTCTTCCAGCCGGTGCTCGGCGCCGTCATAGAGCACCAGCTCCTTGGGTTCCGATGCCTTCCCGTGAATCTGCACTGCGCAGGAATAAGGCAACCGGGTGTCGGCTTTGCCGTGGACCAGCAGCAGCGGGCGCGGCGACACCGCCCAGACCTTTTCGGCCCCGAAGGTCTGAGGCGAAAGCGAAACCACGCCTTTGATGTCGGGACTGGCGGCTCCGGCGGCGATCACCACCGCTCCCCCAAAGGAGTGGCCGACGACCACGACAGGGGCGTACCCCTCGCCTTTGAAATAGGCGGCCCCGGCCAGCAGGTCCAGGGTGCATTCGTACAGGTCGTTGGGCATCCGGTACCCCAGCCGCAGCGAGGTTATACCCCGGTTGCGGAACTCCTCAGCCAGGCGTGAGTAGGTACCAGGGCCCGGGCCGCCGAAGCCGCCCCGGGCGCCGCATACCCAGACCACTCCGGAGGTAGCCCCAACACTCTGGTGAAGGATGCCCGGAATGTCGCCTCGGCTGGTGCGCAGCAGCAGACCCTCACCTACTTGCCCGTCGGGCAACGGTCCCGGAAGGACCTCCAAGGGAATCAATCCGATGCCGCTAGAGTCCGGATTCGGTTGGCCCGTCATACGTCTGGCTCTCCTTGATGTTTATAGGGAGAAAATCCCCGTATCGCACGTTAGCCCTCCGGCGGCGGCAAAATCTCTATGTCATGGCGGTCCGCCGATTCAAGCATCCGCTGAATGAATGCGTCGGTTAATGGTTCAAGGGGCGCATGCCGGTCCGTGGTTTCTTTGAAGGACTCTCTAAAGAACTCCTCGATGTCTCCTGCCGGCACAAAGGTAAAGACCATCTTGGTCGTGGTCCGTGATCGATTTTTGAAATTATGGGG
>JADFFS010000212.1 GCA_022568195.1 Chloroflexota bacterium | reverse complement strand
CCCGAGGCAGGCTCCGACCTGGCCAACGTCAAATCCACGGCGGAGCGGGACGGCGACGACTACATCATCAATGGGCAGAAAATCTATGTGGGGAGCTCCCTGGGCTGCGACTACATGTGGACGCTGACCTGCACCGACAACGAGGCGCCCAGGCACGAGAACCTGGGATGGTTCATGATTCCGGCGAATCTGCCCGGAATCACGGTGCAACCTATGGACCTCCTGATTGCCGGAGGAGAGTCGGGGGCTGGCTCCGGGGTCAAAAACACCGTGTACTTTGACGACGTCAGAGTCCCGGCTTTCAACCTGGTGGGCGGGGAGAACGAGGGCTGGAAAGTGGCTTCCACCCACCTGGAATTGGAGCACGGTACCGGCGGCCGGATCGGGCGCAACAAGCTGGTGGACAACTTTTTCGACTACTGCCGCAACACTCAGCGGCATGGTCAGCCACTGAGCAAGGACCCAGACGTGCGCGACCGGTTGATCGACATCTATATTGAAGCCGAGGTTTCCCGGCTTTTTGGTCTGCGCAACTACTGGATGCGGCACAGCAAGACCAACATAACCTACGAAGGGCCCCAGGCTTCCTATTACCGCAAGATGTCGGGCCTGCGCATGTCCAGGGCGATTCTCGACATACTGGGCCCGGCAGCCTTGACCTACGACCCCCAATGGGGCGCCGCTGACGGCCACATAGAGGCCCACCAACGCTCGGCCATCGTGGCCGTCCATCCCGGCGGGACCGCGGACATCCAGAAGGTGATCATGGCCCGGCGCATTGGCATCGGGCGGGAAGTCAGGGAGAAAGCCGGGGCTTTGGCATAAGAGTTATCAGCAGTCAGCTATCAGCCATCAGGGGTTCGGTTAGACCCTGCCGGCTGATGTCTGAGGACGGTAACTGACGGCGCGACCGAAGGGAGCAATCATGGACCTGTCTCTAACTGCGGAACAAGAGATGCTCAAGTCGGCGGTGCAGCGATTTATCCAGCAAGAGTACCCAAAAGAGACCCTTCTGGAGATGGCTGCCTCTGCACAGCCCTTGACCTCCGAGCCCTGGCGGAAGCTGGTGGACACCGGCTGGCTGGGGATTATCGTGCCCGAAGAGTACGGCGGAGAAGGCGGCTCCCTTACCGATGCCGCCGTCTTGTTTGAAGAGTTGGGGCGGGGTCCCGTTCCCGGTCCTCATCTCAGCTCCTACGTGCTGGGGGCTTCGGCGGTGATGGAGGGCGGCACCAGTGAGCAGAAGCAAGAGTGGCTCCCTTCGCTGGCCCGGGGAGAGCGGCTACTGGTTCCCGCGGTCACCGAAGCCGACTATAGCTGGGCCGAAGAGGACGTACAGCTGGTCGCGCGGCGGGACGGCGCCGGGTTCCGCTTGGACGGAACCAAGGTCTACGTTTTCGATGCCGAGTCGGCTACCCACCTGCTATGTACCGCCCGTTCCGAGGACAGCAACGAGGTCGGCCTCGTCCTGGTGGACGCCACGGCTCCGGGGGTGGAGATACGGTCCCTGCCCGGCTTTTCCTGGAACTTGGCCGAGGTCAAACTGGGCAACGTCGCGGTGGACCAATCGGCGCTGTTGGGAGCGTCCTTCGCCGGGGGCTGGGATTCCCTGCAGCGGGCCATAGCCAGGACCATCCCCATCTTGTGCGCCTATCAGGTGGGGGCGTGTCAGGCTGTGTATGAGATGTCGGTGGACTACAGCCGCACCAGGATACAGTTCGGCACACCCATTGGAAGATTCCAGCGGGTCCAAGACCACATAATCAACCTGGTGAACCAGCTAGACGCCGCCCGTTGGACTACCTACGAGGTCCTTTGGAAGCTGGACACCGGCAAGCCTGCTACCGACAGCATCCATCTGGCCAAGGCGGTGGGCAGTGCCGCCTACTATGAAGTTTGTAACTACGCCCACGAGGTACACGCCGGACTGGGCAGCATGACCGAGTATGGCTTGACCCTGCACACCGCCGCCTCACGCACCCTGTACCATTACCTGGGAGACCCTCGTTACCACCGGCGGCTCCTGGCCGATGCCCTGGGTCTCTAGCCTCCGGCCTAGCCCCACCTCGATTCTCCTCACCTAACCAAAGGGCCATTTATAGGCCCTTTATGCGCCTTGTTCATTGCCTGCCACCGGTGGCAATATTGCTATACTAGACGATCTGGCCATCGTCGCAGCGGCGGTTTGAGCAGGTGCTCCTTGCGGAGGTCCTATGGACATCGAACCCGATGGTCGAATCAGCACGGGGTTGGATTGGCTTGACACAATGCTCGGCGGCGGGTTAGCCAACCAGTCGCTGGTGGTGCTGGCCGGAGTCCCTGGTTCCGGCAAGTCCATCCTGGCGTTTCACATCCTGGCCCAGGCGGTTCAAAACGGCGGCAACGCCATGCTGGTTACCACCACACATCAGCCCGTTTCCAAGATGCGCACCCAATACAGCAATCTGTCGTTTCTGGGGCCCACCGGGATCTTCGATCGGCTGGAGATCCTGGAGTTGGACACGGACATCGAGGGAGACTCCTTGCTCCGGCTGCTCAACAGCATCGTCAGCCGGGTCCAGGAACACAAGGTCGGCGTCGCCGTTATCGACAGTTTTCGCGCAATAAGCGACGTGGCCCGGAGCCGGGGCCAGCTATGGCGCTTCTTGGGGACGCTGAGCGCCCAACTGGTGGAGAACAACTGCGTTGGGCTTTTGGTGGGAGAGTACAACTTTCCCCGGGACCTGGACCTTCCGGAGCTGGCCATGGCCGACTTGGTGATTTACCTGGAAGTGGACCGGTTGGTGTCCACCGACCTGCGGACCCTGCGGATTTACAAGATGAGGGGCGGCAAGTACATCGAGGGGCGTCAGGCCTTCCAGGTTACCAACGACGGAATAATGTTCCTGGGCAGCTCCCCGGAACAGGGTGGAATCGATCTGGAGGACGCTTTCGAGTCGATCTGGCCCGCGGAATAGCTCTGCTCCGTTAACTCCCGCGCTTTTTGCTCCTCCCAGGCCTATTCGGACCTTGATCGCAGCGGCCCCGCTAGGCGCTTCAATCGAACATGCCCCTCTGCCGCATGTCGAGCCGCACCAGGGCCAGTTCTTCGTAAGAGTAATCCTCACCCAGTAATTCGCGGACCGGGGCCAGACGTTCATCTCCGGTTTGCCGGAACGCCGCCTCGATGCGCGCCAGGCGGTCACCCTGAGGCATCAGATGGCTAAGGTCCAACTGCTCGCCAGCGGTCAGCAATCGCTGCAGATGGTTGACTATGGTATTTGGGCTTAGCCCCCGACTCTCCGCAATTTCAGCGATTGAGAGGCCCTCCGACAAAAGCCTCTTCGTCTCGCCAACGGTTGACCCCGAAGGCTTCCGGTTTACCCGGCCATTTCCTGGACGAGCGATAACGGTGGTGTCTGCCAAGCCGTTGGCTTGGGCGTGGGCGGCGATCACCGACAGGAATCGATCGCCAAAGTCCGCCAGCTTTCTGGCGCCAACTCCGTTGATTCCACCGAAGGTGTCGATTGACTGGGGGAATGCGGACGCCATTTGTCTCAGCGTCGTATCGTGGAAGATGACATAAGGAGGCACACCCAGTTCTGCCGCCAAATCTTTGCGCAGTACCCGCAATTTCTCGAACAGCCCCTGGTCGTGTTGGACCTCCCCAGCTCCGTTGGTCTCGGTGGGGGTTGGCGCCGTCCGGGTGAGCGTAAGCCTCTCACGGCGTTTCAGAAAGGACCGGCCCTCTTGGGTGACGCCCAGGGTTGGGAGCTTGGTTCCATTTTTGGCCAGCAGACCCCGAGCCAACAAGGAGTTGATAACCTGCCGGAGTTCGTCCTTGGAGTGATTTTGCGCCACGCCGTACACCGAAAGCTGGTCGTGCCCCCGGGCTCGCACCCGCTGGGTGTCGGCGCCTACCATGACGTCGATCACGTGAGCCGCCCCAAAGAACTCGCCGGTTCGGATGACCGCCGATAGAATCTTCTGGGAGATGTCGGTGGCATCGAACTCTTCTTTGGGGTCGAGGCAAATGTCGCAGCCGCCGCAATTGTCCTGGTCCATCACTTGGCCAAAATACTCCAGCAAGAAACGTCGGCGGCAGGTTTGCAAGTCGGCGAGAGAGATGATGTGGCCCAGTTTTTCGCGAGCGTTTTCCCGCTCGGATTCATCGGAGATCTGGTCGATGAAGAAGTCCTGCTTTACTTTGTCGCCATAGGAGTAGAACAGAACGCATTCGCTGGGCAGACCGTCGCGGCCGGCTCGTCCGGTCTCCTGGTAGTATCCTTCCAGGGACTTGGGCAGATCGTAGTGGACCACAAGGCGAATATCCGGCTTATTGATCCCCATTCCGAACGCGATGGTCGCAACGACCACGGCCGCGTCGCCACGCATAAACTTGTCCTGCGTTCCATTGCGGATGGAGCTGTCCAGCCCGGCATGGTATGGCATAGCCTTGACACCCCGCGCGGTCAAGCCCGCGGCCAGGTCTTCGGTGCTCTTCCGGGAAAAGCAGTAAACGATCGCCGGTTCGTTTTGGTGGTGCCGCAGAAGGCTCAGCAACTCGCCGAAGGAATTCTTTTTCGCCTTGACCCGGTAGGTCAGATTGGCCCGGTCAAAGTTGCCAATGAAGGTTTGGGAGTTCTCGAGCTCCAGTTGGGAGACGATGTCCCGGCGCACTTTTTCCGTGGCGGTGGCGGTGAGGGCGATTACCGGCACATCGGGAAACTCGTGCCTCAAAATTTTCAGGTTGCGGTAGTCCGGGCGGAATTCGTGGCCCCATTCGGAGATGCAATGGGCCTCGTCAACAGCAATCAGCTCCAGGTCCAGGCTATGGAGAAGATTGCGAAACGCGGGTAGGGCCAGGCGCTCGGGGGACGCGTACAGGAGCTTGAGATTGCCCGCTTTGGCTTGCCTTTCCACACCCGCTATTTCCGAGGCTGTCAGGGTGCTGTTTAGAAATGCGGCGGCGATGCCGTTGGCCTGGAGCGCGTCAACCTGGTCCTTCATCAACGCGATCAGCGGTGAGACCACCAGGGTCAGTCCCGGGAAGCAAACAGCGGGCAACTGGTAGCACAGCGACTTGCCGCCGCCGGTGGGCATAACCGCCAGGGCGTCCTTGCGGTCCATCACCCAGGTGATTACGTCTTCCTGGAGCGGCAGGAATTGGTCGTAGCCGAAGTGGGATTTTAGGAGATCAAGCACGCGGAAATGATAGCCAGCAGTCTCGTCAATCTTCAATCCCCAATTGTCAGCGATTTTTGCGCTGCTCTTACCGTCCCTGCCACACGGGGGCCCGCTTCTCGGCGAAGGCACGGACTCCCTCTTTGGCGTCCTCGGTCTTCAGGACTTCATCCCGCTTGGCCTGGGCAAATGCTACCCGTTCCTCAAGCCCCATCTCGGAGCCCTTGATGGCCGCTTCTTTGATGGCCGCGATGGACAAGGGGGCGTTGGCGATGATCTTTTGGGCCATCTCCTCGGCCTTGGGCATGACCTCATCGGGCTCCACCACGTA
>JADFFS010000047.1 GCA_022568195.1 Chloroflexota bacterium | reverse complement strand
CCGACACGGAGCACGAATACCGGACCGATTTCACCCAGCACGGCAAAGCGTGGATGGACCGGTACCTGCGGTGATCCGCCGGGCCGGCCCGGTTTTTTTATCCCGATCGAATGGCCTTCAAGGAACGCTATTCCAGTGCGGCGCTGCTTGGTAAACTGCCGTCCTACGCTGAAAGCGCCTTGACCTAAAACCGTCATCCTGATCCTTCCGCAGAAGGAGAAGGATCTCCATCGCGTGGCTCACCTGGGGGAGACCCTTCGACAAGCTCAGGGTGACACGTTGGGGGCACTTTTGAGGTAGGGCCCCATTCAGGGCGGGTGGGCGGAAATCAAAAACAACGGGGTCCCACCATCGCTGGCCAGGCAGGGCAGTTTGGGTTTCATTCCTTATTTCGCGGCCGCGATAAGACCCACCGATGACAAATCCCAGCAGGAGCCAGTGGGATTCCATGAAAGCGATACAGGTAACAGGCCCCAGGCGAATGGATCTGGTGGATGTTCCTATACCGGAGCCTGCCGACGGCGAGGTGCTGGTCCGGCTGGAGGCCCTGTCAATATGCGGCACCGACATGATGCTGTACCGGCATCCCCAACCGGAAGAGGCCTATCCCTTGCAACCGGGCAGCCCCTGCCACGAGTGCGCCGGCGCCATCGTGGAAAGCCGCGCTCCGGGCTGGACCGTTGGACAGCGAGTGATACACCTGCCGGCCCTGAACCTGGACGGAGGCGCCGAGTACGTGGTGGGCCAACCCTCCAGCCTGGTCGCCCTTCCCGGCCAAGGCGACATCGGCGAATGGCTGATGTGCCAGCCCTGGGGCACGGTCCTCTACAGCCTGGACCGGGTGGGCTCGGTACTGGGAAAACGGATTGTGGTGCTGGGGCAAGGATGCATCGGCCTTTTATTTACCATGACCCTGCGCAGCATGGGCGCCGAGCAGATTATCGCGGTGGACCCCCTGGAGGACCGCCTGGCAGTTGCCAGCAAGCTGGGCGCCGACCTGACAATAAACCCGCTGCGGCAGGACGCCTTGGACGCAGTTAGGGACGCCACTGGAGGCGATGGCGCCGACATCGTGGTGGAAGCCTGCGGGAATCCTCAGGCGCTGGCCCAAGGGATCCAGATGGCACGAATGCACGGCACCATTGTTCTGTTCGGCCTACCCGAGGAAAAGGAAATAACCTTCGACTATTTCACCGCGGCATGTAAGCAGTTGACCCTGGTAGGCACCGTCAGCGCCACCTGCGAGGCCCCGGCCCGCCCGATACAGCAGGCCGTTGACCTGAAGCTCCGGGGCACGCCGGACCTGTCATGGCTGGTGACCCACCGGCTGCCGCTGAGCGACGCGCCCAAGGGTTACGAAATGTATGCCGGCCGGGACGACAACGTCTTGAAGGTGGTGCTGGAGGTCTGAGTGACCCTACCGTACCACCACGTTGACCAAGCGGCCGGGGACGTAGACGGTTTTGACCACCGACTTGCCTTCGGTGTAGCTCTTGACCCGGGGGCTCTCCATGGCAAGCTGCTGGGCGGCTTCTTCTTCTATGTCCGCTGGGACCTCCAACCGGTCGCGCACCTTACCGTTGACTTGGACCACCAGCGTGATGGTCTCTTCGGCGGCCAGATCGTCGTCCCATTTGGGAAACGGCTGCTGGTGGATACTGTAGGGGTGGCCGGCGCGCTCCCACAACTCCTCGGAGATGTGGGGGGCGATGGGCGCCAATAGCAACAGGAATTTCTCGGTGCACTCCCGCCAGGTGTCCGGGTCTACGCTGGCTTCCGACCAGACTCGGTTCAGATGATTGGAGAACTCCATCATTGAGGCGATGGCGGTGTTGAACTTGAACCGGTCCAGGTCGTTGTAGCATCTGCGGATGGTCTGGTGCAGGACGCGAAGCGTGTTCCGTACCTGCTGAGAGTCCACGCTACTCTCATCAAGCTCCGCCGGGTCACGATTCAGGATGTCCCAGACCCGGTTGAGCCAGCGGGCCACGCCGTTAATGCCCACTTCGCTCCAGGGGCCACCCTGGTCCCAGGGGCCGATAAACATCAGGAAACACCGAACGGCGTCGGCGCCTAACTGGCTCACCACTTCGTCGGGGTTTACCACGTTGCCCCGGCTCTTGCTCATCTTTTCGTGGTCTTCACCGAGGATGACCCCCTGGTTGAACAAGCGTAGGAAGGGCTCGTCGAAGTCCACCACTCCCATGTCATGTAGACCCTTGATGAAAAACCGGGAGTACAGCAGGTGCATCACCGCGTGCTCGGCGCCGCCGGTGTACTGGTGCACGGGCATCCAGTCGCGGGCCACCGCCGGGTCGAAGGCGCCCTCGCTGTAGTGAGGGCTGATATACCGGAGCATATACCAGGACGAATCGAAAAATGTGTCCATGGTATCGGTTTCCCGGCGGGCGGGCCCCTGGCACCGGGAGCAGGTAGTGTTCAAAAATTCGAGGTTGGAGGCCAGGGGCGATTCGCCTCCGGTGGGTATAAAGTCGGCGTTGGTGGGCAGCAGCACCGGCAGCTCACTTTCGGGGACCGGAACGATACCGCAATTGTCGCAGTACACGATGGGTATAGGAGTGCCCCAATAGCGCTGGCGGGAAACGAGCCAGTCCCGAATACGGTAGGACACCGCCCGCTTGCCCCAGCCGTTCTTTTCCACGTCATCGGAAATGGCCACCGTGCCTTCTTCGTTGGTCATGCCCTCGTAGCGTCCCGAGTTGGTCATGAACCCATCATCCAGGTAGGCTTCAGTAAAGTCACTGCCATCCCACGTGATGGGAGCAATCACGATGCGCACTGGCAGATTGTATTTCCGCGCAAATACGAGGTCCCGCGAGTCATGGGCTGGCACCCCCATAACCGCGCCGGTACCGTAGGTCATCAAGACGTAGTCACTGATGAAAATGGGCACTCGCTCCCCGTTGAGCCGGTTGACGGCGTAGGCTCCCAGGAAAACCCCTGACTTGTCGGTCTCGGTGGACAGCCGGTCTATCTCCGAAGTTAGCCGCGCCTGATTGATGTAGGCCTCCACCTCTGCTCTCTGATGATCGGTCGTCAACTGGTCAACCAGTGGATGTTCCGGAGCCAGCACGATAAAGGTCACCCCAAAGATGGTATCGATGCGGGTGGTGAAGGTGCTGATCTCTTTCTGCTCCAGGCCATAACCGGATATATCGAAGGTGATCTCCACGCCCTCGCTGCGGCCGATCCAGTTACGCTGCATAGTGAGGATCTTTTCTGGCCAGCCCTCCAAACCCTGAAAGTCCAGCAACCTGTCGGCGTAGTCGGTGATTCGGAAAAACCACTGTTCCAGGTCGCGGCGGGTGATCACGGTGCCGCACCTTTCGCAGTTGCCGTTGAGCACCTGCTCGTTGGCCAAAACGGTTTGGCAGGAGGGACACCAAACTACCGGGGCCTTGGCCCGGTAGGCCAGATTATTCTCATAAAACTTGAGGAAGAACCATTGGCTCCATCGGTAGAACTCGGGCGCGCAGCAGATTATCTCCCGGTCCCAATCGTATATAGCCCCGATGGACCGCAACTGCCGCCTCATATTCTCGATGTTGCTCATGGTCCAGGTGTAGGGATGAATACCCCTGCTGATGGCCGCGTTCTCCGCAGGCAACCCGAAGGCGTCGAACCCGATGGGATGCAGAACGTTGTAACCCTGCATGCGGCGAAACCGGGCATGGCAGTCGGCCGGAGCCATGGCGTACCAGTGACCGATGTGCAGGTCGCCCGATGGATAGGGATACATGGTCATTTCGTACCATTTCGGGCGGGGGTCGTCATCATTGACCCGGTGGAGTCCATCATCTTCCCAACGCTGTTGCCATTTCCGGTCGATGGACAGCGAGTCGTAACGCATTTCCACATGTCGTGGGGAAGCTGCCATACAGGGTCACCTCAGCCAAGCTACGAGTTCCCAATATCTTAGCATAGAATCCGCAATATAAAGGGTACCCGACGAAGCCACCGGCGACGATCTTGTGGGCCTCGCCCCAGCAATAGGTGGTTGGCTGCGCGGGAAATATCCCGGCTGGAACCAGTCAGTTTTGCCGTAATCGTCACGGAATTCACATTGACACTGTCAGCATCACCAACTAGAATTCCTGTAACCTGTCAACATCGGCAATGTTCCCCACGGGCTTCCCGAGTTGCTGGCCTGGTGAAACAAACAACTGGCCGTTCCGGCCGCCTTTATGGCTACTCCCCACAAAATCCCCCTCTTCGGTATGCTGACTCTGTGTATGTGCCAGACCATCCCCGTCAGGACCTTATACGCTGACCTTAGCGGCATGGCCCCATCCGGCTAACCCACATTCTGACAAACATTCGTCAACACCATCTGGCAACACCGACGCTCATCATGCTCTGTTTACCTGGCCATCTTTCACCTATCCGGCCCATGAAACCCTACCGGTTGCCACCCATGTTGTTGGTTAAATCGTTTTCGACACCGTGTCTATCTAATCCGGCCAATCCTGGCTACGCTGACACTACCTGGGGAAGCCTTGCTGGACTACTGGGAGATCCACGTTGGCGCTGAATCAACCGCCCAGGCCGAGAGAAACGGTCTTCCGCCAGCCCCGCCTCCGGGACGTAAGGCCTCGGGTAGCCCAGTCGGTACCCGAACGAAGACCCCACCGGGTGTTCAGCTCTCCGTACATCCTGTTTATGGGATTCGTCCTTTTGATAGTGATCGGAGGCCTGTTGCTGGCGCTGCCCATTTCCAGCCACCAGGACGGATTCACCAACCCGGTAACAGCCTTCTTCACCGCCATATCCGCCGTGACAGTGACCGGCCACACAGTAGTCAATACAACGACCTACTGGAGCGGCTTCGGGCAGGCCGTCATCTTCTTCTTGATGCTGGTGGGAGGCCTGAGCTTTATGGCGGCCACCACCTTCTTGCTGGCTTTGCTCGGGCAGCGTTCCACATTGCCCGAGCGATTGGTGGCCAGGGACACTGTGGGCACCGACCGGATGGAGGGGCTGCGGCGGGTTACCCGCAATATTATGATTGTGGTCTTCCTCTTCTACGTCGTGGGCGCCGCGGCTATATTCTGGCGCATCAACGGGCTGGATGGGATGAGACTGGGGGAATCGGTGTGGCAATCGGTTTTCCTGTCCGTGTCCTCTTTCAACAACGCCGGGTTTTCCATACTGCCCGAATCCGCGCCGGGCAGCGGCCTTGCCAGACTATCGTCCCAATGGGGCCTGCTGGGCTTCATGACCGTGTTGATGATTTTGGGCGGAATCGGTTGGACCGTGATGGTGGACGTGACCCGGCGCCGCAGGTTCGCCCGCCTGAGCTTGGACACCAAGCTGGTAATTGTTACCAGCCTGTTCCTGTGGATCCTGGGGGCCGGTGTGTTTTTCCTGGCCGAATACGGCCGGGCCGAAACTATCGGCAGCTTTGGCCTGTTCGACAAAAGCGTGTCGGCGATTTTTCACTCGGTCAGCGGCCGCACTGCGGGTTTCACTACTGTGGACTTTGGGCTGGTTGACGACTTCACCAAACTGGCTTATGCGCCCTTGATGTTCATCGGCGGCGCGGCCGGCTCTGTGGCCGGGGGCATTAAGGTAACCACCGTGGCGGTGATTATCGTCGCGGTGCTTTCCTCAATGAGAGGGCGCTCCGAAGCGGAGGCTTTTGGACGGGAGATCGCCCACTTCCAGGTGCTCCGCGCTATTACCGTAGCGGCCCTGGGCCTGGGGTTTATGGGCGTGGTAATTCCTACGTTGACCTTGACCGAACCGGATATTCCATTCGTTGACCTTTTGTTCGATACGGTTTCCGCCTTCGGTACCAACGGCACTACCACGGGCATCGTGCCCGATTTGAGCCTGGCAGGGAAGAGCATTTTCATGGTGGCCATGTTCGTCGGCCGCCTTGGACCATTGACTTTGGCCTTGGCGCTGGCGCCGCGGGAGGAAGCCTCGTTATATTCTTTTGCCAGGGAAAGGGTTAAAATAGGCTGACGGAGGGTAGCGGTGAAAAAGCAAGTATGCGTAATCGGCCTGGGCCGGTTCGGAGCCACCGTGGCCAAGGAGTTGTACCAAGCCGGCCACGACGTTCTGGCCATAGACATTGACGAAGCTAAGATTCAAGACATGTTGGGTCACGTGACCTATGCGGTCAGGGCCGATGCCTCCACCGAATCGGTCCTTAAAGAACTGGACGTAGCCGACTTCGACGTGGCGGTGGTGGCCCTGGGCAACGACAATATTCAGGCCAGCATCCTGGTCACATCTCTGCTCAAAAGCCTTGGCCTGCCGTTCATCATCGCCAGGGCTGCCGACGAGCGGCATGGAGATATACTTGAGCGAATCGGCGCGGATAAGATCGTCCATCCCGAGATGGAAAGCGCCAGGAGAACGGCCCACGTCGGCTTCGACTCCGGCGTCGTCGATTACATGCCCATCGTTCCCAACTTCGGCCTCACAAAAGTACATCCTCCCGAGGCAATGCTGCGCCATACGCTGGAGGAAGCCGGACTCGGCAGCTCCCACGATAAGCACGGAATATCCGTGGTGGCCATCAGGCGAGGCCGCAGCTACGTGATGAACCCGGCCGACGACGAGGAAATCAAGCCGGGAGACCTTTTGATTGTGGCTGGCACCAGCGAACACGTGGGTCACCTGTACGACGTTGCCAAAGAATTGCCGCCACCGGTACCGGAGGATAGCGGTGAGTTGCGCCCGGTTTCCTGATTCTTGCCACCGTAGATACAGCTATAGATACAGTTATTGTCCAACCGGCGTCTCCGAAGCCCTTGTTGACTCCTATATTGGCCTACCTCTATGCTCCATGCCTTGCCACCACCCTTCACCGCTAGATACGGCATACAATCCCGTTCTGCCAAAGAGCTGATTTTTGGACAAATTGCTCCGGATTCAGCCCCCTATTTCGGTTGAATATGGTAAGTGCACTCTGTATAATCTGCCGTTGAAGTTCCGGACGACGGGTCCGGCTGGGATTTAGGAGGCCTCTGGGTAGGAATGAAACTCGACTCGAAAAGAATTTTGGTACCGGTCAATGGTGATGCGGCCAGCGAGGAGACCTTTCGCTGGGCTTGTCATTTGGCCCACCATACCAAGGCACAGCTACATGCTGTTCACGTCATCGAGGTCCCTTTGCACCTGCCTCTGGAGGAGGAGGACCCCGAGGCGATCAACAATGGTGAGCGAGTATTGGCTCGTATCGAGGCGGTCGCCGCCGAGGAAAAGTGCAAAGACGTCAAAGCGAAAATTCTTCGCGCCAGACACGCTGGGCCAGCCATAGTGATGGAAACCGAGGATCGTCACATGGAAGCGGTGATCCTGGGGATCCCTTACCGCCGCCGGTTCGGTTCCTGCTCCCTGGGCTCCACTGCCACCTACGTGTTCAACAATGCTTCTTGCCAGGTCATCTTCTGGCGAGAGCGCGCACCCGCCCCTCTGTTTGCTTGAGGCATCTCAATGCGGGTTCTAATTGTAGGCTGCGGACGGCTGACCACGGCGCTGGTACCCGACTTGGCCGAGTCGGGTTTCGAAATCACCGTGGTTTCCCGGCTTCGAGAATGTCTTGAGTCGCTGTCGGAAATCCCCGGCGTCCAGGTGGTCCTAACCACCGAACCCGCCATGCAAGAGTTCCTTCAGCAGGCCGGCGTTGACACCGTCGATATTTTCCTGGCCTTGTCCGACGACGACCACCGGAACGCCCTGGTATCCCAAATAGCCCGCTATATATACAACGTCCCCAAAGTAATTTGCCACTTGGACAACCCTCAGCTACAGATCTTCTACACTGGGTTGGGAATGGACGTGGTGGGTCATTCCATCGGTCTGCTGCAAGATATTCACCAGGCCATCAGCAAGTGACCTGAGGCCGATGTTCGCAGTAATCGCCGGTTGCAGTGAGCTTGGCTATCACCTGGTCAAGGCCCTTATCGCCGCTGGCCATGAGGTGGTGGTGGTCGAGAAGGACCGGTCGCGTTGCCGTTTATTAACCGACGAGCTGGGGAGTATCGCCGTTCAGGGGGATGGCACCGACGAACGAACCCTGAACCAAGCAGGCGTGGCCCGGGCGGACGTTTTTATAGCAGTCACGGGGCGGGACGACACCAACCTGGTAGCATGTCAGATCACCAAACACATTTTCCACGTCCCACGCACTATGGCCGTGATCAAGGACCCAAAGAACGAGCCCATCTTCCATTTGTTGGGTGTGGATGTGGTGGTCAACTCCATCCAACTGGCCCTGGCCAGCTTGGAAGAGGGCATTCCAGGCCGTCCCCTGGTACACTTGAGCAACCTGAGACCGCCCGGCGCAATATTGATCAGTGTGTCCCTACCCGGAGACGCAGCGGTAATAGGAAAACGCTTGGACGAACTGGAGTTGCCGCCCCGCAGTTTCATTTCGCTGGTGATCAAGAGAAGCGGTGCCGAGCTGCCGGCCGGCGCATTGATACTGGAGGCCGACGACGAGTTGGTGGCGGTGACGATGACCGGCGAAGAGCAGACCCTGTACGACATCCTGACCGGAGTGTAGTGATGGTCAGAACACTCGCGTTCTTTGGACCGGTGGGCACCTATACCGAAGAAGCGGCGATCCTATACGACCCCCACGCCGAGCTCAAACCCTTTCCCACCATCGGGGCAGTGGCCCAGGCTGTCTCCTCAGCGGTCACCGACCAGGGAGTTGTTCCCATCGAAAACAGCCTGGAAGGCTCGGTTAACCATACCCAGGATCTGTTGGTTAGACAGTCGGAGTTGTGCATCTACAACGAGGTCGCCTTGCCAATCCGGCATTGCTTGATGACCAAACCCGGAATGGACGCCAGCGACCTACAAGTAATTTATTCCCATCCCCAGTCTCTGGCCCAATGCAGGGAATTCCTGGAGCGCACCTTCCCCAACGCCCAGCAGGTGGCATCCTTGAGCAACTCAACCGCGGTGACTGACATGCTGGCCAGCGAGTTGCCCGCAGGAGCCATTGCGCCCCAGCGGGCGTCGGAACTCTACGGCGCGGAAATAATCGACCGGAACATTCAGGACAATCCAAACAACATGACCCGGTTTGTTGTGCTGGCCCTCTACGACCACCCGCCCACCGGCAAGGATAAGACCTCCATGTGCCTATCCTTCAATCAAGATGGCCCAGGGGTCCTTTACGACGCACTGGGCGAGTTCGCCAAAAGGGGCATAAATCTAGTTAAAATCGAATCCCGGCCCACCAGACAATCTTTGGGACAATACATTTTTTTGATCGACTGTGACGGCCACCGGGAGGACCAACCGCTGAAAGAAGCCATTGAGGTATTGAACGGACCGAATAGCGTGCTTACGGTGTTGGGCTCCTACCCTCGGTGGGAGGCTGGAGCCTAAACAAAAAGAACTGGCCCTTCCCTGGCCGCCGCTAAGACATCACCACCCACGGATATCCCCACACTTCTTAGCTTGTCGACCGTTTTGGGAAGGGCCAGCCGGATCAGGCCCTGGCTAGACCTTTACTTTAGGCCAAGGGCCCCGTGCCGCCGTGTTGTTAATACTATCCTCGTTTGACCTCTCTACGCCGGTTTGTTGGTTGGGTCACAGACGAAACAACCAAAACCTGCCGAAAGAATCGATGTACCCACTTGATTTAATTCTTATATTATTTTTAAAGTTTTTTTATATTACCAGTTATGTTAATGGTTTGTCAATGGTCCCGTGCGATACACGCGCCCGGCAACATTTTGCGCCGCGGGTCGAAGGTAAGAAATGGTTACGTAGGAGGCAGACCCCTGTGTCTGCCTACGCCTCCCCAGCGTGTTCAAAGGTAAGGGATGGAACCAGAGCGACCACGCAGGGTCGCCCATACCGGACGACCCGCCTATTCAGGAACGTGAGCGCGCCAATCCAGACTGTGGCCTCAATCACAGTGACATCCCTCGGGGAGTTAATTCAAGCTTTGGTAGATCGTCACGCCCTCGTTGTGAAACACCAATGAAATCAACCCTGCATCTGCTAATTCTGCGAATTTATCTAAACCGGCCTGGGAATAGTGGACCCGCTCCAATTCGCCGACCACTATGTATTCAACATCGTATTTCTTCAAAATGTCCTGTGCCAGTCGCAGGTCGGAGGTATTGTAGAACGCGGCAACCGCGGTGGCCCGCTCGCGTACCGCGTAGTCGTAATCCATCCGTTGCTGTATCTGGTGCCAGGGCCATCCCAGCACCGTGGGCAAGCCGGTATAAGTGGCGATGCGTCCGCTCCAGTGGTACTGATCGTGGTGGGCTTCCAACACCACCGGAGAGCCGACGGCGTTGTCTTGCAGCCAGCGAATTGCCTCCCGGTCCCACTTGAGGCTCACCGGCTGGTCTGACTCCACGTGGACCGCAGCGTTCATGTAGGCAGTACCATCCAGGGTCACGGGCCCGGTGTTGAATCGGTCGGCCAACCTCACCCGGGTACCCATGCCGGTGTACACCAGGCTGGACGCCAGCAGGACGGCCAAAACCCCCACCCAGAGTCTGCCGCTCCAGCGCCAACCACGGAAGAAGCCGCGGTACCCCAGATACCACAGCATGAACGCCGATGCCAGGCTAAAAAGCACCCATACCTCCAAGTAGTACTTGAACAAGGTGTTCATGCGTCCTATATCTCCCTCTAGACGCACAATATCAACGCCGAGAGAGATCGCCAGGGCCATGCCCAGCAGCACCAAGGGGACCGCGAGGAAGGGCCGCTCACCGCTCTCAACGCTCAGCGCTTGGGCGACGGAGAGGCCAGCCAGGACCAGCAGCCCGGCCAACATAGCCGCCGTCCAAAACCCGGCGACGGCCAGATACAGCAACATCAGAAGCCCCAAGCCGGCTCCCGATTTGACCAGGAACAGCCACCAACCGGAAAGCGGCCCATCGGACCGGTTGCCCGCCCCGCGCAAACGCGCCGGAAGCAGGCTAGCCGCCAGTTGAACCAAAGTCGGCCGGGCGTAGTAGACCAGGAAAGTACCAATCACAAAGAGGAACAGGCCGTGGATGGCCAGATAGCGATCGATGGGCGTACGCCATTTGGATGGGTCTAGCCCGTTCTGGAAGGTTTCGTAGGCCGCGTGGAATGGGAGAAAGGCCACCACGCTGAGCACCACCACACCGGTTGCCATTACCGCCAGGATCCCCAGCCGGCCACTAACCCCACCCTGACGCAGGTACACCGCCAGAGCCAGCAACCCCAGGGTTAGCAGCAGGTACGACGGGTAGTCCCAGCTATTGATGACCCACAGTGCACCCATGGCCAGCGCTAGGGCCGCCGAGGCCGCGATAGGCCAGACCCAGCCGCTGCTCCTGAGTCCAAGCACCAGGCTCAACCCCAGGCCGATGACCAGCAAGGTGAAGGGAATCACCATCATGTGGGCGTGGAGGTCGGCGAAGAGAAAGGTGAAGAAGGGGAATTCGGTGATGTGGAAGGACATGTCCGGTGTTCCGGCTATTTTTTCCGGGACCCAAAATGCCAGGGGCGAAGGGTCCATATTCTCCGTGGTTGGAATCATCCGGCTGCTGCGCCAAAAGTCAAAGGACGGGAACGCTCCTCCGTTGACGACCTTGTGCCACGTACCTTGAATTAGCTGAAACGCTCCGTCCAGGTTGCCCATCACAGACATAAACAATCCAGCCACCAATCCCGCTCCTATGGGAGACCAGAGATTGATTCGCCGAAGCGCGCTGGTGGGTGGTTCTGCCGTCGGTGAATCCGCTTCACTGGAGTCTTCGCCGGACCTTTCTTCCGAACGCCGCAGCCCTTCGGTTAGGTTGTAAACCACCGAGTAGGCCCCGGTGAAAGTCAAGGCAAAGAACAACGGCACAGCCAGATTGAAGGCCACGGTAGGCAGTATTCCGGTGACCCGAACCAACCCGGCCAGCACGAAATATCCCCAGTAGTAGTAGTTCATGTAGCCCCCGGCGAACCAGGGGTCGAAGGGAGGCAGCGAGGTGGACCGTATCACCGCATTGAGGTAGGCCAGCTCCATGGGTTTTTCCCCTCCCCGATAGGGGTGCCACAGGTCCGGGTTGGCCGCCCGGATCGCCACGAAGGCCAGGAAAGCTAACAGGAAGATGACCTCGCCCACCAGCAACAGCCGCCAGTGCTGTCTCAGGAACTCCTTGATCTCCCGCCAGCGCAACAGCAAGACCACGGACGAAAGCAATGCCACCGCCAGCAGGCCCAACAGGCTAGAGGTTACGGAGAAACCCAGCCAACCCAGGCTGACCAAAAGCCAGGAAACGTAGCTAACTCCCAACAAGCCAAAAATCCGGGCCAGAACGATTCCCCGATCGGGCAACGGCCGGAAAATGAACATGGCCAGTGGCAGAGCAGCCAGATACACTAACTCCACGGCCAGCAACCAGGCCAGCACCGGCAGCCGGTTGGTCCAGCTCTCCCGGTGAATGATCTCTGACCAAGTGCCGCCGCTCCGTTGGATGTCCTTCTCTTGATCCGACAACATCAGGCCTAACTTGCGGTCCGGTCTATCTGACACCGGAGACATGGCCAACTTGCTGAGCAAGGTGATTTCCGACAAATGCTCCTGGTTGCGAAAGACCATGACCTGAGGGTGGTCGTAGCCCGTGACGTTGTCGTCGGCGTATCCCAGGTTCAGGGCAATTCGAGAAGACTTTTCGGAAGACACCAGCTGGGGCGCCGGTAGCCCCGCCCTCTTGAATGGATCGGCCTGGAACGAAACACCGGCCAGTTGGGGATGGTTGGTGAATTGCTTGACCAGGCGGTATCCAAGTTCGCCTTGGAATAGCAACCGGTAGTAATTATTGCTGCGGGGATAACGGTCGGGCGCTCGCGACACGCTGCTGTAAGGGCGGTTGCTGTAGAACACCAGGTATTCGGACCGGGACAATCGCTGGGCCAGAGTATCCATCTTGTTCCGGCTGTCGGGCTCGTTGTACACCGGAAACTGCCAAACCTGGTAACCGTATAGATCGGGCACGAACTCATCCCAATGGTTGTCGCTGACTATGGCTGTGCCCGGCGGCACATTCTGGTTGATCCAACGGGATGCTTCCACCGCTGGATGGTCCTTGGCGTAGACCCGCTGGAAAGCCAGGGAGTAGAAGGCAGTGGCGGCAACCACCACGGCCAAGAGGCCGACCGAACTAGCCAGAAGGTAGCGCCTAACCGTGGGATTAGCCGCCCAAAAACTCCAGTGCAGCGGCCTAAATCCTCGGGCCAGCGTTGCGTATCCGTCCCCGGTCGAAGGCCGCAAATACGGGGACGACACCAGTGTGGGAATACGGGAGGGAACCCGGGATGTTTCGACCAGCCAGATGAGCATCCGGGATGCCATGAGAATCAAAAAGGGAATCAGGGGGAAAACGTAACGTAGAAATTTAACCTCAAAAGTTTCCAAGAACAAAAAGGTGGGCACAACCCATGCCAGCAGCAGCAGGTCGGCCCGGCGGCGTTGGGGCCGTGCTAGAGCAATGACAACGGTAAAGGGCACCGCCAACCAAGCGACCACCCCCAGGGGCAGTCCCAATCCCCACACGGAGGTTTGCTGGATCTGGTACAGGAAAGGCTGGGTATCGATGTACTGAATGGTAAATGGCAGAGTGCCGGCGTGGCGAGCCATATCGACCTGGGATCCCACGCCATCTAAAAACGCTCCGAAGTCCAGTAGAGCATAGGGCGAGCTGGCGAAGAACACCACCACACTGATAAGGCCGGCCAGGGCGGCATGGGGCAGGACTCGTAGGACTATCCCTGGCGTCACGCCGGACCAGCGGCCCCCCGCCGCGTCGGCTATTCGGTAGCCGTAGGCTAACGCCAGCGGTAGAACCAAGGGAAGAACGCTCACCTTGGGCGCCAACGCTAAACCGACCAGCAAACCCAGCAACGCCGAGTCTAACAGTCGCCTTCGCTCTACCATCCGCAACATGGCCCAGAAACTGGCCAGGACAAACAATAAAGAAAATGTCTCAGGGCGGTAGAAATGGCTGTTTTGTACGTGGATCACGGCCAGGGCGGTCAGGCCGGCAGCCAGCAATCCCACACCCTGGCCGTACATCCGCCGGCCCAGAAGGTAGACCAGGAACACCGAGCCAACGTCCGCCAGAGCTGACAGCGGCCGGCCAACGTAACGCATGTCCAGGGCGGACATGTCGGTGAACAGCTCCAGAATCGAACGGAAAAAGACCAGAACGTAGATGAGGATACTGCCCAGGGGAAACCAGTGGGGGTTCAAGGGGCTGCGGTCACGGTCCAGCAGCACGCCCAGCCCGGGGAGGCCGGGCTCGGTGTCCGGGTATGCCTGAAGGTATCCGCAGTTGCGATGTCCCGGCGCCTCGGTAAGAACATCGTACATGCAGCCCGCACGCATGTAGATGTCCCGCTCGTCGGGATGAAAGGCATACCCGGCATCCCAGTTGACGCCGTTCAGCCGTAGCCCCATGGCCACCACGAGAATGACCAGTATTGCCAGGAGGGACCAGGACAGTCTGCCTCGGGGGGTCAACCGGTGCACCAACGCCTCGGTCATCTCCCGGTGCTTCGGCAGATAGCGGTCAGCCAGATGTGAACAGGTATCACCAACACAGCGCCTGAAAGAGCCGCTAAACGGCTTCTCCTTGCATGTACGCTACCGTGTACGATACAGGGAGGGGTCTCAGATGCCTTTGTCGCTAATCATGGCACACAAATCGGCTGTACGGCATGAGTAGCCCCACTCGTTGTCATACCACCCCATGATCTTGATCATTCGGCTTTGCATCACGATGGTGGAGAGGGCGTCGAATATGCAGCTATGGGTATTGCCCCGGAAGTCGGAGCTAACCAGCGGTTCCTCACAGTATTCCACGATGCCTTTCAAGTCCCCGTCAGCCGCCTTGCGGAAGGCATCATTGACATCTTCGACCGTCACGTCTCGGGATACGTCGGCCACGAAGTCTGTAATGGACCCTGTCACGGTGGGTACGCGGAAGGCGATGCCGTGCAGCCTGCCGTTCAACTCGGGCAGGACCACGCCCACCGCCCTGGCCGCGCCGGTGCTGGTGGGAATGATGTTCACCGCTGCCGAGCGCCCCCGGCGCAAGTCCGAGTGGCGTTGGTCCAAAATCGCCTGGTCGTTGGTGTAGGAATGAATCGTGGACATGAGCCCACGCTCCAACCCAAAAGCGTCGTGGATCACTTTCACCATGGGGGCAAAACAGTTGGTGGTGCAGGAAGCGTTGGAGATAATATGATGCTTGGCTGGGTCGTAGAGATGCCCGTTCACTCCCAGGACGATGGTCAGGTCCTCGCCCGTGGCCGGCGCCGAAATTACCACTTTCTTGGCGCCGCCCTCGAAGTGCCCGGCGGCTTGGTCGGCGTTGGTGAATAAACCGGTGGATTCGATCACCAGTTCCACCCCCATTTCCGACCAGGGGATCTGCTTGGGGTCCCTCTCGGAGAAGACGCGGATTCTGCTCCCATCCACAATCAAATCGCCGTTGCTGGCCTCGACGTGGCCAGGATAGGCGCCGTAGGTAGTGTCGTACTTGAGCAGGTGTGCGTTGGTTTTGGCGTCCGTCAGATCGTTAACAGCCGCGATTTCCAGCTTTCCCGGATACAGGGCGTTAGTCGCCCGGAGCACCAGGCGGCCGATTCTTCCGAAACCGTTGATCCCAATTCGTGTCGTCATACCCTACCTCCGCAGTCTCTTGGTGACCACCGCTGGTGAAGCTAGCCAGTTTCGAATCCAGGCCCGGCGACTCAGCCCGTATATGATAACTCCCCGCCCTCTGGTTGAAAAGCTAAAAACACCTAAAACTCAGTCTAAAGCCGGAGGTGCTGGTAGGCCTCGCGACCAGCGTATTTAGCCTCGCTTCCCAGCTCCTCCTCTATGCGCAGCAGTCTGTTGTACTTGGCCACCCTTTCGGACCGGGCCGGTGCGCCCGCCTTGATCTGCCGAACGTCCCACGCCACGGCTAAATCGGCAATGGTGGTGTCCTCTGTCTCCCCCGACCGGTGGCTCATCACGCTGCCCCAGCCGGCTTCCCGGGCGACCCGGAGGGCCTCCCGGGTCTCAGTCAGGGTGCCAATCTGATTTGGCTTAAGCAGCACTGCGTTGGCGGTCTTGGACTCGATTCCCCTGAGGATGCGGGCCTTGTTGGTGACGAACAGGTCGTCGCCCATCAGTTGCACCGACTCCCCCAACGTCCTCTGCAAACCAGCCCAGCCGTCCCAGTCGTCCTCATGCAGTCCATCCTCGATGCTGATTATGGGATATTCCCTGCTCCAGCGCGAGTAAACCTCCACGAGTTCTCCCGAGGTAAAGCTGGTTCCCTCCCGCTCAAGAGTGTATTTACCCTGGCGGTCGTCGAAAAACTCGGAGGCGGCCACATCCAGCGCCAAGTAAACGTCTCGCCCCGGCGTATAACCAGCCGCTTCCACCGCCCGCAGCACCAGCTCCAAAGCGTCCCTGTTGGAAGACAGGGTAGGCGCGAAACCACCCTCGTCGCCCACGTTTAGGTTGTGGCCCGCGTCCCGAAGCAGGCCGCGCAACGAGTGATAAATCTCGGAGCCGCACCGTAGCGCTTCCGCGAACGTCTCCACGCCCGCTGGCACCACCATGAACTCCTGGATATCGGTGGAGTTGGACGCGTGGCGGCCACCGTTCAGGATGTTGAACATAGGAACGGGCAGGGTGACCGGGCCGCCACCGGACAGATAGCGCCACAGGGAGCTGCCTTCACCACCGCTACCCAGAGACGCTGCCGCCTTGGCCACCGCCATCGACACCGCCAGCACGGCATTGGCGCCCAGGTTGCTTTTGTCCGGCGTACCGTCCAGCTCTATCAGACGCAGGTCGATGGCGTCTTGGTCCAAGGGAGAACGTCCCACCAAGGAGGGCGCGATCATGTGGTCAACGTTGGCTACCGCATTCAGCACGCCATTGCCGTGGTAACGCCCGGGGTCACCATCCCTCAGCTCCCACGCCTCGTGTGTGCCGGTGCTGGCTCCGGAGGGAACTGTGGCCTGGGCGCACGCGCCGTTGGAAAGGCACACCACGGCCATCACCGTCGGGTTGCCCCGGGAATCCAAGGCCTCCCGGCCGCGGACGCTGGCGATGGTTGCTCCCTGGTTGTGAGCGGCCATGATTAATCGATCTCCGAAATGTCAGGCCCCGGGGATGTTAGGACGTAAGATGGCCTAGAGCTTGGCAACTCCATCTCAAGAGACGTTGGCTTGATCCCTAGCATCTGCAGCGGCCAAGGCCTTTTCCACGGCATCCACCGGGTCAGACGCTTGGATTATCGCTCCATCTACGGACTGACCCTCTCCGTTGTTGGACAATGGCCAGGTACTTAGGCCCACCACCGGAATTCCATCTCCCAAGGCGTGGCCGATTTCCGACAGGGTGCCAAAGGCCCCGGCGATAGCGATAACGGCCCTTCCCGTATGAACTACGATGACGTTACGGGCATACCCCAAGGCCGTGACTATGGGAATGTCCACGTAATTGTTCGCATCCCGCGCCTCACGTCCCGGCAGGATTCCGATGGTCGTACCTCCGGCGGATTTGGCGCCCCGGCAAGCAGCTTCCATGATTCCGCTGAGGCCTCCGCAGGCCACCATGACGCCCCGCTTGGCCAGCTCCCGGCCGACCTCTTCGGCCAGCCTTAAGTGTTCCGGGTCAGTGGGGTTGCTGCTACCTATTATCGAAATGATCATCTACTTATTCACCGACGGTCTTGGGCCCACCGGCTCCACGGATTCCGCGTCAACGAAGACCCCCAATTATAGCAGACTTTAGGCTCGTTCCCCCGAGTGTTAAGGCATCAACAGTCCGCGGGGCAATCGGATTAGGACGCCGGCAGTATCGCGTGGCTGGCCGCGTCGATCAAGTCCACCAACGGCGCCGGATACACCCCCACCCACACAACCCCCAAAAGGCTGACCAGCAGCACCCCCAGCATCAAGGCTGAAGGCGAAAGCGCCAGCGTTTCCTGACCTGCAGCTGCCTCTCCCGCCGAGTCGTCCTCCCCGATGTAATCGGGGCCAACCCCTGCGGCAGGGTGAATGTACATTTGCCGGATGACCTGCAGGTAGTAATACAAGGATATCAAGCTGCTAAAGATAGCCAGTCCCGCCAACCACAGCAGACCCTCGTTGGCCAGGGCCGCAAACAAGTAGAACTTGACGGTGAACCCGGCGAATATGGGCAATCCGCCCAGGGAAAACATGCCAATGGCGATGCATGCGGCCAGGAAGGGGTTCCTATCGGCCAGGCCGGCGAAATCGGATATCTCTTCCTTTCCGGTCATGTTGAAGAAGGAAATCAGGCCTGCGAATACCAGCATGTTGGTGATGGAATAGCCAACCAGGTAGAGCAATACGCCAGTGGCCGCCTGCACCGAGTCCTGGGATAGGGCGGCTACGCCTGCCAGGATTATCCCCACGTGACCGATGCTGGAATAGGCCATCAGGCGTTTGATGTTGTGCTGGGCCAGGGCCACCAGGTTGCCAACCAGCATGGTCACCGCCGCCATCAGCGCCACCACCAGTTGCCATTGCTCCCCCACAGCCAATAGGCCCTCGGAAAATAGCCGCAACACCAGGGCAAAGGCGGCGGCCTTGGAGCCTATGGCCAAATAGGCCGTCACTGGCAAGGGCGCCCCTTCGTAAACGTCGGGAGCCCACATGTGGAACGGTACGGCGGCAATCTTGAAACCCAAACCCACCAGGATCATGGCGAGCCCAACCCACAGGGCCGGGCTAACGCCACCTGCGTTTTCCAGGGCCGAGCTGATAGCGACGAACTTGGTCACCCCCAGGGTGCTGTATACCATGCTGACCCCGTACAGCAATATGGCCGAAGAAAATGCGCCGACGATGATGTACTTCAAACCCGCTTCGTTCGACTTGAAATCGCTTCTGGCGTAAGCGACCAGCACATACAGGCTGAAGCTCAGCAATTCCAGGGAGATGTAGGCCGTCAGCAGTTCCCTGGACTGGGCCATGACGTTCATGCCCAAAATCGAAAAGAGCAGCAGGCCGTAGAACTCCCCTTGGTTCTCCAGGTACTGGCTGACGTATTCGATCGAGCTGAGGATGATAAATATCCCCAGTCCCAGGAAGAAGATCTTGAAGAACAGGGAATAAGCGTCGACGGCCAATAAGCCGTCGTACAGGGTCTCATCCTTGCCCCACAGCATCACCAGGGATACTAGGATCAGGGCCGCCAGACCCGTCACGGCCACCCACCCAAGCAGGTGTTTGCGGCCGGCCGGGAGCACCAAGTCCAGGGCGAACACGATGAGCGCCAGGCCCGCCAGGGCAAACTCCGGCGTGAGAAGCTGTAGATTCGCGGTCAATCCCGGCATCTTAGGCTAAATCCCCGGCAGGGCGTGAACGCCCACGTTGATGACCCGCAGCATAGGCTCAGGCCAGATCCCCACGAATATCAATATAAGCACGAAGGCGCCGCCCACCGCCTTCTCGATGGGGCTGGCGTCGGTCAGGTGCTCCCAGCGAGGGTCGGTCTCGCCGAAAAAGGTACGCGCCAGCAATCGCAGAATGTAGACTGCGGTCAACGCCGCCCCGATCACCGCCAGGACCGCCAGCGGCAGGTAGGTGCGAAAAGCCCCGATAAACACCATAACCTCGGCAATGAACCCGCTGAGGCCGGGCAGACCCATGGACGCCAGCCCGGCTACCGCGAAGAACGAGCTGGTCACTCCCATTCGCTTGAAAAGCCCGTTCAACACCATGATGTCCCGGGTGTGGGCCCGGTCGTAAATCGCCCCCACCAGGAGGAACATCAGGGCCGTCATGATGCCGTGGGAGAACATCTGCAGCACGGCGCCAGCCACGCCGATGCGGTCCAGGGTGGCGATGCCCATCAGCACGTAGCCCATGTGGCTGACGCTGGAGTACCCCACAATATATTTCAGGTCCTGCTGTGACATGGCCGAGATAGCCCCGTAGAGAACGTTGACCGTGCCCAGGGTAATCAGCACCGGCATCCAGTTCTCCGCCCCCTCCGGGAGAATCACCATTCCCACCCGGATGATGCCGTAGGCGCCCAGCTTCATCAGCACACCGGCGTGCAGCATACTCACCGCTGTGGGGGCCGCCACGTGGCCGTCGGGTGACCAGGTATGGAACGGCCACAAGCCGGCCAGAATGCCAAAACCCACCATGAACAGTGGGAACACCCAGGTCTGGAAGCTCTCGTCAAACCGGCCGTTGGCCGCCAGTGCGCCCAGGGTGGCCAGGGAAAAGGTCGGCGCTCCGGCGTCGGCCGCCTTGACGTACACCGCCAGAATGGCGACCCACACGAGAACGCTGCCGGCTATCAAGTACAGGAACAGCTTCATCGCCGCGTACTCTTTCGTTCGCAGGAAGGTACCGAAGTCTGTAGAGCTGCCCCACACGCCGATCAACAAGTACATGGGCAGAACGGCCAGCTCGTAAAAGAAGAACAGGAAGAACAGGTCCCGCACCACGAACACGCCGAATACTCCCGCACCCAAGGCCAGCAGCAGCACGAAGAAGTCCCGGGGCCGGTGGCTGATTTTCTGGGAGATCAGTACCCCGCCAAACAGGATGATGCCGTTGAGCAGCACCAGCGGCGCAGCGATGCCGTCGATTCCCAGGGACAGGTCGATGTCCACCGGGGCATCCAGCCAGTGGTAGTTCTGAAGAAACTGGAATCCTCCGACAGCGTAGTCGTACCGGATGAAAACGAAGATCGACAATATCAGGGATAACAGGGAGACCACGATGGCGAAGTACCACACGTCCTTGGGCCGGTCCGCAGGCATCATCATGGTCAGCATCGACCCGGCCAGCGGCACCAGGATGATCAGGAATAAAGCTACGTGGTCGATGTTACTCATGCGATTTCTACTGGATCGCCCTGAACCACCAGAATAGGGAAACCGCCACCGTTCCCAATACCATTGCCAGGGTATAGCTGTAGACCCGTCCGGTCACGTGGAGACGCAGGGTGATCCCCAGACGGCGTACCGCATCGGCCGGA
>JADFFS010000046.1 GCA_022568195.1 Chloroflexota bacterium | reverse complement strand
AGGAGCCCAGCTGGTGCGCCGGGGTGGACGTCGACAAAGAGGCCAGCACTCGCAGCCGGGAAGATATTCTGGACCGGGCCGAGCGAGACGGCGCCATCGTGGCCGCCGGGCACTTTCACCCCAACGACAACCTCGGCAGGGTGATTCGCCTGGAAGGCAAGCGCTACTGGCAGGGCCTGTAAGCAATCTTGTCACGGCCGATTTCTCTAGCAGACGAACGGCTTGCCAGACCGCTCGCCTTGTTGGGTGTCGGCATTTCGCGCCCCGCTGTTTCGTGTCCAAGGACCTTCCCGGAACGGCCCTTTGACACCCTGGCGATAGAGGAGGGTTGATGACCGCTAACCAAGAATCTGATCACGAGCAACCTGATGACCTGCGGCAGGCAGCCGCGGAGCTGCGCCGCCGCTACTACGGAGACGATGGCCGGCCTGGGCCACCCCCGGCGATGGCGGAACTGGCTCCTGAGATCATGGACCTGGTGGACCAGGTGGTCTACGGCGAGATTTACAATCGCCCGGCGGTGGACCTCCAGACCCGCAGTCTTTGCACCATCGCGGCGCTAACCGTGTTGGGCCACAGTCCGGACATGATCCGCCGTCACATCCAGGGCGCGCTTAACGTCGGTGTGACCCGGGAGCAGATCTGCGAGATCATCGCCCAGATGATTTTCTATGGCGGTATGCCGGCGGCGGTCAACGCTTTCCGGGCCGCTAAAGAGAGCTTCGATCAGATATCCGGGCAATTATCCAGTCCGGCAACCCAGCAGGCGGAACCACCAACTCTTCGAACATTGGACAGACCGGCCCCCCCGGTCCAGTCCCGCCCAGCGGCGCCACCAAGGAGTGTTAGCGATGAAGATAGGGTTCATAGGAACCGGCAATATGGGCAACCCCATGGCGGTCAACCTGGTCAAAGCCGGCCACCAGCTAACCGTCCACGACCTGCGTCGCGAGGCGGCAACCAACCTGCTGGAGATGGGCGCTCAGTGGGTCGACAGTCCCAAGGAGGCCGTACCGGGCAACGAGGTGGTTTTCACGTCCCTGCCCGCCCCCCGGGACGTGGAGGCGGTGGTCCTGGGGGAAAGCGGAATCCTGGAAGGGGCCGCTGATGGCTCGATCTACGTTGATCTTTCCACCAACTCGCCCACGGTAATCCGCCGCCTGCACGAAATCGGCGCCGCCCGGGGAGTCACGGTCATGGATGCTCCCGTCAGCGGCGGCGTATACGGCGCCGCTGCGGCTACCCTGGCGGTCATGGTGGGTGGCGACGAAGCTGTTTTTGACCGCATCAAACCCGCCCTGGACGCCATCGGGAGCCACGTGGTCTACTGCGGTCCCATCGGAAGCGGCGCCATCTGCAAGATATGCAACAATCTTCTCAGCATGGGCACCGGCGTGTTGCTAGCCGAGGCCCTGACCTTGGGGGTCAAGGCGGGCGTTGACTTGGCGATTTTGGCCGACGTCATCGCCAACAGCTCGGGAAGCTGCCGGCGCCTGACCGAGAAGTTCCCCCGTTTTCTGTTCAAGGGCAATTTCGAGCCGGGGTTCGCCACGGCCCTGGCCGCCAAAGACGTGCGGCTGGCCACCGACCTGGGCCGGGAGTACGGCATCCCCATGGACCTGTCCAACCTCATCGACCAGCGCCACGTGGAAGCCATGTACCGGGGCTGGGGACCCGAGGACTCGGACGCCGTGGCCCGGCTTCAAGAAGAGAAAGCCGGCGTCCAGCTCCGGTTGCCAGAGGCGTAATCGCGATCAGCTATCAGCCATCAGCCCTCAGCTTTCGTGGATCATTTTACCGGCTGACAGCTGATAGCTGAAGGCTAGAATTGGAGGACATCATGACCACAGGCTCCGAACGGTCCAGCACGATTGAGGCCGTCGATTCGATAGAAGCCATCGAGGAATGCTTCCGCTTGGGATGGAGCGACGGGCTTCCGGTGGTGCCCCCCGCCGACTACAAGGTCCGGGAGATGTTGGAGTACGTGGGCATGACCGGCGAGGAAGAGCTACTGTCCCTGGAGATGCGGCGCCGGGTGCTGACATCGGAAAACGCCGCCGCCAACGCGGTGATGGCGGGATGCCTTCCCGAATACTTCCCGGTCCTGGTCAGCACGCTGCGCGCTTTGGAAGAGGAAAAGAACTTCGTACACATGGCCTCGGCCTCCACCAGCTCACCGGCCATTCTGATGATTGTCAACGGTCCGATCCGCGACAAAATCGGCATCAACTACAAGGACGGCATGTTTGGCCCCGGATTTCGCGCCAACGCCTGCATAGGCCGTTCCATACGGTTGTGCTTCATGAACGGTTTCGACGCACGTCCGGGCATCCTGGACCGGGGCACGTTGGGCAACCCCTCCAAGTACACTCTTTGCATCGCCGAGAACGAGGAGGATTCTCCCTGGGAAGCCTTGCACGTGAGCCGGGGGTTCCAGCCCGAGGATAGCTGCGTAACCGTGGCGGTGGCTTATAACCCCATCACCGTCAACAGCGCCTACGGCCACAGCGGTGAGAGCATTCTGCACGCCCTGGCCGACACCATGAAATCGGCGGCCTTTGTTTTCCGCTTTCCCAGTCAGTGGATCATAGTCATAGGGCCGGAACACGCAATCACTTTGCATGAGGACGGCTGGACCCGGCGCCAAATCCAGGATTACTTCATGGAGCATGCCAGCCGGCCCTTGGTGGAGCTAATCCGCATGGGCGTGGCCCAGGGCCCGGAGAAAGCCGGCGACGACCAGTTGATCCGCCACTGCGCCCGGGACCCCGAGGACATCTGGGTGGTGATGGGAGGCGGCACCGGCGGCCGCAACAGCGCCATCATCGACACCACCGGCTACCGGGTCCGTACCCGAAAGATCGACATCCCCGGCGGATAGGGGATTTTCCCCATTTAAGTATCCCACTCATGAGGGGAAAAATTCTTCGCCCTCGGTATAGAAAGGCCGCCAGAGGTCTGACTCATGCTTGTAGCCGATGCAAAGTGGGCGGCTATAGTCGGGTGTCACTCTTCTGTCGGTTACGCCGGTGATACAATTGCTGCAGGAGGCTCATCGGTATGGCAAACCTGACTGAGCGCATCACCGTTGACCCTGAGCAGTGCGGCGGGCGGCCTTGCATCCGTGGAATGCGCATCCGCGTGATTGACGTTTTCGACCTTCTCGCCAGCGGCCTTACATCCGAGCAGGTGCTGTCAGAGCTTCCCGATCTCGAGGCCGAAGATATTCGGGCCTGCTTTAGTTTCGCTAGCCAGCGTCTTGATTATCCTGTGGTGCCTACTTGATCCTATGGGTCGACGCACAGTTATCACCCCATCTAGCACCCTGGATTACTGAAAACCTCGGGGTTGAGGCGCACCCGATTATCGATCTCGGGCTTGTCCATGCTAACGACAGGCAAATCTTCCAGGCGGCACGGGAAGCCGGTGCGATACTCATAACCAAGGACAGTGACTTTCTTCCGCTGATTACGCGGCTCGGTTCCCCTCCCCAGGTTCTGTGGATTACCTGCGGCAACACCTCGAACGCTAGGCTCAGACAGATCCTGCAAAGCGCACTGCCCACGGCTCTCAAGCTGCTGGAACAGGGAGAGTCTCTGGTTGAAATCAGCGATGCTAGCTAGCCCGGTCCTTGGAGCGTGGGGCAGCCACCACCGCTGCTCCTCTTGCGCCTGGGTTCCTCGAGTACCTTGAAAAATCCGGCTCAGCGTGTATCATAAAGGGCAATCCGCATGATCATGAAATCTGTGGGTGAACTCGGATAGGGTCGTATAAGGAGGAAGTATGGCGGACACGGTCACTGTAGGTAATTTACGCCTGGTCAATCCTCGCGGAGTGGACCTGGGTTCCGGGGAATTCCATTTGAACGACCGGCCCAGCGATCTCAACGGCAAGACCCTGGGGTTGCTGGAAAACCACAAAGCCAACTCGGACAAGGTGCTCCACGAGTTGGGGCAGATGCTGAAAGCCAAGTACGACCTCAAGGACATCGTCTACCTGAGCAAGCACAGCGCCTCCCTGCCCACCAAGCCCAACACTGTCCAGGAGATTCTGGACCAGGTGGACGTGCTGATCACCGGGATTGGTGATTGAGGGTCCTGCAGCTCGTGCAGTGTGCACGACGGTATTGAGATGGAGAGGCTGGGGATTCCCACCGTTTCCATCATCACCCACGTATTCCTGCCCACCGCCAAGGCCATGACCCGGATGATGGGGGTTCCCGACTACGAATTCGTAGTGGCCCAACACCCCTTGTCCAGCCTGACCGACGAAGAGTGCAAGGAGAAGGCCGCCCAGATCGCTCCCGAGGTGGAGAGGATTCTACTGGGCAGCGCCGCCAAGCAAGAGGCTTAAGCCGGTCCGGGGGGCCTAGATCAAATATCGGCCGATGCCGTTGGCCGGTCAGGATGTAGAACAAAGGGAGCGATGCTGAGCATCGCTCCCTTCTTGTTGGGGTGTATTTCCCCTCTCGACCGACCGCCCACCCGGTTGAATCCCAGGTGACCCTGTGCTAGCATTATCTTGATTTGTTACCAATTTCACGAACTCTCCAACCTTGGTTTCGCCGCACTCGGGAGACTGGCCAATGGACGGGCTGAAACCGCGGATAGTCGAAGCAATTCACCGTCAAACCCAAGCCACCGTCACGATCCTTTCCTCTTTATTGGCCGTCCACGATGAGCTTGGCTACATGCCCAAGGAAGCCGTGGAAGAGGTCGCGGCCTTCAAAGGCGCGACGATCAACGATGTTTGGGCTGTGGCCTCCTTCTATCCCAACTTTCGATTCGACCCCCCTTGCCAGCACCATGTGGAGGTTTGTTGGGGAGCTTCCTGCCACTTGGTGGGCGCCATGCCGGTGATAGAGCAGGTGCTGGCTGCCATAGGCCTGGAAGGTGAAGGCGACACTCCCGATGGCCTGGTGTCTTTCCGCCTCAACACCTGTCTGGGGGCCTGTGCTCAAGCTCCGGTAATGTCCATCGACCACCACTTGATGGGCCGCCTGAGTCCGGAATCGGCGCGAGCCAAGATAGACGGGTTGCTGGGCTAGGCCTGGCGGCTGCTTGGGTATGGCAACTAACTTCCAGGAACTGACCGAGCAGAGCCAGAGCCGCTGGCAGCAGTTGACTGCCGGCGCTCAGCCGTGGATTCGCATCGGATCGGCGTTGTGCGGCAAGGCGGCTGGTTGCGACGACGTGACTTCGGCTCTAGAGGCCGCTTTAAGCCGAGCCGGGGTTCAGGCCCAACTTAGCCAGGTGGGCTGCTTGGGACTCTGTTTTGCCGAGCCGCTGGTGGATGTGCAATTCCCCGGCGGTCCACGAATTTTTTACGGCAACGTCACGCCGGAGATTGCCGAGCAGATCGTCTCCTCACACGTGGCGGGAGGCACGCCCGCAGCGGACCTGGCCTTGGGATACCTCATCGGAGACGCGGACACGGTAAGTCCGCCGGACGGGATATCCGACTTGAGCCAGCATCCTATGAAGGCCTGGGAAACCCGCATCGCCCTGCGCAACGCTGGGAACATCGACCCGGGGGATATTTATCAGTACATCGCCAACGGCGGCTACCAGGCTTTAAACCAAGCCCTGACCGAAATGTCGCCCGAGGACATTTTGGAGCAGGTCAGCGTTTCAGGCCTGCGGGGCCGCGGGGGCGCCGCCTTCCCCACGGGGACCAAGTGGCGGTTCCTGGCCGGCTCCAATGCTCCACGTAAGTACATACTTTGCAACTGCGAAGAGGGTGACCCGGGAGCCTTCAACGACAAAGCCATCCTGGAAAGCGACCCTCATACATTGATTGAAGGCATTGTCCTGGCAGGCTACGCCACCGGCTCCGACTACGGATATATCTTCATTCGCCACGGTCACGACGGCCCCATCGAGCGGACCCGCACGGCCTTGGCGCAGGCCCAGGAAATGGGTCTGGTGGGAGACGACATTCTAGGCTCCGGGTTCAACTTCACCCTGGAGGTGGCGCTGACCGGCGACTCCTACGTGGCCGGCGAAGAGAGCGCCTTGATGGAAGCCATCGAGGGTAGCCGGGCCATGCCGCGCTATCGCCCTCCCTTCCCGGCCCAGGTCGGCCTCTTTGGCAAGCCCACCAACATCAACAACGTTAAAACCCTGGCCTACATACCGGAAATCATATCCAAGGGCGGGGAATGGTTCGCCGGGATCGGCCACGATCAGAGCACGGGCACGGCCATCCTGTGCCTTACCGGGTCGTTGCGGTACACCGGAATGATCGAGGTTCCTCTGGGAATGAACCTGAAGGATGTGCTATTTGAGGCCGCCGGTGGCGTCCCCGGAGGCAAGTCCCTCAAACTGGTCCAGACCGGCGGCCCTCTGGGCGGAGTGCTGGGCGCCGACAATGTGGACATTTTGTTGGACTTCGAGATACTGCGCGACGCCGGAGCCATCTTGGGCAGCGGTGGGATCATCGCTGCGGACGAGGACACCTGCGCCGTGGACCTGACCCGGTCTTTGATTGCGTTTTGCCAGTACGAGTCCTGCGGGAAATGCTTCCCCTGCCGCATGGGAATGGGCCACTTGCTGGAAGTCCTGGAGCGCATATCCCGCTTGGAGGGCTCTCCCGAGGACCTGCCCCTGATGCGCAGGATTGGCGAGCACATGCAGGCCGGGTCCCTGTGCGGCCACGGCCAGTTGGGTTTCAACCCCGTGGCTTCGGCCCTGCGGCACTTCGGCCATGAGTTTGAAACCCACATCGTGGAACGAACATGTCCCACCGGCAAATGCTCGGACGTTCGATTCTCACCGCGCTTGAGCCAAAGGTAGCGGAGCGAAGACAATGGCAGACGACATCACCATCGCCATAGATGGTGTGGAAATAACAACCCAGCCCGGCAAGATGGTCCTGGAAGCAGCCATTGAGGCAGGCATCTACATCCCCTACCTGTGTTATCACCCGGGGATGAAGCCCTTCGCTGCCTGCCGGATGTGTGTCGTGGGGGTAGAGGGCGGCCGAGGCTTTCCTGCGGCCTGCACTCTTCCGGTCCAAGCCGACATGAAAATCCGCAACGAAGCAACCGACGTCAACGAGCTGCGCCGATCGATAATGGAGATGCTCATTGCCGAGCACCCCGACGGCTGCCTCACTTGCCACCGGGTCGACATCTGCGGACCCGCCGACGTGTGTCTGCGCCACGTATCGGTCAACGACCGGTGCGTGACCTGCCCCAAAAACGAGCGCTGCGAGCTGAAAGACACCGTGCGTTACCTGGGCATGGAATTGGAGTCGCCCCTAGAGTACAAGTACCGGAATATCCCTCTAGAGGTCAGCGACCCATTCTACGACCGGGACTACAACCTGTGCATTGTGTGCGGGCGCTGCGTCCGGGCCTGCGAGGAGTTGCGGGGCGACGACGCCATTTGTTTCACCGAACGCAGCGGGTCCGCTTTGGTGGGGACTTCCTTTGGAACATCGCTGCTGGAGTCCGGGTGCGAGTTTTGCGGCGCTTGCATCGACGTTTGCCCCGTCGGCGCCCTGGTGGAGCGGGACCACAAGTGGGAGAAAGCGGCCCGGGTGGAGCGCACCATCTGCCCTCATTGCCCCGTAGGGTGCCAGCTAAATCTGGAAATTAACTCTCAAGGGAGGATGATCCGGGCGATTCCCGAGCTGGAATCCCCGGCCAACCGCGGCCAGGCTTGTTTCAAAGGAAAATTCGGCCTGGAGTTCGTCAACAACAGCAGCCGGCTCAAAAAACCCCTGATTCGCCGGGACGGGGAACTGCAGGAAGCCACCTGGGATGAAGCGCTGGACTACATCGCTTCGCAGCTAGCCAATTATAAGGGAGACAGCTTCGCGCTCCTGACCTCGCCGCGCAGCACCAACGAGGAGCATTACCTGGCCCAGAAATTCGCCCGGTTGGTCATGGGCACCAACAACGTGGACCAGACCTCCAATACCCAACCCGATCTGGTCCGGCCCTTGGAACGGGCCTTGGGATACGCTGCGGCTACCAACCCCATCTGGGACCTGGAGCGGGCCGGCTGCATCCTGGTTTTCAACGCCAACGTAACTGAAGAGCACAACGTGGCGGCCGTACCAATTAAACGAGCCGCCCGGCAAAACACCAAACTTGTGGTTATCGACCCTCGCGAGGTGGAGCTTACCCGTTATGCCGACCTTTGGCTGCGACCTTTGCCGGGCACAGAGCTCCTGCTACTGGGAGGAATACTCAAATCCCTGATGGACCAGGGTCTGGAGCAAACCGAGTGGCTGGACCAACACTGCGAGAGTCCGGCGACCTTGCAGTACGCTCTGCACAACCTGGACATGGAGCAGATTTCATCGGAAACCCAGGTTTCCCAGGAGTCCATCGCCGAGGCGGCGCGCCTCTACGGCCAAGCTGAGGCCGCGGCGATCGTGTACGCCCTGGACAACGTGGCCCAAGAGTTGCAACGGGACTGCGTCAGCGCTCTGGTGGACTTGGCCCTGGTTACCGGCAACCTGGGAAAACCCGGTTCCGGTCTGTACCCCATGCGCCAAGGCGCCAACGAGCAAGGCGCTTGCGACGTGGGCTGTTTGCCAAACCGGTTGCCTGGGTACGCCAGGGTTGCCGACGATGAGTCCAGGCAAAAGATGGAAGAGGCTTGGGGAGCCAGCCTGCCCGCCGAACCGGGTTTGGGCGTGGCTGCCGCGCTGGAAGCAGCCCGGGATGGCCGGGTCAAAGCCATGTTCCTCATCGGCGATAGCGCCGAGATTGGCAACGGAAGGCTGGGCGACAGCACGGGGGCCCTGCAACAATTGGAATTTCTGGTGGTGCAGGACACTTTCATGAATCCCGCCTGGAGTAACGCCCACGTGGTGTTGCCCCGTGTGACCTTTGCCGAGAAGGATGGTACTTTAACCAACCTGGAGCGGCGCATCCAACGGCTCCGGCCGGTTCTGCAGTTCAAATACCACGACGCCCGGCCGGAAAGCTGGGTGATATGTGAGCTGGCCCGAAGGATGGGCGTCCAAGGCTTCGACTACCTGTCGGCCAGCCAGGTGATGGACGAGATAGCTCAAGTATGCCCGATCTACGCCGGAGTCTCCTACCAACGGCTGGAAGAGCAAGGGAAGATGATGCTAAGGACCAATCTGGAAAGCCCTCAACCCACCCAGGTGCTGCACGCCACCAAACAGTACCCGGGCATCCAGTGGCCCTGCACGGAAGAAGGCGCTCCCAGCACGCCGACCCTGTACGTCAACGGGTTCCCCTTGGAGGAAGCAGAGCTAATCACCCCCGAGTTCCGAGCTGCGGAGACACCCCCGGATTCGGAGTACCCAATCTGGTGGGCCCCCGGGCGCGTGTTGCTTCAGCAACAACGGGAGATCCAGGTGATCAAGGGCAAACGCAACCACATCGAACGTGAGGAGTGGGTGGAGTTGAACCCCGCCGACGCCGCCAACTGGGCGATACAGGACGGTGACGACGTGGAGATTCAGACGCGGCAGACCCGCCTGGTGGGAGTCGCCCGATTGGTTGATTCGGTGCCGCCGGGGGTTGTCGCCACGACCAATATCTTCGGCCAGTTGGCTGTGGATATGCAGGAAAGCGCCGAGCCCGACCCGGCG
The DNA here is from genome assembly GCA_022568195.1 of Chloroflexota bacterium. GTDB lineage: Bacteria > Chloroflexota > Dehalococcoidia > Lucifugimonadales > UBA3495 > JADFFS01. The sequence goes on along the minus strand of JADFFS010000046.1, from coordinate 11,553 downwards.
TCCAACGTTCCCGGCTTGCACATTGCCCCCGCCAGGGTGGTTAAGGTTGGCGCCCCAGGTTCAGGCGAATCAGCCTAGCGAGACAGCCAAGACAGATCGTATGGTTGAACCGATTCGAAGACGTTGAATCATATGCCAACCGCCATTTCAATGTTGGGTGCATGCTAGAGATTAGAGCCGATAGGGCTCTTTGGTATAAACCCATTGGCCTTCGGGCCCAGTACTAGAAGTGGACTAGGAGAAGTACATGGCAGGTGAGGCGACTCTCGACAATGTGGGGACGCCCAGGGTGCGCGTCGCACCTAAATTGGCCAAAGCAAAACTGGTGGAACGCAGGGACATCACACCGGACTTGTGGATCATCAAGCTGGAGCCTGAGGAGGGGCCTCTGCGGTTCAAGGCCGGACAGTATTGCACCCTGGGATTAAAGGGAATTGAGCGGGCCTACTCTATCGTGTCGGCGCCCCACGAGCCCTATCTGGAAATATTCGTCGAACTGGTGCCTGATGGGGAGCTAACCCCGCTGATGTGGGAAATGAAGGTGGGGGAGACCATGTCTATCCGGCCCAGGGCCAAAGGCTTGTTCGTGATGAACCAGCGGGTGCACCACCATTTCATGGCCGCCACCGTGACTGGAGTGGCCCCGTCCATGAGCATAATTCGCAGCTACCTGCACCAAGGCGGCGAGGGCCACAAATTCTACATTCTTTTGGGCGCCAGCTATCAGGATGAATTGACCTACGACAAGGAACTGGCCGGTCTTGCTGCCAAGTACCCGGACTGCATCCACTTTGTGCCAACGGTAAGCCGCCCCGACGAAGCCCGCAACGCTGGTTGGCAGGGGGAGAAGGGCAGGGTCAACACCATAGTTGCGCAGTACCTGGAGCGGTTCAATCTGCCCAAGAATGACACCATGATCTACGCCTGCGGACACCCGGGAATGATCGCCGACGTGAAAGAGCTGGCCTTGGCCCAAGAGTGGAATTTCGCCGAGGAACGTTTCTGGAAAGAGTAACCTCCCTTTGACAAAATCCCCCCAACCCCCCTTTATAAAGGGGGGTTGGGGGGATTTCTCTTCAGCCTAGTAGCCCCGACTGGATGTGTTCACCGCAATACCGTCTCAGCCGCGGCATGTCAGGTGCCAACCCCACATGCCGTGGCAGCCGCTGGTTTCTTGCCACCGGCCTGTAATGTAGAATGGCTGGTGCAAACCTACGAGCAGGTATGGACCGTGACACCGATCCGGCGCCAGTATCTAAAGATCAAGCATTCCTACCCTGACGCCATCCTCCTGTTTCGCTTGGGCGACTTCTACGAGACTTTCGACGAAGACGCTCGGACCTTCTCCCGGGAGATGGAGATCACTCTCACGTCCCGCAGCATGGGAAAGAACCTGAGGGTGCCCATGGCTGGGGTCCCTGCTCACGCTCTGGAAAGTTATCTGGCCCGGCTGATCCAACGGGGCCACAAGGTGGCCATCTGCGAGCAGCTAACCGACCCGGCCGCCTCCAAGGGTTTGGTGGAGCGGGACGTGGTACGGGTCGTTACCCCCGGCACCGTGCTGGAACCCGCCCTGCTGGACCAGAAGGCCAACAACTTCTTGGGGGCCGTGGTGGAAGAAGGGGAATTAGCCGGGCTGGCCTACGTCGACGTCAGCACCGGTGAGTTCTCCGCCACCCAGCTTCCGGCGAACCAACTGCCCTTGGAGTTGGAGCGGATAGCCGCCGCCGAGGTACTGGTTCCAGAATCATCCGACCCGCCGGAATGGGCTCACCCCCAAGATTCGACACCCGGCGGATTCGGCCACATCACGTCTTTGGACCCCGAGGCGTTTCGGCTGGATGCAGCCCGGCGGGCCTTGCTGGACCATTACGGAATCCTATCATTGGAGGCTTTTGGCTGCGAAGACCTGCCGCTGGCCATCCGAGCCGCCGGAGCCATTGTCCACTACCTGGCGCAGACTCAGAAAGCAGGCAACGTCCGGTTGGCCAACCTTGCCGTCTACTCCACCAGCGGATATATGACACTGGACACCCAGACCCGGCGCAATTTGGAGCTGTTTCAAGCGGGCCGCCAGGACAGCCGCGAGCACTCCTTGCTGGCTACCCTGGACCAAACCCGCACAGCCATGGGCGGCAGGCTGCTCCGCCGCTGGCTTGGTCAGCCCTTGCTGGAGTTGGAGGAATTGGAGCGGCGGCTGGACGCCGTGCAATTCTTCTTCGACGACGGATTTCGCCGCAGCAATACCGGGTCGTTGCTGGCCCAGATTCCCGACCTGGCCCGGATAATGGGTCGTGTTAACGCCAACATCGTGGCGCCGCGGGAGCTGCTGGCCTTGAAAACCGGCCTGGCGGCGATACCCGGTGTGGCCCAAGAGCTATCCCAGCCGCCGGGGGACTCCACGTCATCCGGCCATCAAGGCAGTGGCGCCAGATTGGCCTGGTTGCAACGGCAACTGGTCCCCTTGCCCGATGTTGTGGACCTCATCGACGCGGCCATCTCTCCCGAGCCCTCCGGTGAGGCTGGAGACGGCAACGTAATCAAGGAAGGCTTCTCCCCGGAGCTGGATACCTTGAAGAAGGAGTCCCAGGAGGCCCGCAGGTATATAGCAGGACTGGAGCAAAAAGAGCGGGAGCGGACGGGCATCCGAAGCCTGAAGGTCGGCTATAACCACGTGTTCGGCTACTACATCGAGGTCAGCAAGTCCCACCTCTCCCAAGTGCCAGAGGATTACATCCGCCGTCAGACCCTGGTCAACTCTGAGCGGTACATCGTGCCCGAGCTCAAGGAGTACGAGTCCCTGGTCTTGAACGCCCGGGAAAGCATCGAAGAGGTGGAGCGTGACCTGTACCGCCGGGTCTGCGGGCAAGTGGGCCAATCATCTGAGGCGATTGCCAAGGTGGCGGACGCCGTTGCTCAGGTGGATGCTTTCAACAGCTTCGCCCAAGTCGCTGTTGAGAACGGCTACGTGCGGCCACGCTTGGACCTCGGCGACACCATCGAGATCAAGGCTGGGCGCCATCCGGTGGTTGAGCAGGTGTTGGAGCCCGGCGCCTACGTGTCCAACGAGGTCTACCTGGCCACCAACGACGCCCGGATCATCGTGCTGACTGGACCCAACATGGCCGGAAAGTCCACTTATATCCGCCAGGTTGCCCTCATCACATTGATGGCCCAGTTGGGCAGCTTCGTCCCGGCGGAGCAAGCCACCGTGGGGCTGGTGGACCGCATCTTCACCAGGGTGGGGCTCCAGGACGACCTGACCACCGGCCAGTCTACCTTCATGGTCGAGATGCTGGAAACCGCAGCCATCCTCAATCAGGCCACGCCCCGGTCCCTGGTAATCCTGGACGAGATCGGCCGGGGCACCAGCACTTATGACGGCCTTGCCATCGCCCGGTCGGTTATCGAGCACCTGCACAACGACGCGCGGTTGGGTTGCAAGACCCTGTTTGCCACCCACTACCATGAGCTTACCGAGTTGGCGAGCAGCCTGCCCGGGGTGCGGAATTTCACCGTTGCTGTCACCGAGGAGGAAGGCGACGTGGTATTCCTGCATCGGATCGTGCCCGGCGGCGCCGACAAAAGCTACGGAGTACACGTGGCCCAACTGGCCGGGTTGCCCCAGGGGGTGGTTAGCCGGGCCCGGGAGGTGCTGGCCGAACTGGAGCAGGCCAGCGCCACGGCAAGAGGAGCGGGCAAGGGCCGCCGCCGGTCCCCCGCGATGCAGATGCCTCTGTTCAACCCCTCCCAATCCCTGGTTGACGAGGTCCGCGGGCTGGACATCCCCAACCTGACCCCCTTGGAGGCCATCAACCGGCTCTACGAGTTGCAAGAAAAAGCAAAGCGTCTGGGCACGGAGGAAGAGAGCCCGTAGGCCCTCCAGCTTGGCTGCGCCCAGACTTCCCTGTTGGCGGTTGGGACGTATAGAATGACCCTGGCGATAACAACATCCGGAATCCAGGTGTTCAAAACAGTGTTATATAGGTCGTCCCAGGTCATTCCAGTGAGGTGATCATGTCCGAGAAGGTATCTTTTTATTGGTGGCCCCGTTGATCTTCATGCCGCAAGGTAAGAGAGTTGCTCTTACAAAAGGACTTTCAGTTGGAGGAAAGGGACTTCTTCAAAGAGCCCTTCTCCGACGGAGAACTGCGGGACCTGGCCGCCGACGTTGGACTGTCCCAGATTTTCGCGCGGCGCAGCCCCAGCTTGAAGAAGATGGGCCTGGCAGACAAGGAGCTATCGGACAGCGAGATGCTGGAACTGATGCTCAAAGAGCCCCGGTTGGTCCGGCGGCCGCTGGTACGGATAGGAAACCGGTTGCTGATCGGGGCCAACCTTAAGGCGGTGGAGGCCGCCCTGGAAGAAGTAGGATAACTCTCACCAATAAAGCGGCGCTACCTAATTGGCCGTTATCTGATTGGTACTTACCGAAGCTTTTTCTGCGGCGTTGTTCGACACCCCTATCCCTTCCGCTGCGCTCAGGGCAGTCTCTAGCCTTCCCCCATCGACTGGGAAGGAATCAGTCCTCTCCCCCTTGACGCGGGAGAGTTAGAGTGGGGGTGAAATCGTAGGTATCAGATTCACGTTGGTGAGACTTTACCCTTCCTCTCCGCGAACGGGAAGGGACGGCGCTTTCCGTCATCCTGGTTCGGATTCCCCTGTAAACTGCCGGGTTTTTACGATATAATTCGATACGGCATACGCACCAAAAGATTGCAGAAAGAAGGCTTGGCACCGGCCAATGAACATATTTTTCGATGTTGATTACACCATACTGGGTCTGGACGATAGCCTGCGCCCCGGCACCCAGGAGACACTGAAGCAGCTAAAGGACGACGGGAACGAAATCTACATCTGGTCTGGGATGGGCGAACGGTGGGAAGTGGTCCACAAGCACAATCTCACGCCTCTCATCAGCGGCGTTTACGAAAAGCCCACCCACCACTTTCACGAACGGCTACAGGAGCTGGGGGTTCCCGTGGAACCCGACTTCGTCATCGACGACTACCCCGAGGTAGTTGCCGCCTTCGGCGGGGTTTGGGTCCCGCCTTATTTCTTCAAGCGCAGCTTCGACCAGGAAATGGACCGGATCTACCGGATCGTTTGCGAAGTTGCCGCCACCGGCACTTCCGAGGACCGTCAATACCGGGTTAAGGGTTCGACCGTACCTCTATTTTAGGGCCCTGCCATGCCCATACAGGTGCTCCCGCCCGAACTGGCCAGCAAAATCGCCGCCGGAGAAGTCGTCGAACGTCCCGCGTCGGTGGTCAAAGAGCTGCTGGAAAACGCCCTGGACGCCGGCGCTTCCCAACTGACCGTTGAGATAAAGGGTGGAGGCGTCGAGTACATCAGGGTCACCGACGACGGGGCAGGCATCCCGGCGGACGAATTGGAGCTGGCTTTCCAGCGCCACGCCACCAGCAAGCTCCAGTCCCAAGACCAACTGGACGCCGTAGCGACACTGGGATTTCGTGGCGAGGCCCTGCCCAGCATTGCCGCGGTATCCCACCTGGTGATGACCACCCGCCCTGCCCAGTCCGACGCCGCCCACCAGATCGAGCTCCAGTGGGGCAAAAAAGTTCGAACGGGCCCTCAGGGCGCCCCGGCGGGCACCTCCATCGGAGTATCCGACCTTTTCGGCAACCTTCCGGCGCGGCGCAAGTTTCTGCGGTCGGCCTCCACGGAAGCGGGGCGCGTCCAAGAACTGGTGGCCCGCTATGCATTAGCTTACCCGGACGTACGCTTTCAACTGGTTTCCGACGGCCGCCGCCAGTTCACCACTTCCGGCAACCACCAGTCCAGGGAAACCCTGCTGGCGGTCTACGGGCCCGAGGTGGCCAACGGGATGCTGGAGATCAGCGGCCAGGACCCGGAAACCGGCTACCAGGTTGAGGGCTACGTCAGCGCGCCCAGCCTGAACCGGGCCAACCGGACCTACATGACATTTTTCGTGAACCGGCGTTGGATTCAAAACCGGATGCTCTCCTTCGCCCTGGAAGAGGCCTACCACGGACTGTTGCCCGACAAGCGGTTTCCCTTGGCGGTTGTCAACCTGAGCCTGCCCTACGCCGACGTGGACGTAAACTCCCACCCGGCGAAACGAGAGGTACGTTTCCACCAGGAAAGCAAGGTGTTTTCCGTTTTGCAGCGGACAGTACGGGCGGCCCTGGTGGCCGACTCCCCGGTTCCCCAGATTCCGGCTCCCGGTACGGGGGCTCCGGCCGTTGGTCCGGTTTCGGCTTACAGCCCTTCTTTCTTTTCCCGGACCGCGTTCTCGGGACCGGCCAGCGAGGCTTGGGGCGGGCCACCGGATGCCGCCGCGCCGAAGCAAGCCCCACCGGGCCTTAAGGTGGTGGGCCAGCTCAAGCTAACCTATATCGTGGCGGAAGGTCCCGACGGCATGTACCTGGTGGACCAGCATGCCGCCCACGAGAGGATACTTTTCGATGAGCTCCGGGCCAAGGGGGAAGCAAACTCCGGGGCAAGACCCGGCGAGAGGCTCTTGGAACCGGTGACGTTGGAGTTGACGCCGGGACAGGTAGAAGTGTACCAGAGTAACGCCCAGGCGCTGGCTAACTACGGTTTTGAGGTGGAGCCCTTCGGACCCGCGAGCTACTTGCTGCGAGCGGTGCCCAGCATCGTGTCAACCCAGGACCCGGCCCAATCCCTGTTAAACATCCTGGACATGGTAGCCTTTGAGGGGTTGGTGCGGCAGCAAGAAGACGTGCTGGCCGCCTCGATAGCTTGCCACGGAGCGATACGCGCGGGAAAGTCCTTGACCGAGGCCGAGATGCGGGCCTTGATGGAGCAGTTGGAAGCCACCGACAACCCCCACACCTGTCCCCACGGCCGCCCGACCATGCTGCACTTCAGCTCCTTCCACATGGAGCGGGAGTTTGGCCGGCGCTAGCTAAATCCCCTGCCAGTAGCGGCGCCCTTCCAGCCTTGCGATGCGGCCAAACCCGGTGTGGTGGCAAATAGCCATGGTGGCGTTTTCTGCCTCGGCCCGGTCCAGCATCCGGATGCGGGATTGAACCGCCCAGGTCCGGGTCCGCGTCGAAGCTAAAAACCTACTCGGGCTCGCTGACCTGGGCCGGTCCGTGGAACACGTCCCCCAAAACCAGGGCCCGTTCTCCACCGATCGTCCAAGGACCAACGGGATTGGACCGGGATTGGACCGGGATTGGGCTACGAAAGGGGTTTTAGGAGGACCTGTTGCGGCGAGGGTCTTGGGCCGGGTGGAAAATGGAGTCCTCTCCAGGAAACCCCGGGTAGGCTCCCGAGGCCGGCTCGGCAGCTTTCCGGGCACGGTTACCCAAGGGAAGCGAGGCGATGGCGGCAATGGCCACGCCCAAGCCCAGCTTGGCCAGAAAACTCCGGCGGGATTGCCGGTCGCCCTTGGTGTTAGAGTGGTTTTTCGGCACGGCTTGCTCCTGTTTTAGTCTGCCACAGAGTCACAGAGGCACGGAGAGAATAAGTACTCTGTGTCTCCGTGACTCTGTGGCCTAAAGGCGGGTACCACCGGGTGTATGGCTGTTACGTGGAGGTCATCCGAGTACCAATTTTACTCTACAGATTAGATATTGCAACAATGGGATTTGCTATCAATCGGCAGCGGCGTCCTCCATGACCATTCGGGCCACCTGCCGGCCCATGCGCACCGAGTAGTTGGTGCCCCGGTCCTCGGGATAAATCTGGGTGGTATTGGCCAGATAAAGGTTCTTGATGGGGGTCCGGTGGGCGGGCATCCGCTGGCTGTAGTTCACGCCGATAATGGGCTGGGCGCCGTCGACTTTGTGGTGATAATGCTCGAGGATCCAAGACCGGTCGAAGTCGGGGTTGATCTGCCGCAGGTAGGGGATAAACTCCTCCACCAACTCCTCGCCGCTCTTCTGGTAAAGCTCGCTTTCCCGGCTGGGGTAGTTGCTCAGGTATACGATGTGTTTCCCGCCGTAGAGGGACTTGTCGATCATGTTGGTATGCTCGATTATCCCCACAAAAGGCATGTTCGCGTCGGCAATGTTAATCCAGTATTTATCGGAAAGAGGCCGGTCCAATACCAGGATCACCAGCACAGCCGATAAATACTGTACGTTCACCAGTTTCTCCCGGTAGTCGTCGGGCAAAGTAGGGACCAACCTGGTGAAAATATAGGAGGGAGTGGTGGCGATTACCGCGTCATACTCGCGGGTTTCGGGCTCCTGACCGGAAAGGGTGACCTCCAATCCGGTGGCGCCATCATCCCCGACCACCACCCGGTCGACTCCGGCGGAAATATGAATGTCCCCTCCCTGCCGCCGGATGCTGTCGCCCAGAACGTCAAACACCTCGCCGAAGCTGCCCATTGGATAGCCCAGCCGCTCCTTCTGCAACCCCTTGCCTCGGGAGGCCACTCGCAGGTAGATTTTGCCCCAGAGCCAGGTCATGCTCACCTGGTCGTAGTACTCGCCAAACTTGCCCCGCAGCAAAGGCTCCCAGATAACCTCGTATACCCGGCGGCCCATGTGCTGGCTGATCCAGTCCCGGGCAGTGATGCCCTCGAATTTTTGCCAGTTGCGGGTCTTCTGCAAAACGAAGGTCCACCACCCGACACGAATCCGTTGCAGCAAAGACAGAGGCCGGAAGCGCAGCAGGTCCATGGGCGTGCTGAAGTCCCAGACCTTCCCCCCGTGAAACAAGCCCACCTTGGACTCCAACCAGGCCAGCTTGTCTCCCAGCCCCAACTCATGGATCAAGGCAACCATATCCACGTCGCTGACAAACAGGTGGTGATACCCCTTTTCCAATTGCCCGCCGCCAACTTCGAAGGTGGAAGCCTGCCCGCCCAGGAAAGGCGCTCGTTCGAAAACCTCGGCATAGTGCCCTTGTTTGACCAGCTCGTAGGCTGCCGCCAAGCCCGCCGCTCCACCGCCTATGATGCCCACTCTCATGGCAGCTCCTCTTTGGCCGGAGGGGCCGGGGAGATGCCATGGCCTAAAGGTCCGGCCGCCGCCTCTTGGGCCTGAGCGCGCCCGGCGCCAACCAACTGCCTCAGCGACAGGTTCTGCTTCCAGACCAGGGCCAAGCCCGCCAGATTCACCGGCAGCCAGAGCGCCACCAAATGCACGAAGGCGGCATAAGCGGCCCCCAGCGACGCGTCCACGCCCAAGGCCAGCAGGGTTTGTTGCGCCACCACCTCGAAGGGGCCGATGCCCCCGATGGCCGCCGGTACCGAGGTGGCCAGGTTGGAGGTGGCCGTCACCAGCAAGACCACCAGGGCCCAGACCCACACCGAATCAAACAACTGGTCGATGCCGAAGGAGTTGCCGATTAGGAAGTAGGTGGCGCCCTCGAAGAGCCACACCGGGACCGACAGCAAAAACAGGCCCAAATGCTTCTGGGGCGAGCTAAGGATGCTGAGACCTTGCACGAAGGTGTGTATCAACTGCTGTACCTTGGGCCGGAACCGGCTGGGAACCAGCCCGGTCCACCACTGGACCAACTCCAGAAACCTGGGAAATCCAGCCAGCGCGGTCAGAAAGGTCAGGGCGCCCAGGAACAACACAATGGTGAGGCCCGCCACCACGATCCAGATCGTACGGGACGCGTCGCTGGCGCCGTCGAAGCGGCCCAAAGCCAGGAGCACCGGCGCGGCCACGGCGGCGAAGGCCAGCAGGGTGAGACCATCGTACACCCGCTCAACAGCCACTGTGGCCAGGGTGGCGCTGGTGTTCAGGTGCTCCCGCCGGGCCAGATAGTAGGCCCGGACCAACTCCCCCAACCGGGCCGGCAGCAGGTTATTGGCCATGTAGCCAATGACGACCACCGGGTACAGCCTGCTCACCGGCAGCAACCGCATGGGCGAGAGGAGGTATCGCCAGCGCAATGCCCGGAAGAAAACGGCGACGAAGTAAAGGGCGATGGCCGGAACAACGTAAACATAGTTGGCCTGTCCCACTGCGTCCCTGACCTCGCCCAGGTCCACCTGGTAGACCAGCAGCATCAGCAATAAAACGGTGATGGCCAGACCCAGCCAAAATCGCCAGTCGTTGGAAATCAATGAAACCTATCCTCGGCAGGCACTGTGGTTAACACTTGTCTGTGGTGAATCCTAATTCTAACGGCTCAGAAGCCCGGGGTCACCCGGATGCCAAGTATACTGGAGCCCCTCTTTTATCCCCAAGACAGCCCCTGTGCCGCCTTGGAACATTCCTAGGCAACATCAGGTTTGGCGACCAGTCGACGGGAGGGTGAGTTTCATGAACGTACGTAGCTGTAAAACTCGGAATTAAACCAATCTTTCTCGAGGTCCCGGAACAGAATGTAGGCCAAAATATCCCGCCAGGAGTCCCGGCTGGTGGCCACGTCCAGGAAGAAGCGGAAGTCCTTTGCTAGCTGCTCGGTGCTGGGGATACCCCTAAGCCCCCACTGGGAGCCCTCGTCTTGCCGGTTCTCGTGGGGTCTGCGGTAGGTCTCGGGGAACCAGAGGAGGTCTCGCAGGGGCCCTTGCCTCTGATAGCCCAACAGCACCTGGTTGTCTCGTCCTCCGTGGACTTTGCTGAGCAGCAAAGCTTGGGAGTCTGGTGTCTCCGTGATCGTCTTACAGCTGTCGTTCCAGCCGTCTTCCGAGTCGTCCTTGAAACAGGAGTACTTGAGTACCCCAACGTCATGGACGCGCCGCGCGTACCACTGGCCGGGATACCACAGATCGTAGTCCACCGACACTCCGCCGGCCTCGGGCTCGCCCTGGAACACCTGGCGATCCAAGTCCCGGTAAGCCGCCGCCACGTCGGTGCTGCCCTGGGCGTAAACCAGAAGCTCCTTGTAGCGATCGTCGTGGATGTAGGCCGCGCGGAAAGACCCCACCGTCCCAAATATCAACAGCAGGGCCGCCACGCTCAACCCGGCCAGAGCAGCTCCGGAAGGTGGCCGGGCCAGGCGGACCAGCCAGGCCGACAATAGGGCCAGGAGCGCGCCGCCAAGCAGCAACGCCCACTGGACAATGGTGGGTAGTCCTTCGGAGCGGCTGTAAAGATAGACCAGGCTCACCGCCGCCGTTACGGCCGCCGGTGGCAGGATCAACAGCAAACCCTGGCCCCGGCGTAGCAGCTCACGCCAACGCACCTGCTCCGCCAGGTCACCCAGGAACTTTCCGGCCAGAAATATGATGGGCAACGTCAGGTTAACTAGCAGCCAGGGCATTTTCTCGGACGCCAGGGTATACGCTATAAGAGTGGCGCCGGACCAGACAACAAGGATCAAACCAAACACATCTCCTCTTCTGAGGAAGTGGATGCCGCCCCACAGTCCGAACACCACCGGCAACAGCTCGTACACCGACAAACCAACGAAGTAGTAGTACCAGGGTTGGTTCCCCCGGCCCACGTCTTGCTGGGCGATCCAGTACCCCATTCCCTGCCACACGCCGCTGAACACGCCAGAGAAGTGTTCGAAGCCGATGGTGTACAGGCCCACCCAGATCACATAGAAGATACCGGCGCATCCCAGCCACGGCCCACCCAGCCAGCGAACACCCAAAAAAATGGAGACCCCTAGCGCTCCCCCAAGCAA
>JADFFS010000211.1 GCA_022568195.1 Chloroflexota bacterium | reverse complement strand
CCATCATCCGGCGTCTGAATCCTGCCAGGTTCAACGAGATCGTGTGGGGTGAGAACAAGGACTACCAGTTGGCTGTGGGGGTGATGCCGCCGACCTCGACCATCAACAGCTTTCTGCTGGCCTTGCTGCACAGCCACGGGCGTTGGAACATCTCAGCCCATCAGGATAGCAAACTGGACAGCATGATCGAGAGGCAGGCGGTGGAGCTGGACCCTGTTAGACGCCGGGACCAGCTCATGGACATTCAGCGGTACGTGCTGGACCAGGCCTATTTATTCAGCCCTGTCACCGGGTCTTCTCGTTGGGTCTTCACTCCCGGCGTCGCGGGATTTCATCCCAATACGGCCCTTTCCGAGTACATTTACTGGTCCCGGGTGTGGTGGGAGAAGTAGAACGTCTCTGGAAAGCCAAGGGGCCGACTGAAAGCCTCCGACAAAACCATCGAGTGTCATTCTGAGGAGCGCACCGGCGAAGAATCTACGCCCAACGCAAAGGGAGATTCTTCGCGGAGTTTATCCTGAGCACAGCCGAAGGGCTCAGAATGACACGGTATAAGTTTTGTTAACAGGCAGCAGGCTATTCCGATTGCTTGCGGAACCTGGCGATACCCTCTTCCAGGGCCACCCAAGGCAGTAGGGCGCACTTGATTCGCACAGGGTAAGCCCGGACAACCTCAAGGGCCTTAAGGTCCCCCAGTTCCTCGGCGATTCCATCGGAAGAGCGCTCGCCCCGCATCATTGCGCGAAACAGCTCGGCCAGGTCTTCCAACTCGCCTAAGGACTTGCCGAATGCCAGATCGGCCATCATCGAGGCGGATGCCTGGATTATGGAACAGCCCTCGGACCTGCTACAGGCCTGGGCCACCCGGCCCTGCGAATCCAGCCCCAGTTGCAAAGCAATCCTGTCCCCACAAAACGGGTTGAACTCCTCGGCTTCGATATCGGCGTTGGGAACCGGTTCCCGATTTCGAGGATTGCGGTAGTGGTCCAGTATCAGGTGGCCGTACAGGCCCCCCAGGGGTACGTCGGGGAGACTGGTCATGATAACAGCGAAGGCATTATGGGGATTTGGCGAGGCTTAGGAAAGGGACTCCAACCTTTCCAACAGTTTCCTGACTTGGGCCAGGTCATCAGCCACCATTTCTTGGGGCATCCAGTTTTCATAGAAATTGCTATGAAGAGCACTCGCAACGCTGAATAGCACCCTGATGTCCGGGTCGCCCGTTTCATGTGCCAGGACGTTCACTGCACTGTATAAGGCCCTGTGCCCGTCGTGACGCCACCCCCTGCTCTCGGCAATGCCTTTCACCATGTGAGCTGCTGCACCCCAACCTTTTTCCGAGGCCTGAAGCAGGTCATTCTCGGCCAATGCTTCCTCCGCTTTGGCCAGGAAATCTCGGCTAATATTGGAGTGCTCTTCCCCTTGGCTCACCATTTGAATTCGTCCGCAGTCTACAGATTAAAGCCTAGGGTATGTCCGCTAAGCGAGCACCTCGAGTATGTCGAGGAAATTTCCAAACCGTCCCAGGCGATGTTCAATCCATTCCCGAGACAGACGGCCCTCGTATACAGGTTAACACAATACTAGGCTGTGGGGTCGGCAAAAGGAACGTCAGGTGGGGGCCGAAGCCAGGCAATGCCCAACAGCCGGCTTGGGGAAGGCTACTCAGTGGTAACGGTGTCGTTATGCTGATCCAGGGCGGCGCGCATGGTGTGCCAGGCCAGGACGGCGCATTTGATGCGGGTGGGGAATGAGGCGACCCCGGCTAGGCACTCCAGGTCTTCCAGCGTATCGTAGTCCAGCTCTTCTTCCGGCTCGGTTATCATACGGTGAAATGCCTGGAAAATCTGGTCGGCCCGTTCGACACTCTGTCCCTTGATGCTCTGGGTGAGCATCGACGCAGAGGCCCGGGAAATAGCGCAACCGGAGCCCTGGAAGCCCACATCGGTTATAACATCGCCGTCGACCTTTAGATAAAGAGCTATTTTGTCGCCGCAAAGGGGGTTGAAGCCGTCGGCCGTGCGGTTAGCGTCTTCCAGCAGGCGAAAGTTTCGGGGTTTGCTGTTGTGATCCAGGAGGATTTCCTGGTAAAGCTCGTTCAGGTCCGACACTAGCTGAACACCTCGAGGACCCGGTCTATCCCCTTTACCAGAACGTCGATTTCTTCTCGGGTGTTGTAAAAAGCCAAGGAAGCGCGAGCGGTGGCAGGAACGCCAAACCGGTCCATCAGGGGCTGGGCACAGTGGTGGCCGGTGCGTATGGCTATGCCCTCGGTGTCCAGTATGGTGCCGATATCGTGGGGATGTATGCCGTCCATGACGAAGGACAGGATCGCTGACTTCTCACTGGCGGTGCCAATAATCTGAACCCCGCCGATGCTGGAAAGGCACTCCATGCCGTATTCCAAGAGACCGTGTTCGTAGGTGTCGATGCAGTCCATACCAATGTCGGATACGTAATCGATGGCCGCACCCAATCCGATGACGCCGGCAATGTGGGGTGTACCCGCTTCGAATTTGTAGGGCAGGTCGTTGTAAATGGTACTTTCAAAAGTGACCGATTTGATCATATCGCTGCCGAGCTGGTATGGGGGCATGGCCTCCAGCAGGTCGAATTTGCCGTATAGAACTCCGATACCGGTGGGCCCGTACAGCTTGTGGCCGGAGAATACGTAGAAGTCGCAGCCCAGCTTCTGCACATCCACTGCCATGTGAGGCGCCGCTTGGGCTCCGTCCACCAGCACCGGCACTCCCCGGCTGTGGGCCATTTCCACGATTTGCTCTATGGGATTGATGGTTCCCAGCACGTTGGAAACATGGGTGATGGATACCAGCTTGGTCCGAGGGGTCAACAGCCTTTCGTACTCATCAATCAGCAGCTCACCGGCGTCGTTGATGGGGATGATGCGCAGGTGAGCGGCCTTTTCCTGGCACAAAACCTGCCAAGGAATGATGTTCGAGTGGTGCTCCATGGTCGAGATGATAATCTCATCTCCCGGCCCCAGGTGCTGCCGCCCGTAGCTGTGGGCTACCAGGTTGATCCCGTCGGTGGTGCCCTTCACGAAGATTATCTCTTGGTCGGAGGCCGCATTGAGAAACTGCCTCGTCTTACTCCTTGCGGTGTCGTATTCCTCGGTTGCCCGCTGACTCAGGGTGTGCACGCCCCGGTGGACGTTGGAGTTATCCTCGGTGTAGTACCGTACCAGGGCATCGATGACAGACTGGGGTTTCTGGCTGGTGGCGCCGGTGTCCATATAGACCAAGGGCTTGCCGTTTACTTTTTGGTGCAAAACAGGAAAGTCTGCTCGAATCTTGGAGACATCCAGGATCGGCGCCGGGTTGCTGGTGGTCATTGCCCACCCCCAAGTTGCGGGCGCTCAGCAGGTATCGCCTGTAGGAACAGTTCGTCCAGGCTGTCTCGCAGGGGCTCCAGCTCCACGGTGTCGATCACTTCCCGGGCAAAGGCCTGGATAAGAATCCGGCTGGCGGTTGCATGGTCGATGCCCCGGCTTTTCATGTAAAAGAGGGTATCCTCGTCGATGTGTCCCGCCGTCGCCCCGTGGCCACACTGGACGTCATCGGCGTAGATCAGCAGGCTGGGCTTGCTGTCCACCTCAGCTTGCCTGGAAAGAAGAAGGTTCTTGTCGGTTTGGCGCGCATCGGCTTTCTGCGCGTCTTTACGCACCAGCACCGTCCCGCCAAAAACAGCCCGTGAATGGCCGTCCAATATCCCCTTGTAAAGGAGGCGGCTGGTGGTGTGGGGCTTGGCGTGGTCGATGCTTATAAGGTTGTCGATGTGCTGGGTATCGGTGGTCATGTACAGCCCATTCAGAGAGCATGAAGCGCCGGGCGCGTCCAGCAAAACCTGGTAGTCGATGCGGGCCATCGCCGTCCCCATGGCGAAGGACCCGGATTTCAAGGTGCTGTCTTGGCCCTGGTAAACCCGGATCGTTCCAACGTGGAACGACTCGGGACTCTCGTGCAACAACCGGTAATGCTCCACCTCGGCGCCGTCGTCCAGGACCATCTCGGTCACGGCATTGGTGAAGCAGTTTCCGGAAGAGTTGTTGCCGGACAGGTTTAGGTAGCTTTCGATGAACGTAATTCGGGACCCGGCGCCGGCCACCACCAAGGTCCTGGGGTGGGACACTGATTGCTGCTGGCTGTTAGTGGTGACAAAAATCAAGTGGACCGGAGCAGGGGCGTGCTGGCCTTCTCCCACGTGGATGAATGCGCCGTCCTGAAGGAACGCCGTATTCAGGGCGGTGAACCCGTCATCCACCACGGTGGCTTGCTGGGTCAGGTACCGTTCCAGCAGGTCTCCATCCGAGGTGACAGCATCGGCCAGATTGGTCACGCGAAGGCCGGAAGATTCCAGGGGTAAGTTGGACAAGCTGGCGTCATAGCGGCCGTCCAAGAACACCAGGTTTGTCCAGCCCGTGTTCCAGACACCAAGCCGTTGAATCTCGGACTGCGCCACGGACGAGGTGCCGTTATGGGCCAGGGCCACCTGAAAGGGCTGGGACGCCAAGGGGCGTACACTGGTGTACTTCCACTTTTCGTTGCCGCGCCGCGCCGTGGGGAACCCCAATTCGTTAAAGGCGGTCCAACCCCGCTGGCGCATGCTTTGCAGCCAAGGAGGGTCCTCGGCCCACGGACCGCTTTGCAGCGATTGGAAGGCCGACCGGTAGGTGTCATATTTGGCCGTAGATTGAGTCATGCGATTCGTGTCAGGAGGGGTTTGTAAGACGCTGTTGCCCCGTGCCTCGATTCATAGAGCCAACTCGCCGGCCGGCTTGGGGCATTAACGGCCATGGGCAGAGATCAACCAGCCACGTCCACGGTTTCCTTGATCCAATCGTAGCCCCTGGCTTCCAACTCCTCGGCGAGTTCGGGGCCACCGGACTGAACAATCCTGCCATCCAGCAATACGTGGACATGGTCGGGTTTGATGTAGTTGAGCAGCCGCTGGTAGTGGGTAATCAGGACGATGGCATTATCCGCGTTGCGTAGCTGGTTGATTCCGTTGGAAACTACCCTCAACGCGTCGATGTCCAGCCCCGAGTCGGTCTCGTCCAAGACCGCCAGTTTGGGTTCCAAGACGGCCATCTGCAGAATTTCGTTGCGTTTTTTCTCGCCACCGGAGAAGCCCTCGTTGACCCCGCGCCGGATCAGCTCCTGGTCGATTTCCACGATCTTTGTCTTTTCCCGGAGCATGCGGTCGAACTCCCGGGCGCTCATCTCTTCCATCCCCCGGTGTTCCCGCTGAGCGTCCACGGCAGCCTTAAGGAACTGCCAGGCGCGGACTCCAGGAAGCTCCACCGGATATTGGAAGGCGAGAAACACGCCCTTGCGCGCTCGTATCTCCGGCTCCATCCTCAGCAGGTCCTCACCCTGGAAAAGGACCTCACCCTGGGTCACTTTATACTCGGGCTTGCCGGCAATCACGCTGGCCAAGGTGCTCTTGCCCGAGCCGTTGGGCCCCATGATGGCATGGACCTCTCCCGCATTGACCTCCAGGTCCACGCCTCGCAGGA
>JADFFS010000002.1 GCA_022568195.1 Chloroflexota bacterium | reverse complement strand
CCTTCATAATCAAAGCGTGGCTGGCGACTCCCGTTGGCTTGGGGTGCCCCAGTTGCCTGTCCTAAAGTAACGACAAAGTAAGCGCCAATCGGGATGGTATCCCAACTTCGGAACACAGGAGAACCCTCTATGGCATTACCCATCACCGAAACCGTCGAGTGCGACATATTGATCATTGGCGGAGGAATGTCCGGGTGTGGCGCCGCATTCGAGGCCAACTACTGGGGCAGGAATCTCCGCGTGGTGATGGTAGAAAAAGCGGCTATCGAGCGCAGCGGCGCTACCGGCGAGGGCCTTTCCGCCATCAACTGCTATATGGGCCAGCGTTATGGATGGAACACGCCCGAAGACTTTGTAAAATACGTGGTCAACGACATGATGGGGTTGGCCAGGGAGGACCTGGTTTATGACGTGGGCCGCCACGTGGACTCCTCGGTACACCTCTTGGAGGAGTGGGGACTGCCGATTTGGAAAAAGGAGAACGGCGAGTACGAGCGCATCGGCCGCTGGCAGATCCCGATTCACGGCGAATCGATCAAACCCATCGCCGCCGAGCCTGCCCGGAAAGCCCTGGGGCCGGAGAATCTGTACGAGCGGGTCTCTGTGACCCACCTGCTAACCGATGACGATGACCCCGGGAAAATCGCCGGCGCCATCGGGTTTGGCGTGCGGGAGAACAAGTTTTACGTCTTCAAAGCCAAGACCGTGATTATAGCCTGCGGAGGAGCATCCAATGTGTTCCGGCCCCGGTCGGTTAACGAAGGCATGGGACGCACCTGGTACTCGGTCTTCGCCACCGGCGCGGCATACGGGCTGATGATACCCATCGGTACCGAGATGACCCAGATGGAACACCGCTTTGTACCGACCCGGTTCAAGGACGGCTACGGCCCGGTGGGCATGTGGTTCCAGTACTTCCACGCCCGGATCACCAACTCGCTGGGGGAAGACTACACCATCACCCGAGCCGATGAGCTGAAGAAATACGAGCCCTACGGCTCGGCTATACCCACTCCCACGCCCCTGCGCAATCACCAGATGTTCATGGACATTCGCGACGGCTTGGGCCCCATGTACATGCGTACCGAGGAAGCCATGGCTAAGCTGGCGGAAGGCGACCCGGCCAAGATGGACAAAGTGCGAAACGAGGCCTGGGAGGACTTCCTGGACATGACCATCTCCCAAGCGCTTACCTGGGCGGCCCAGAACATCGCCCCGGAAGAAACGCCGTCCGAGGTGGTGCTGGCCGAACCCTACATCATGGGGTCCCACTCGGGAGAGGCCGGCGCCTGGGTCAGCGGCCCTGAGGACCTGTCCCCACCGGAATACTTCTGGGGATACAACAAGATGACCACCGTGAGGGGACTGTTTGCCGCCGGCGATGGCGTCGGCGCTGCCCCCCACAAGTTCTCCTCCGGCTCCTTCACGGAAGGGCGGCTGGCGGCCAAAGCGGCGGTTAACTACCTGGCGGACCATCCTGCGGCGCCGGTGGTCGGGGACGCCCAGGTCAACCGCCTTCAAGAAACCATCTGGGCGCCTTTGGAGACCTTCGACCGGTACAAAGGGGTTTCCACCGCTGAGGAGATCAACCCCCACTATTTTACGCCCCGGCAAGCCCTCTTTCGCTTGCAAAAGATCATGGACGAATACGCCGGGGGCACTTCGACCTGGTACACCACCAACGGCCCGACGCTGGAACGGGGGATCCAGCTGATGGAGACCTTGCGAGAGGACCTGGCCCACCTGGGCGCCCGCAACCTCCACGAGTTGATGCGCTGTTGGGAGGTGGTGGACCGGGCCTGGGTGGGGGAATCCCACATGAGGCACCTGCTGTACCGGAAGGAGACCCGGTGGCCAGGCTACTACTACCGGTCCGACTACCCGGACCTTGACGACGCCAACTGGCGGGTTTTCGTCAACTCCCGTTTCGACGCGGAGAGCGGCCGTTGGGACCTCTTTACCAAGCCTTACATCAGGATCTGCACCTAGGCGTTCACCGGCGGGTATCTAAACAGTCGTCTCGCGGGACTAACAGCGCCTCGCCCCGGGGCCTGGTACTACTTCCAGGTGATTATGACAATTGGTCCCATGTAGGCAGGTGTCATTCCGAGAAGCGCAGCGACGAGGAATCTGGGGATGGGTGGAACGGCCCCACCCCAGTTTCCGCCCTGCGGTCGGAATGACATTGGTCGTTTTCAGATTGAGTTGGTACTAGCCTGCTTTTCCCTCCATCCTCCATCCAAGTTGAGTGCTTCCCAGCGTTGGCAGTACAATTGAAAGTACAGTGACCGGGTAACCACGCGGTGGCAGCGGACAGGACCAGGAGGCAGCGGATGCCCAGCAAAAACAAAGAGCAATGGCGTGAAGAAACCCTTGGTCCATCGGTCAAAAGGTTTCCTGAGCGCCAAGAGGAGTTCGTCACCGACAGCGGCCTCAAGATCGACGATTTGTACGCCGCCGAAGACCTGGCCGCCCAAGGGATAGACGCCCAACGAGACCTCGGTTATCCCGGGGAGTACCCGTACACCCGGGGCGTCCAGCCCAATACCTACCGCGGCCGCATCTGGACCATGCGCCAGTATTCAGGTTATTCCACCGCCGCCGATACCAACCGGCGGTTCCGCTATCTGTTGGAGCAGGGACAGACCGGGCTTTCGGTGGCCTTCGACCTGCCTACCCAGATCGGCTACGACTCGGACCACCCCAGGGCTTTGGGAGAGACGGGCAATGTGGGGGTGCCGATTTGCAGTCTGGAGGACATGGAAGTCCTGTTGGACGGCATTCCCTTGGACCGGGTCAGCACCTCCATGACCATCAACGCCACGGCCTCGATCCTGCTGTGTCTTTACATCGCGGCGGCCAAAAAACAAGGAGTGACCCAGGACAAGATAAGCGGAACACTTCAGAACGACATCTTGAAGGAATATATTGCCCGGGGTACTTACGCCTATCCGCCCCGTCCTTCCATGCGGCTGGTAGTCGACGTTTTCAAGTACTGCGCCGACAATGTTCCCCGCTGGAACACCATCAGCGTCAGTGGCTACCACATGCGAGAGGCGGGGGCCACGGCCATCCAAGAGCTGGCATTTACCTTCGCCAACGCCATCGCTTACGTCCAGGCAGCTATCGATGCCGGTCTTGAGGTAGATGACTTCGCCCCGCGGGTGTCCTTCTTTTTCGTCGCCCAGAACAACCTGTTCGAGGAAGTGGCCAAGTACCGGGCCGCCCGCCGCATGTGGGCCAAGATAATGAAGGAGCAGTTCGGGGCCAAGGATCCCCGGTCGATGATGCTCCGGTTTCATACCCAGACCGCCGGTGTGTCGCTGACCGCCCAGCAACCCGACAACAATCTGATTCGCTGTACGGTTCAAGCCCTGGCAGCCATACTGGGAGGCTCCCAGTCCTTGCACGTCAATTCCCGGGACGAAGCGCTGGCCCTGCCTACCGAGGAATCGGTCCAGCTTTCATTGCGCACCCAACAGATATTGGCCTACGAGAGCGGGGCTGCTGACGTGGTGGACCCCTTGGGCGGGTCCTACTACGTGGAGAGTCTAACCAACCAGTTGGAAGCGGCGGCTTTTGATTACATAGACCGTATCGAGCAGTTGGGTGGTACCGTATCGGCCATCGAGCAGGGATTCCAGATGCGGGAGATCGGGGACTCGGCGTACCAACATCGGCGGGAGGTGGAATCCGGTAGCCGGATCATCGTGGGCGTGAACCGGTTTGTCACCGATTCTCCGCCCATCGAGCACCTGACGCGGGTGGACCCAGAGGCGGCTCAACACCAGATACAGAGGCTGAAGAGGCTACGCAAAGAGCGGGACGACGTTCAGGTAAAGGCGGCTCTGGCCCGGCTATCCGATGTGGCTAAGGACACCGTTAACACCGTCCCGGCCATCTTGGAGTGCGTGGAGAGTTATTGCACCCTGGGGGAGATTTGCCAGGTGTTCCGGGATGTCTTCGGCGAGCAGGAAGAGCTGGCGGTGTTTTAAGGGCGCTATGCTTAACAACTTGGTTGGAGGCTGACCATGGCGGACCTGTTACTGACCGAAGAAGAGCAAATGCTGCAAAAGATGGTCCGGGATTTCGCTGACCGGGAGCTGGCGCCCCGGGCCCGAGAGACCGACGAGAAGCAGGAGTTCTCGTGGGAAAACTGGCGTGGCATGGCCAATCTGGGATTGATGGGGATTGGGATCGACGCCAAATACGGCGGCAGCGGCTCGGGCGGTTACCGGCAGGTGTCCATCGTCGCCGAAGAGATTGCTCGGGGCGACGCGGGCGCCAGCGTCAGCATGCTGGCCCATCTGTCCCTGGGGACCAACACCATCTACAGGTTCGGCAACGAAGAGCAGAAGCAGCGTTTGTTGCCCTCCCTGGCCTCGGGGAAGGGGATCGCCGCCTGGGCGTTGACCGAGCCCGGCAGCGGCTCCGACGCGGCAGCCTTGCAGACCACGGCCACCGAGCGGGACGGCACCTATTTCCTCAATGGAAGCAAGATGTTCATCACCAACGCCGCCGTTGCCGAGTCCATTGTGGTATTCGCCACCATGGACCGGTCTCTGGGGTACAAGGGCATCAGTGCCTTTGTGGTTGCTCGGGACTCCCCGGGCCTTCAAATAAACCCGTTGCATGGCAAGATGGGGATGCGCAGCTCCACCACCGACGAGGTCGTCTTTCAGGACACTCCGGTGCCGTCCAACAACCTGTTGGGAGAGCAAGGCCGGGGATTCAACTACGCCATGGAAATTCTCGACTCCAGCCGCATCATCGTTGCTGCCCAGTGCGTCGGCATCGGCCAGTCCGCCTTGGAGGCGGCGATGCGCTATGCCCAGCAAAGGGAGACCTTCGGCAAACCCATCGCCCAGCACCAGGGCATCCAGTTCATGTTGGCGGACATGGCTACCCAGATTTATGCCGCCCGGGTGGCCACCATGCACGCGGCTACCCTGAAAGACAACGGCCTCCCCTTCGTTGAGGAGGCGTCAATGGCCAAGCTGCTTGCCTCGGAAATGTGCGTGGAGGTGTCGTCGAAAGCCATTCAAGTTCATGGCGGCATAGGCTATTTCCAGGAAGCAGGCGTGGAACGAATCTTCCGGGATGCCCGGGTTACCACGATCTATGAAGGGACTTCCGAGGTCCAGCGCCTGCTTATCGCCCGGCAATTGTTGGCCCATTACCCCGCGTGAGGAGAAACCTGTATGCCCGCGGTCCAACTGAATAACCAACAGTTGTTCAATGCTTTCAGAGATGACCATTCGATTAACAACAACTTTTACGAGGTGGGCCTATCCGTGAAAATCGCGGAAGAGTCCGCCGATGTTCTATGGACGTTGCTGAGCATACGTCCTCGGGAGGAATTGGAGCAATGAGCACTCCGTCCATTTGCAGCGTCAACTATATCGACCACGTGGGTATCGCGGTCAAGGACATCGAAGAGGTTCTCGAATTCTTCAATAGGGTGTTCGGCGCCGCAAAGCCGGAGGTCCAATCGCTGCCGGACCAAGGGGTGCGGGCAACTCTAATTGAGGTGGGACAAACCCGGCTGGAGTTGCTGGAGCCTTTGACCGAAGATAGCCCGGTGGGGCGCTTTCTTGAGCGGCGTGGTGAAGGGCTACATCATCTGGCGCTCAATGTCACCGATCTGCCGGGTAAACTGAGTATATTGGAGCAGCAAGGAGTGGAGTTGGTGGACCGAGAGCCCAGGGAAGGGCTGTCCGGCAGCATCGCCTTCGTTCATCCTAGGTCTGTGTTTGGCATACTCACCGAATTGGTGGAGAGCCGCAGCCTGTAGAATCAGAAGCCGATTATGGTGAGATTCCGGGTCAAAGACCGGATTTGACCGTGGGGAAGCCTGCAGCAGACACAGGGAGGACCAGGCCTCAGCATTGGTCAGCATAATGAGAGAATAAATTTACTGATAAGCTGATTTGAATCTATGACGTTGAGTTGACTGAATGAGTGTGGTATGACGCAGGAGAGCCGCCCAATTCGCGTATTGGTAGCCAAACCGGGTCTAGACGGCCACGACCGGGGAGCGAAGGTGATCGCCCGAGCTCTTAGAGACGCGGGTATGGAAGTGATTTACACTGGGATTCGCCAGACGCCCCAGATGATTGTACAAGCCGCTGCCCAGGAAGACGTGGACGTGGTTGGCATGAGCATCCTTTCCGGCGCGCATATGGAGATCATACCCGGTATAATTGACCTGCTCCGGCAAGAGGGATTGGAAGATGTCCTGGTAGTCGTGGGCGGTATCATCCCTGAAGTAGACCGTCAAGCTCTACTGGAACAGGGGATCGCCGGGGTTTTCGGACCCGGTACGCCGACTAGTGCGATAGTGGAGTTTATTCAAGCTAAGATGCGAGACAGGATGGGAGAGGGGGCGTAGGCTCAAGGCGGCCTCGAGTTTACATGCATGAACCATCTTTTCAAGAAAGTGCACGGTTCTCTATGCCGTACCCCTTGACATCTTGGGTTTGTTTGCAAATATAATTGTCACTGGTTTCCCAGTCGAAACCGATCAGGAAATATGCGATATAATGTTGCACAACTGCTGAAGGAGCCAATCGGCTCCACACGCAGGTACCAAGTAGAGGAAACTTATACAGAAAACATACAGATCGCGGAAAGGGTCGCCGGCCCAGTACGCATGGTGCGTACTCATCAAGGGTTATTGGTCCACGCAGATCTGGATATCCAAAAGATACTAAGTTGCAGCCGCTGTCTCGGCGAATTTGACTGGCACTCCACCCTTCGTATAGAAGAGGAGTTTTTCCCGACTGTTGACCTTCATGCAGGACGTAGGCAGACTTCATCCCCAGGGTATGAGGACACTTCCTACATCGATGCTAGCCAGGTTATAGACCTTACTGATATTATGCGGCAATATACCATTGCTGAATTACCAATGAAGCCTCTTTGCCAGCCAGATTGCTCGGGACTCTGCCTGCACTGTGGTGTCAATTTGAACCAGGCGGTTTGCGATTGTAACGCCGGTCAGCGGGACACACGATGGGGAGCCTTGGCTGAACTACTAAACCCTTAAAAAGTTAGCTGCTTACCGAGCCAATCCGTTGGATGACCTCCGGATTTCAGGACTCGGTACATCCTTAATAGTCTGATCCTGCTGGACCAACCAGGCGATGACCCCCTAACCGCACATGAGTAAGGCGCTGTATGCTCAGCGCGGGTTTACTCTAGCTAAAAAATAGCCGAACTTGAATGAAAGGATGGACCTGCCAACGGCCGTGAGGCCTCGGGTCCAAATGGCCAGATAATATGGGCGCGTTACCTAAAAAAAAGATAACCAGGGCACGGCGTGGGCAACGCCAGACATCCTATAAGCTCAGACCCATCCACCCTTCAGTATGCTCCCATTGCCGCAGCGCCAAGTTGCCCCATACAGTTTGTCCCCAGTGCGGATACTACCGGGGACGCCAGATTGTTGGGGCAGAGGGATAGCAGGGGGTTAGGCGTCAAATCTTCTTCAAGCCCGCTGGCGAGAAAGCAAGCTGACGACACCAATACATAAGTACATTTTTACCTTTACACCCACGAGCAGTAGTGCTCTAAGGGTGATGGATCTTAAACAACGTAATTTGGAAACGATGCTGTTTAGGCTTGAGATATGGATAAAGTGACTGATAATCACGAGGCCCTTAAACGCGCGTTCGTTTTTCCGGGGCAGGGATCTCAGAGTGTCGGCATGGGACTCCAGCTCTTTGATTCGTCCCAGGCTGCCCGGGAAGTTTTTCAAGAAGCCGACGATAGTTTGGGAGTTCCTCTGTCGGAGGTAATCTTCCAGGGACCTGAGCAAGCATTACGAGACACCATAAATTCCCAGCCCGCGATTATGACCGTCAGTATCGCCTGCTGGAAGGCCTGGGAAGAGTATCTTGGCTCGAAGGTTGAGGCCCCAGCCGCATTGGCTGGGCATAGCCTGGGCGAATATACATCCATGGTGGTCGGTGGCGTAATAAGCTTTGCCGACGGCGTCAAGTTGGTGCGTGAGCGGGGCCGTTTGATGCAACAGGCTGCTGTCGACCGTCCTGGGGGCATGGCGGCCATCCTCGGGCTTGAGGAGATGGCTCTGGTGCAAATCTGCGCCGAAACCGGCGTGGAGCTGGCTAACATCAATTCCGACGACCAGATCGTGGTCAGCGGGGATAAGATCGCGGTGGCCCGGGCCATGGATTTGGCATCCGCCAGGGGTGCCAAGAAAACAGTGCCTCTCACGGTGAGCGGCGCTTTTCACTCTTCGTTGATGCAGCAAGCCAGAGAAGGTCTGGTCGAGGCCGTGGCGGCCTTGGACTTTCAAGACCCCCAAGTCCCAATAATCGCAAATTCTGATTGTGCGGTGCTGAAAACTGGCGACGAGGTCCGGGAGGAATTGGTTCGCAGCTTGTGCAAGTGCGTGCAGTGGAAAAACACTGTGCGTTGCATGGTTGATTCCGGGATTTCCCAGTTCATCGAGCTAGGACCGGCCAGCGTTTTGTCCGGGTTGATCAAGCGGATTGACCGGGGAGTCCATGCGGTGACCCTTTCGGACCCGGCTTCCATCCGGAAGTTGGGCGCAGGTTGGCCGGAAGCTAGCCGGGGTATCTCTTAGACCATTCAGCATTGCGTGTGGCGGTGTCCTATGGCCAGGGCGAAATCCACTGACCCAAGGCGAAAATCAAGGGTATTGGCCCTGCAATCTCTCTTCGCCGCCGACATTAAGGGTAAAACCGCCGAGCCTTCTTTGGAATGCTTGGCCGAGGAAGATCCGTTGCCGATTCAGGTTGAAGAATTTGCGCTGAGGCTGTTGCATGGTGTGGCGAGTGCCCACCGCGCGTTGGATGATATAATCCAGCGGTATGCGCCGGCTTGGCCGGTTGGCCAACTGTCTCCAGTGGACCGCAACATACTTCGGATTTCGTTGTTCGAGTTGTTGCACAGTCCCGAGACGCCTCCAAAAACAGCTATTAACGAAGCCATTGAATTGGCCAAGATGTTTGGAAGCGAAAGTTCTGGCCGGTTCGTGAATGGAGTCCTAGGATCGGTTATGGAAGGGCTGGAATCAGCGGAACTGGTGCCTGCTGGATCCCTGCCTGATGGGAGATGACCCTGTGGCCACCATTTACGAGCGCGTAAAATGGATAGTTGTTGACAAACTAGGGGTGGACGAGTCGGAGGTGGACGAGGGGTCATCCTTCGTTGAGAACCTTAACGCCGATTCCCTGGACCTGGTGGAGTTGATTATGGCCTTCGAAGAAGAGTTTTCCACCGACGATGTGCCGGTGGAAATTTCCGATGACGAGGCCGGCAACATCGGCACCATCAGGGATGCCGTGGCGTACCTGAAGAACCACGGCATAGAAGACTAGACCGGCCCGAACCCAGCCGGTGGACTGCTTTTCTCCATGGCGGCGGCGGTCCGCATCCTGTTTGCTCTGCCGGAACATGGCGGACATTCGCCATCTGAGAGCCTCCGCCGGTTCCGTTCGCTCAATCTTTTGGAATGATATGCTGGCCGGCCTATAACCGGCGAGGCCCGTGGGAAGTGGATGACGCAGACACCTCGCACCCCTTATGTCCCGCATGGGACAAGCTCGCCCCAGCCCAGGTCCCTCCTCAAGCTAGCTTTCCCTCTTCCCGGGCCCCTGCTCCAAAGGGCGCATCAATTTCATCTACCTCCCATTTTTTTCAGATGTAAGGAGTGAT
Source organism: Chloroflexota bacterium (assembly GCA_022568195.1). GTDB lineage: Bacteria > Chloroflexota > Dehalococcoidia > Lucifugimonadales > UBA3495 > JADFFS01. The sequence goes on along the minus strand of JADFFS010000002.1, from coordinate 53,806 downwards.
TGGTGATGGATAGCCTTGAAGAAATTGCCCGATTGGTTAGGCACTGCACTGATTGTCCACTGTCGGCAGGGCGCACCAACGCCGTACCCGGTGAGGGGTCGGCGGACGCGGAGATCATGTTTATCGGGGAAGGCCCCGGATACCAGGAGGACCGGCAAGGACGGCCCTTTGTGGGACCGGCGGGTCAATTCCTTGAGGAACTGTTGGCTTCCATCGGCATGACCCGCCAAAACGTATTCATCGCCAATATGATCAAATGCCGCCCTCCCCAAAACCGGGACCCTTCTCCGTCCGAGATGTCCGCTTGCAGCAAATATCTGGACCGGCAGATCGAGTTGATCGACCCAAAGATCATCGTTACCCTGGGGCGGATCGCCCTATCCCGGTTCTTCCCCGGAGAGAGCATCACTCGGGTCCGCGGGACGTTGCGGGAGAAGGACGGCCGTTTTATCTATCCCATAATGCATCCCGCGGCCGCCCTGCACCGGCAAGACTCCAGACCCGTGATAATCGAGGACTTCAAGGGCATACCGGCGGTATTGGACCAAGTACGGGCCAAGTTACTCCATTCGCCGGTGGCCGCCAACGCTCCGGCGCAAACACCGCCTGCCAAGCAGCTAAGCTTCTTCGAGTAGGAAAGGAATAGGCAATTGGATTCTCCGCTACGCATCATACCCTTGGGTGGACTGGGAGAGATCGGCAAAAACATGCTGGCCGTGGAATACGGCGAGGACATCATCGTCGTCGACTGCGGCGTCCAGTTTCCCAACGAAGATATGCCCGGGGTGGACCTGATCATCCCGGACATATCCTATCTGCTGGAGCGGTCCGAGAGGGTCAGGGCGATCCTGATAACCCACGGTCATGAAGACCACATCGGCGCCCTGCCTTTCGTGCTGTCCCAACTGGATGTGCCGGTGTTCGCCCCCCGGCTGGCCCAAGGACTGATATCGGTCAAGCTCAAAGAACGGCGTGCCACTCGGGGCAAGACTGTGGAAGTCATCGAGCCGGGGATCAAGTATGAATTCGGTGAAAACCTGCGGGCCACCTGGTTCCGGGTTTGCCACAGCATTCCCGACGCCATGGGCATCGCCATCGAGACTCCCCTGGGAATGGTGATCCACACCGGCGATTTCAAAATAGACCATACGCCGGTGGACGGGAGGACCATAGACCTGCCGGCGCTGGCCCGCTATGGCTCCGAGGGTGTGCTGTTGATGCTTTCGGATTCGACCTACGCCGAAGTGCCCGGCTACACCGCCTCGGAACGGGTGGTGGGAGAGGCCTTGGACCTGGCAATCCGGGACGCGCCGGGCCGTGTGATGGTGGCCACCTTCGCTTCCCTGATTTCTCGGATCCAGCAGGTTCTGGACGCTGCGGAGCGCTCCGGCCGGAAGGTGAGCATCGTTGGGCGGAGCATGGTGGATAACGTGAACGTGGCCTCGGAAATGGGTTACCTGACCATTCCGCCGGAGACCCTACTTCCCCTGAGCGCCACCCGCCGGCTGCCGCCCGAACAGGTGGTGTTGATGACCACGGGCAGCCAGGGGGAACCCACCTCCGCATTGGTGCGCATCGCCAACAAGGACCACCGGGACGTTAGCATCATGGAAGGGGACACCGTTATCATTTCCGCTACCCCCATCCCGGGCAACGAACTTGCGGTCAGCCGCACCATCGACAACCTGCTGCGGCAGGGGGCACACGTCCTCTATGACCGTGTGGCCACCGTGCACGTTCACGGCCATGCCAGCCAGGAAGAGTTGAAGCTGGTCCTTAACCTGGTCCGGCCACGGCACTTTGTTCCGGTGCACGGCGAGTACCGCCATCTGGTTGCCCACGCCCAGCTAGCATGGGATTTGAAGGTTGCCGAGTCGGGCATCTTCGTGCTCGAGGACGGTGACGTGTTGGAGCTGACCCAAGACTCGGCGGCGGTGGTGGAGAAGGTTTCCGCGGGTCCCATCTACATCGACGGGTTGACTACCCACGACGGACAGAGTCAAGTATTGTCACAGCGCCGGGCCTTGTCCAAGGACGGAGTGGTTGTGGTAGTGCTGTCTGTCGACCGGCGAACCGGTAAGGTTGTGGGGGATGCCAAGACCGTCGCCAGTGGTTTTATGGACCTGGAAGAAACCAGCCAGCTGTTTCAGGAACTGGGGGCTTGCCTGTCCAAAACCCTGGCTGAGAACCCGGACCTGGCGGGAGAACCAGAGTTGGTTAAGTCTAAAATCCGGGAAACTGCCCGCGAGTTCCTATCTAAAGAAACCAAGCGATGGCCTATGATAATTCCAGTGCTCTTGGAATTATGAATGTTGCCTCGCTGATTTCATCAGCGACAAGCACCACCGGAGGCATCGATGGCACGGTCCGCTGCCCGCGGGCGAAACGCTCCGCCACCGTCTGTCAAAGATCTGATTCGCTCCCGCTCCGGCACTGCTCTGGACGGCCTGGCCATGGTGGCCGTTGGCCTGGCGGCCGGACTGCTCTTCGGCTACTCTCCCGATGCCCGCCGCTGGGTCCTCGAGTCCCTGGGATACGGGTTAATACCGGCAACCCTTTGGGTAACCGTAGCCGTTATAGTTTTGCGTTACCACCGGCGGGCCATGGTGCGGTTCTGGCGGAGGTGGATTAGCTCCGCCGCCTTCGTCGCCACAGCGATGTGGACCCTGTCCTTTTTTCATGCCGGCAATGGTACCCTGGCGGAGATAGGCCTCGGCGGACGCTGGGGGGCCGCCTTGGCGGGAGAAGACCCGGCCATCGCGGTTTTCAGGTTGGCCGGGCTGGTTCTGTTCCTACCCCTGCTGCTGTATCCCCGGCCGGCGGCTAGAACTTACTTGAGCGTATTGCGCAGGTTTGGGCTGGGATTCCAATACGCCATCACCTACATCTACCTCATCTGGTCCCACTCCAGTTTTTTCGTAAGCCACTATGTTGGCCGGGCTTTAAGCACGCGTTTCCACCAACGGTTAATCGGGTATCTGCGTGGTCTCTTCGCTTCCGCGTTATCAGTGATTCCTAGGCCGCGCTACGGCGAATCTGAAGCCAATGTCCAAACGAGGGTTACTTTCAGCGAATCGGCCGGCGAGGACGATTTCCCAATCGACGAAGACGCCGAAGCCAACGAGGATTGGGATATTGCCGCCGAGCCGCTGAAGCGCCATCCCCGGCCGGAGGTCGTGGCGGTAAAGGTACCGCATTCCAAGTGGCCCCTACCGTCTATGGACTGTCTGTCGCCGCCTGTGACCCGAGACCCGGACCAAGCCCCTCTGGAGGCGATGGCCCGCCACGTTGAAACCACTCTGGCCGAGCACGGTGTCGCTGTTGAGGTGAAGGACATCAGAGCGGGGCCCCGAATCGTACGTTTCGGGTTGGTGCCCGGCTGGGTGAACAAGAAAGGCGAAGCGGGCAAAGAGGACGGCGGTGATAGCAACCGCGTCAAGGTTCAGAGCATCTTGATGCGGGAAAAGGACCTGGCCCTGGCCCTCAAGACGCCCAACTTGCGCATCGAGGCTCCGGTCCCCGGGGAAGCCCTGGTGGGCTTGGAGGTGCCCGCGCCTTCCACCAGCAAAGTGCATCTCCGCGATGTGATGGAGTCCGAGCCTTTCCGTAAGATTTCTACCAATGGGGGCCTGCCCGTCGCCTTGGGTCAGGACACCGGAGGAAACCCGGTGGCGTTGGACCTGGCTGCGCTGCCCCATCTGCTGATCGCCGGCGCCACCGGCAGCGGCAAGAGCGTATGCATCAACTCCATCGTGGCGTCTCTGCTGCTGACCAAACCGCCGGACCAGATGCGCATACTCATGATCGACCCCAAGCGGGTGGAGCTGACCCCGTTTAACGGCATTCCCCATTTGCTGGCGCCCGTGATCGTCGACGTCGATGAGGTTAATTCTGCTCTCCGTAGCCTGATGCGCGAGATGTTCCGGCGCTACAAGCAAATGGAAGAGGTAGGCACTCGCAACATCGCTGGGTACAACGCCAAGGCTCAAGAACCATTGCCATATCTGGTTTTGATCGTTGACGAGCTAGCCGACCTGATGATGTCCGGCGGCTTTGAGGTGGAGCAGAACCTGGTCCGCTTGGCCCAGCTGGGCCGCGCCACGGGAATCCACCTGGTTTTGGCCACCCAACGCCCGTCGGTAAACGTGGTCACCGGTCTGCTCAAGGCCAACATCCCCGCCCGGGTGGCTTTCGCCGTGGCATCCCAGGTCGACTCCAGGGTAATCCTGGACACGGTGGGAGCGGAGAAGCTGCTGGGTAAGGGGGACATGCTGCTGCTGAGCCCCGACTCTCCGAAACCCCGCCGGGTCCAGGGCACGCTGGTTTATGACGATGAGATCGACCAGTTGGTCAAGTTCTGGCGCAATCAGTCCGGTCCGCCCCTGCCCGTGATACTCACCGAAGAGCTGGAGGACGAAGAAGGGGACGGCGACGGTCTGGACGAGCGCATGCTGGAGCAAGCCCGGGAGCTGGCATTGCGAAATCCCCGGGTTTCTTCGTCCTTCTTGGAGCGGCGCTTCAAGATTGGGCGACAGCGGGCGGCCCAGATGATGGAACATCTGGAAGAGGAAGGGCTGATCATTCCTGGATAGCCCCGACCTTTGTTTCCACGCCGGTATCCAGCCCCGGCGCCCGTAGCAAGCCATCCCCTGGTCTTTGCCCCTCCAAAAGGGGGACGGAACCCCTCCCTCTTCCCCTAGAGGTTGCCCCTTTGCTATGATGGCCTGTGCTGGCAATTTAGGCTTGGCGTTTGGGGCTGCAACTAGTCCGCACGGAATCGAGCAACGTCTGAAGGAGAGTCACTCTTGACATGGTTCAAAGCCATTGTTGATTGACCTGCACACCCATAGCTATCCCAAGTCCGACGATAGCTTCGTTGCGGTCGACGACTTGATCGACCAGGCAAAAGCCTGCAAGTTGGATGGAATCTGTCTTACCGACCACGACGTATTCTGGACTGTGGATGAGATCAGGGAGCTGTGCCGCAGACACCAATTTCTGGTACTGCCCGGCTGCGAGATCAACACCGATACCGGGCATGCATTAGTGTTTGGCTTGGAACGGTACGAGTTCGGCCTTCACAAACCGCCCTTTCTGTGGGAAAAGGTGCGGGAAAAGGGGGGCGTCATCATCGCGGCTCACCCTTATCGACGCCGGTTCCTGGAAGAACCGGGCCGGGAACCCCAGGCCAGGGAAGAGATGCTGGAACGAGCCTGCGCCGATGGGTTTTTCCAGCTTTGCGATGCGATTGAAGGGATCAATGGGCGCGGCACTGTCCTGCAGAACAAGTTTGCTCAGGACCTGGGACACAGGCTAGGGGCGAAGATGACCGGTGGCAGCGATTCTCACCGCGCACATCAAATGGGCACTGCCGCCACCAGGTTCGAAAAGAAGGTAACCGGCCTGGAAGACTTGATCCGCGAGTTGCGGGCCGGGCGTTTCCGAGCGGAGGAACTGGCCCAGCAGGAAACTGCTGCGAACTCGGGCTCGGGTACGTAATCTGAGTTACCATAGTATAATTCGCCAGGATAAATCACCACCGGGGGCTGCTGGACCCGTTCCTCGGTGGCGCTAGGCTAAAAGATCGGAGGATCATTCATGGGCGAAGCCTTGCGGGTGGAAAATTTGCACGTGCGGTTCGGCACTGCGGCGGGTCAGGTCAGCGCCTTGAACGGCGTTAGCTTTGTCCAGGAAGAGGGCCAAATCTATTGCTTGGTGGGGGAGAGCGGCGCCGGTAAGAGCACCCTAGCACTGGCGATCATGGGGTTATTGCCCGTCTCGGCGACGGTCCCCGAAGGCCGGATTATTTTCGACGGCATCGACTTGCTCAAGGCCAGCCAAGAACAGTTGCGTAGACTGAGGGGCAACGAGATATCCCTGGTCTTCCAGGATGCCCAGTCGGCGTTGAACCCGGTACAAATGGTGGGACCTCAACTTGAGGAAGTCATACTGGCCCACACCGACATAGCACCCAGGATTGCCAACCGGATGGCTCAGGACATGCTCAGTGAGATGGGACTGCCCGATCCCAAGCGGATCATGGGCTCATACCCGTTCAGCCTCAGCGGCGGAATGTGCCAGCGGATCATGCTGGCCATTGCCTTGGTGCTGCGGCCCCGCCTGTTGATCGCCGACGAGCCCACCTCAGGCCTGGACGTGACCCTACAAGCGGAAATTCTGCAGAGGCTAAAGGCCCTCTGCCAGGAGCAGCATTCCTCGATCCTGCTGATCACCCACGACATGGGGATTGTTGCCAATATGGCCAACACCGTCGGCGTGATTTACGCGGGCAATTTGGTCGAATCTGCCGATGTCTTCACCCTGTTCAGGGAGCCCCAGCATCCGTACACGGCTTCCCTATTGAATACTCTGCCCCGGCTGGACGACGCCGGCAGGCGGCTGCAGCCCCTGCGGGGCAGCCCGCCGGATATGACCAATCTTCCCGAAGAGTGCCCATTCCTGCCCAGGTGCCACAAGGCCCTTACCCGCTGCCGTGTCGAGCCCCGGCCTCCACTGGACGAAGTCGCTCCGGGGCATGCCGTGGCTTGCTACAACCCGGTCCTGATACAGGCGTAGCCCCTAAAACTCACGAGCCGTCTGCGAGCCCAGGTTGCTGGCGCCCCTGCAATTCTCCCCGGAAGTATCTCCGTTGGAACCATAGGGACACGTTCACCAGACTGATGAGCACGGGCACCTCGACCAGAGGACCTACCACCGCTGCCAGTGCCTGCCCGGAGCCGATACCGAACACTGCGGCGGCTACCGCCATGGCCAGCTCAAAATTGTTGCTGGACGCGGTGAAAGCCACTGTGGCGCTCTTGGCATAGTCGGCCCCAACGCGCCTGCCCAGGTAGACCACAGAATGAGGAACCTGTCCAGAAGAGACAAGCGCCCGAATCCGATTCTGGACGATCCAGCCATGGCCTGAGCGCTCAAATCAACTCCCCTAAAAAATCTCCGCGTCAGACTCGGGAAGAATTCCAACGTCTGGGCCAGGGAGACAAAGGTAATCAAGAGCTTCTAAGAAAACTCCTATGATGTCATCCTGAGGACCGGAGGGACGAAGGATCTCCCCAGGGGCAGGTGCAGCATGTGAGGCCACCCCCGGGAGATTATTCTCCTTCTGCGGAAGGATCAGAATGACCGTTGACGGCTCCGTTAGAAGTTCTAAAGACGGCGATACAAGCGGCTACCGGTGGGTATGGGCCGCTTGGTCCGCCGCCAGCAACTCCAGGGCCAGGTCCGGTTCCAAACGGCCTTGTTTTATGGCGAGGTCGGCTTCCAGCAGCCGCTGGTAGCGCCAGGTAATATCCTGCCAGGAATGACGGCGCGCTTGGGCCAGGGTTTTTCTCACCACGAATTGGGAGGCACCACCCAATCGGGCGCCCAACTCCCGCTGGGGGACTCCTTGGTCCAAAGAGTCCCGGGCCAGCGCCAGCAGCCGCAACTGCCGCTCAACCATGGCGATGATGTAGGATGCGTCCCGGCCATCCCTCCGTAGCTGGGTCAGTAGCCTGAGGGCAACTTCCGGCCGGCCGTCCATCATCGCGTCCACGGCAGCGAATACGTTGGCCTCCCGCGCTTGGTGGACCAGGTCGGCCACGTCAGCTTCCTCGATGCGCTGCCCCGAGGCGTACAGGGACAGTTTTTCCAACTCCCGGTCCAGGCTCCACAGGTCGCCGCCGACTAGATCGGTCAGGCTGCCGATGGCTGCCGGGCTGATGCTGGCCCCCTTGTCCTCGGCGGATGCCTTTATCCACCGGGCCAGGGCCTCTCCTGCTGGTGGTTTCAAGGCCAGGACCTGGGTCACCGGCGTCAATGCCTGCAGGAGGGGATTGCTATCCGTCAACGGTCCGTCAAGGAAGACCAACAACGTGGTCTCGGGCATGGCAGCCACGGCCTCGGCCAGTCCCTCCCAGCTACCCAGAGTGCCGCTGGTTGGCTGGGAGCCCCTGCCTCTTCTGCGTCCGCGCCCAGAGCGTCCTTCCAGCGTGGACAGCAAGCCCTCCACCACCACCAAACGGCGGGCGTCCATAAAGGGAAGAGCGTTGCAGATGCTCAACAGCTCGGGAAGGTTGGTCTGGCTCCCTTGGAGACGGTGGCTGTTGCCTTCCAACAGGTCGGCGGTGCCGGTGTCTGCCTTCAGTTGAGCCAGTTCCCGGGGGACCAGATAGCTATCACCGTAGAGGACGTGTGCGGACAACAACCCACTCCGGATACGGGCGTGTTGGGGATGCCGGTAGAGCAGCGGCCCTGGGGCATTGGCCGCCGGGAGGGCGCTCGCCGATTATACCATTACCCCCTCGCTCTGGTGACCGCTGGTTATCTGTGGAATAATAGGGCGAGCCACTGGCCCAGCCATTGATCCAGGGGGAATTTAGGCATGAAATTCGGCCTGTTTACCCACGTTCCCTGGCCGGAAGGGACCGACGCCCAGCAAGTGTTCCACGAGGCCACCGAGGAGGCCCTCTACGGCGAGGAATTGGGCTTTCACAGCGTCTGGCTGGCCGAGCACCACTTTTCCCGGTATGGGATCGGCTCCTCGTCTTTGGTGCTAGCCGCCAGCATCGCCGGCCAGAGCAAGAAGATTCGGTTGGGGACAGCGGTCCTGGTTCCGCCTTTGCACAACCCCATCCGGCTGGCCGAAGATACGGCGACTTTGGACGCCATAAGTGGGGGCCGGTTGGACGTGGGCTTTGGCCGGGGCACAGCCGGATATGAGTACCGGGGCTACAACGTCGACCGCGAGGAAAGCCAGGGCAGGTTCCAGGAGAGCATCAAGGTTATCCAAGGTCTCTGGACCACCCCCGACTACTCTCACCAGGGCCAATATTACCAGGTCCACCGGGCTAACTTGACGCCTCTGCCGGTGCAGCAACCACATCCACCAATTTACCTGGCGGCTACCCGGACCCCGGAGACCCTGGAGTTCGTTGCTTCAAGCGGACATACTCTCATGATTGGAGTGGTGCTGGATACCGTGGATGCCGTGGACCTTTGCCACCGGTTCGTGGCCATGAGCCGGCAAGCAGGCCACGACACCACCATGGGCCAAATTCCCTTTTTCCGGTATTGCTACGTGGCGGAAACCGAGCAGCAAGCCAGGGAAGAGGCTGCCGTGGGCCTCCGGTGGACCATGGATATGATCCAATGGCGCCGGACTTTCAGCGAGGGAAGCGAGGTCCACCACCGGCTCGACGACTGGCGCGCCAACCGCACCGAACTGCCCACCGAATACGACTATCTGCATGAACACCGGGCCGTCATCGGTGACCCCGAGCAGTGCGTCGCGAAGTTGAAAGAGCTAGAGAAGGAAGGCATTGGGTATTTCGGATGCAACTTTTCCTTCGGCGGCATGCAGCACGCGGATTTGATGCGCTCCATGGAACTGTTTGCCAAAGAGGTTATGCCCCACTTTAAATAGCAGGCACTTTAGAGTTACTAATTTGGGTGTGGAGGGGCGCCATTGGCTACCATCGCAGAACAGTTGAGTTCCTACGCCGCGTCGCTGCGTTTCGAGGATTTCCCCCCCGAGGTGGTGCGGCAGGCCAAACGGATGATCATCGATACCCTGGGCTGCGCCCTGGGCGGCTACAGCAGCGAGCCTGCCAGGATAGCCCGGGATGTGGCCACCTCGGTGACCAGCCGCTACCCGGCCACCATCATCGGCAGCGGCCAGACCACCAGTCCGGACATGGCAACCTTCGCCAACGGCGTGATGATCCGCTACCTCGACTTCAACGACGGTTACACCAGCAAGGAGTCGGGCCACCCCAGCGATAGCATCGCGGCCACCCTGACCTGCAGCGAGGTTGCTGGCGCCAGTGGACAGGGGCTGATTACCGCCACCGTGCTGGCCTACGAGGCCTTCTGCCGCATTTGTGACGTGGTGGATGTTAAGTCCCAAGGGTTCGACCACGTGACCATCGGATGTATCGCCAGCATCCTGGGGGCCGCCCGGTCCTTTGGGCTATCTCAAGAGCAGACTCTCCAGGCCTTGAACCTGGGCATGGCCGGCAACGTGGCGTTGTACCAGACACGCATCGGCGATGTATCGATGTGGAAAGGTTGTGCCTACGCCAACGCCAGCCGCAACGCGGTTTTCGCGGTCATGCTGGCGCAGAGAGGCTTGACCGGCCCTTCGCCAATCTTCGAAGGCGACGGCGGCTTCTTCAAAGCGGTAAGCCGCCAGCCCTTTGAGATCGAAGCCTTGGGTGGTGGCGATGAACCCTTCAAAATCATGGAGTGCAGCATCAAGAGGTTCCCCTTGGGTCAGTACTCTCAAACGGTGGTACAAGCAGCCCTAGAGGTGCGGCAGCAACTTCCCGACCCGCAGGACATTGCCCAGGTGAATATCCGGACACTGGAGCGGGCCGTGCAAATCATGGCCGGCGATTCTGAGAAGTGGCGGCCAGCCAACCGGGAAACCGCCGACCACAGCATGCCCTACACCGCCGCAGTGGCCCTGATGCACGGCTCGGTGTCCCAGGAACACTTCGGCGGCCAGTTCCTGGGTGACCCTGAGTTGCTGGACCTGGTGAGCCGGGTCAACGTGGAGGTCTCGGAAGAGGCCAACCAGCGAGCGCCGGAGGCCATGTTGTGCGATCTGGAGGTGGTCACCGGGGCTGGACAGCGATACTCATCCCAGGTGGCCTACCACAAGGGGCACTACAAGAACCCCCTGTCCGATGCCGAGGTAGGAGAAAAGTTCCGGGCCCTGGCCAGCGAACACATGACTGCCCGGCGCATCGATGCGTTGCTGGACCAGCTCTGGCATCTGGACGAGCAGCCCCACCTGAGCCAGCTCATCAGGTTGTTGCGGATTTAATCTGCGTTTACCGGCTTTATCCCCGAACCCGCTCCGGGTGGTACCCCGAGTGGTCTTCAAAGGCCCCGGTCAAGGGATAGATCTGCTTGTAGAGGCCCCGCATCCGTTGCCGGATGTGGGCGTTGGCCTTGTCCCGAAGCTGGCTGGGCCGCGCCCGTTGGGCCTTGTATTGCTCGCTTTGTAACGGGCTCCCGTCTTCCAGCTCCCAGATGCACAGATACCTTAGAACCCCTTCGCCTTCTTCCAGCTTGAAGCGGCGGGCGCTGACGTAGCCGGGGATTTCCAGGCGCTCGGGCAGATGCTCGTCGTTGTACCACTCGTTGAACTCGTCTTCGTGCTCCGGGTCCACATCCATCATCACCACCAGGATTGTGCCCCCGATGTTTTGGGAGGCGTGGCCCTTGTCGCCGTCCGCCATGTCGTCACCTACAAATTACACTTGTCAGAGAGTGGGGCCTAGTATAACATTGGTTGGTCCCGGCGACGGGGCACATTTCCCCATAGGATTGCAGATAAAGAATGAATCATCAGATTCGGTTGAAAGTGAACGGTACCGACCACCAATTGGATATACCCGCCCGGCGGCTACTGGTCGACTGTTTACGGTACGACTTGGGCCTCACCGGCACCAAAGAAGGCTGTAGCGTAGGCGTTTGCGGAGCCTGCGCTGTGCTGCTCAACGGTGAGATGATTGCCTCGTGTATCTCCCTGGCGGTGGCGGCCGACGGCGCGGAGATTATAACCATAGAGGGTATAGCTCAGGACGGGAAGCTGCATCCGGTGCAACAGGCCTTCATCGACCACGGTGGGTTCCAGTGCGGCATCTGCACCCCGGGCCAGATAATCGCGGCCAAGTCCCTGCTGGACAACAATTCGGACCCCACGGAAGAAGAGGTCCGGGAATGGATGATGGGGAACTTGTGCCGGTGCACTGGCTACTATGGGATATTGGAGTCGGTGATGAGTGCCGTCCGCACATCCCAGGAAGCTGCGTCGGGAAGCGGGTCATGATAGATTTCGAGTTTCATACTCCGTCCAGTCTTGAGGAGGCTTTCGCCCTGCTGGAGCGGCACGGCGACGATGCCAGGGTGATGGCCGGCGGCACCGCCCTGATACTCCAGATGAAGCAGCGGTTTGCCCAGCCCGGCCATGTGATCAGTCTCCGGGGCATACCCGGATTGTCCTCCATAGAAGCGGTCGCCAACGGAGGGACCAACGCGGTCCGGGTCGGCGCTTTGTGCACCCAGCGGCAGGTGGAAACCTCCCCGGTAATCCAGGAAACCGTTCCCCTGGTAGCTGAGACTTTCCGCCGGGTGGCTACTCCCCGGATCCGCAACATGGGCACCATCGGCGGCGGTTTGGTGCACGGCGACCCCAATCAGGACCCACCGCCGTCGCTGATCGCGCTGGGCGCCTCGGTGGAGTTGACCTCGTCCGCGGGCCAGCGGGTCGTTCCCGTGGAAGATCTGTTTATCGACTATTACGAGACTGATGTTCAGCCGGGGGAAATCATGACCAGCATCCTGATCCCAGCGGCCCCTGCTGGCTCGGGATCGGTCTACCTCAAGTTCCTACCCCGCACCGCCGATGACTACGGCACAGTTTCCGCAGCGGCGGTGGTTTCGGTCGATGAAAACAATACCTGCCAGGACATCCGCCTGGTGCTGGGCGGTGTGGGAATGACCCCCATCCGGGCTACCGAGGCCGAAGACCTTTTAAGAGGCCGGCCCCTGACCGAAGACAACATTCGGGCCAGCGTGGCATCGGTGAAAGACGCGGTTGACCCTCTGGAGGACTTCCGGGGGTCGCCGGACTATAAGCGTGAAATGGCCGAGGTGTTTGCCCGCCGCGCCATTAATCAAGCAGTGGCCGCGATCCCCAAAGGATAACCGCATGCAATTGGAAAACAAGTGCTTGGTGCCGGCGGACCGGGATACCACCTGGGAATTGGTCATGGATATCCCCCGGGTCGCCGCTTGCATACCCGGGGTTAACGATGTCACGCCGGTTGGCGATGACAAATTCAACGCCGTCATGCAAGTCCGAATCGGCCCCATGAGGCTAAGCTTCTCCGGCACCATTCTGATAGTGGACCAGGACAAGCAAAAAGGCGAAGCCCGGTTTCGTGTGGAAGCAGCCGACCGGCGGCTGGGTGGCTCTTTCCGGGCGGACATGACCCTGCGGCTTAATCCCCTATCGGAAACCCAGACCGAATTGTCCATCGAGTCCGATGTTGCTTTCATGGGCAAGCTGGGCGAGTTGGGCCAACCTCTGATCCGGCGCAAGGCCGGGAACACCCTGGAGGACTTCGCCCGCAACCTGTCGCAACAAGTAAACAGCCCCCCCTCTTAGCCCAGGCCACCACCGGCCGCTAAACTCCCCAGCTCCTCCTCGACCCGGCTTTGCCTCAATAGCGCCCCTAGCGTGTCAGTTTGGGGGAATTGCTCCTCGACTCCTATCGTCTGCATTCGCCGCCAGTTCCCTTTTGAAACACCGTTGGCCCCTGTTGGTCAGCCTTTGATGTGACACGTGCATGTGCCTGCGGCGCTTTGCGCTCCCAGCGTCCGTCCAAATCGATAACTTTCTTTCTACCAAAGAACAAGCTACGAAAAAGACGGGGTGCTGACACCCGCGGCCGTGGGTGGACCGGCCGGCGGCTGTACTCCCAGCACCCCACCAACCCCTGCCGATACTCGGGTCAACAAGGGTGGCCGCCCCGTGGGAGCGTGTTAAGCCCGAAGCTACACTGACGTGAATAACGGCAGACAGCGTACATCGCACGCCCGGCAGGGGGTTGGGGAATGTGAATATCCTTTCAGATAGCGATCATTGACGGTTGCCCGTACCCAACATGAAATCATCGACCAGTGAGGAAATCAGCCATGAGCAATTTAGTTGCCAAACTCAAAAGGGGGCTTCGCCCCTTTATGCCCGACCAGCGTGGGATCACCGGATTGGAAACGGCCATCGTGCTGATTGCCTTCGTGGTGGTTTCATCCGTTTTCGCCTTCGCAGCCCTGTCCACGGGTTTGTTCTCCAGCGATGTGGCCAAGCAGACCATCCAGGCCGGCCTGGCCGAGACCCGGGGCACGCTGGAACTCAAGGGTTCGGTGATTGCCAAGGTCAGCGGGACCACCGGAGCTGAACAGGTGTCGCTGTAACCACGATTCTTTTCCAGCTGTCCAATGCTGCCGCCGGGGAAGCTATCGACCTGACTCCAGGCAACACGGTCATCAAGTACAGCGACAAAGACCAAACGGTGAATATGACTTCGGCCACCGAGTTCTCGTCAACCAACATCGCAAACTTCGGCGATAACGACAGCCTGTTGGAGACTGGGGAAATTTTCGAGATCATATTGTTAGACTTGGTCGGCCAGCTGGACCCCGACCTGGGAGTCAGCAATGAGTTCACCATCGAGGTCATTCCGCCCAGGGGAGCGGTGCTGTACATCGGCCGTAGGACCCCGGTTTCCCTGGAAAAAAGCAACAGCCTGGATTGATGAGGCTGCCCGAGCAAGTAGGGAGCCTCGGCCAAACACTAACGGCAAAGGGCGCCATTCGTACAAATCGGGGTTTGCGGCGTGGCTTGACTGGCCGTGACCGGCCAGCCTGAGCCGCGCCCCAAACCGAGCCGGCCCTGGTGACGGGCGCGCCCTCCCTCCAGCCTGTCACCAGGGTCAGCTTATCGACAACCAACGCTTCGGGGATAACCTATGCCAGAGGGCGACCAAAAGATCGAGGTACTCGAGGAGGAGATCAAGGTCCTCAAGGGGGAAGTGCGGCGCACTCTGGTGGACCTGCGGGCCATGCTGATGCGCGAAGACTCGCCCCTGAGCGAAGGCTCCATCGGACGCCGGGCGGCCCTGCAAGACCTGGACCGCGGCGAAGACATACAGCCCGTCAGGCGGGAATTATCGGAGACGGTCCGACAAGAAACCGTTACTACACCGGTTGCAACTCCTCCTCCAGCGCCGCCGGCCCCTCAGCAACAAAACGCACCTGATCCAGGCCCGGCCAGCATGTACCCGCCGCAGATGGGCGTTACCGCCGGCATGCCGATGGTCCAGCCCGGCTACGCGCCGGCGCCTGCTCCCGTCGTGATGCCAGCTCCTCAATCTCCGGATCCGGGCATGGCGGAACAACAATTAAGGATGGCGGATCAGGAACGAAGGCTGGCCGAGCAGGAACGGAGATTAGCCGAGCAGGACCGAAAGATGGCCGAGGCCGGCCGGGCTGAGCCGCCCGACACCAGGAGGGCCGAAAGCCAAAGGGAAGAAGTCAGGGACTCCCCGCAACAGCCGGCTCGATCAACTACTGAACCAGAGGATCGAAACCCACCTGAACAAGCGGGTATGAATAGGGAAGAAGTCGGGGACTCCCCGCAACGGCCGGCTCAATCAACCGCTGAACCAGAGGATCGAAACCCACCTGAACAGGTGCCTATGAATAGGGAAGAAGAACCCGGCGGTCAGCCGGAAAAGTCTAACGAAGGCGGTACCGGGAACTCCCGGAGGCAGGAGAACTCCTCCGGTACCGGTCCCAATTACACTCAGCCATCGGAGAACTCGTTCGGCGAAGCCTCCGTTGATCGCCAACCCGAGAGTCCACCGAGCAACGGACTTGACGACTATCAGCAGCCTACCCCGGTATACGCCGACGATCCAGAATACGCTCAGCCCGGCCCGGAACCATCGGCGGACGTGCCCAATGCAGGCCGGCGCAGGCAAAGTCCACCAATCGACGCCCAGATTTATGAACAGCCAGTGGACTACCAACAGGAAGAGAGGCGTCTACCACGCCCTCGAAACGGCCGGCCCACCGAATCCAATGGACGCAGCGGACCGGCGGCGGCCCGCCACCCCGGCGAAGGGCTGCAGAAGTCTGGCGCCCCGGAGACGGAACATCGGGGGAGCCCTGTGTTTGACGAGTACTTTGACCTTCTGGCTGAGGTTGAGCAATCCAATGCAAAGGCTCCCGAATTCGATTTGCCCGCGTTGGACTTGAATCTGGTGGCAAGTCTGGTGCGATGGGCGTCCATCGCCAAACAACGGGTGGGGGAACAGCGGCTCGGCGATATCTTGGACCTGTATTTCCAATCGGGACATTCTTCGCCCGGGCTACAGGCGTTGCTCAATCAGGTTGTGGGAATGGCGGATGAAGCGCCAACCGAATCTGACTCGACATCCCAGGTGTGCGTGGACCTGATAGCACATCTTCACGGCATCCTGACCGGAGGTCTTCCCAACATCAGAATGGCGCGGATAACCGGGGCCGGTTGAGCCCTTAATACTTTAGGACGGGTCTGGTTACCGCTACTCACGGTACATCTCTCGGCGGAGGCGAACCATGCAAGGAGTTATAAGCACCGCGTTGCTGCTTATCGCCAGTGTTATCGCTGCAACGGGGTTGATCAACGCGGTGCTGCCTGCCGCTAACAAGAGCTCCGGCGCGCTGCTGGCAGCCAATTCGGTCGCTGCGGACCGCATCAAGACCGATATAGAGATCGTCCATGCCTCGGGAAACGACACCTCCAACAAAATCACTTTGTGGGTCAAAAATATTGGCACCAAGAACATAGCGCCTATAAGCGCCAGCGACGTGATTCTTACCACCCCCAGCGACATTCTACGGTTGCCCTATGTCTCAGGCTGTAGCAGCGAGTGCTGGGACTATTTAGTAGAGGACAGCGGATCGGATTGGAAGCAATCGGTAACAGTGAAATTCACTTTATCGACCAGCGTGACCACCGGCGTGTACACCATCACCCTCAGCGTGGTCAATGCGGTCAGCGCCGTGAAGGATTTCAGCGTTTAGCGACCGCCGAATCTAATTAACGTGGTAATGTGGCCCCCGCTGTTGAGAGAAAGGAGAGAGATGAGTGGCTAGCGTGCTGGCCGGCGCCTTGGTCATGGCCACCTTTCTGGTGACCTCGGTGTTGATGTTCCATGCGTTCTTGACCACCTCGCTCATGCAATCCCAAGCGCTGAGGGATCAGATCCAGGTCAATGTGGCAAAGAGGGGCAGCGGACTGACGATTACCGGGGCCGCGGTGACCAATCCCGGGAACGGCGATGCGTGGGTTCATGTCGACAACACGGGCTCCCAATCGGTCCCGGACTTCTCCGAGATGGATGTAATTTTGCAGTACACCGATACTGAAGACGTTCTGAGGCTTACCTACCTGACCTACAACGCCTCGGGCGTCGGACCAAACCAGTGGACTGTTTCCGCCACCGGCGTGCAACCGGACACCTTCAATCCCGGGATATGGGACTCTGACGAGACCCTGGCCATCGACCTGCGGGTCTCCCCGGCCATCAAGTCTGGCGCAACGGGGCAGGTGGTGGTCGGTACACCTTGGGGCGTCAGCGACCAGAGTTTGGTGTCCAATCCTTAATGGGCCGGGGGCCGATCATCCACTCATCGGATTCCAATGCCCGGCCAGGAGAGAGACATGGCGAATAATGCACCAGGCCAAACCGGGTCGGCACAAGTGATTTCCACCGGTAGCGCAGAGATTGACAAGAAGCTGGGCGGCGGCATACCCGTCGGTTCATTGGTCTTGCTCGAGGGCCAGTCCGATTCCGGTAAAAGCGTGGTTTCTCAACACCTGACCCACGGTGCTCTCGGTGCCCGCATGTCCATGGCCTATTACACCACCGAAAACACCGTCAAAAGCCTGATGTCCCAGATGGCTTCACTGAACCTGGATGTCACCGACTACTTCTTGTGCGACCGCCTCCGGGTCTACCCGCTGGACGTTTCCAATGTGAAAGAGGATGACGTGGGCCGGGCGTTCCAGATGCTAATCGACCACTTCGATTCCCTGCCTAGTAGATTCAAAGTGGCCGTGGTGGACTCACTCACCGGACTGGTTACTCATAGCGAAGACCGAGCCGTGATCGACTTTTTTGCATCTTGCAAGCGGCTTTGCGACCAGGGCCGAACGATTATAGCCGTGGTTCATTCCTATGCGTTCGAGGAAAAGCTACTCATTCGGATCCGCTCTCTATGTGATGCCCACCTGGTGTTGAGGATGGAACAGGTTGGCGAGCGGCTGATCAAGATAATGGAAGTGGCCAAGATCCGTAACGCCGAACTGTCCACCGGGAATGTCATTAGCTTCGACGTAGAGCCTGGATTGGGGATGAAGATCATTCCCATCTCCAAGGCCAAGGCATAAACGATGTCGGGATCGACGTTGCCATTCGATGTGCAGAGCGGGCATTCCCATCGTGGTGGCGCCGCCAGTTGCCCAGTGTTCAAGCTGCTTCCCCCTCCATTGCAACGGGAGTCCGAAGCCCACCAGTTCCTATTGGACTATATCCATCTGATCCCCATCGACGAGGTGGGCATTCCCGAGTACCACTCGGAGTTAGGTCGCGGACTCGGCGATCTCCAAGACCCGAACCTGATCTACCCCATCGGCGGCGGTCTGTATGTCCATATATACCCGGACGCGACAGACAGCCGCAACTACTACATCGCCATTGAACCCGGGATGTTATTCGACAGCAACGACCTGATGGAGGAACTGGAAGACCGTCTCGTGGACTACGTGGATGAACTGGATGATTTGGATGGCGCCCAAATGGACCGCGGGGCCGTCCTTCGTGGCATTCTAAAAAAGGCCTGCGTTGTAGTCAAGCAAGGGGATCTGAAACAAGAGCAATCCAAAGCCAGGGGGAAGAATGGTTCCAGACTCCCGGTAACCCGGTCCCAGTTTGAGTGCCTTCGTTACCGGTTGGTCCGCGACAAAGAAGGAATGGGTGCGCTGGAGCCCTTGATCCAAGACCCATATATAGAAGACATCAGTTGCAGTGGAACTGGGTGTTTGTTCTTGGAGCACAAGATTTTCAAGGGCTTGAAGACCAATATAAATTTCTCCTCTACGGAAGATCTGGACGCCTTTGTCATTCAGCTGTCGGAAAAAATCGGGAAACCGGTCACGTACCGCGACCCCATAATCGACGCCGTCCTGCCCGACGGCTCCCGTATCAACCTGGTGTTCGGCACCGATGTATCCAAGCGGGGCAGCAACTTCACCATCCGCAAGTTCTCCGCCGAACCTCTCAGCATGATTCAGCTAGTGGAGTTCGGTGGCCTTACCTACGAGATGGCAGCTTATCTGTCATTATGCATGCTCCATGGCATGAACATGTTTGTCGCCGGCGAGACCGCCTCGGGCAAAACCACCCTGATCAACGCAGTTACAGTCTTCCTTAATCCCACGGCCAAAATCGTGAGCATAGAGGACACGCCCGAACTGCAGGTCCCCCACCCCAATTGGATTCGCGAAGTGGTCAGGGGCAAAAGCGGCGAAGGAGAAGGCGGCTCGGTGACCATGTTTGACCTGTTGCGGGCCGCCCTCCGGCAACGGCCCAACGAGATAATCATCGGCGAGATACGGGGAGAGGAAGGGGCCGTCGCGTTCCAAGCCATGCAGACCGGGCATGCCTGCATGGCCACATTCCACGCTGCTTCGGTGGAGAAGCTGATCCAGCGGCTGACCGGTCACCCCATCAATATCCCCAAGACCTACATAGATAACCTGAATGTGGTGCTCATCCAGAGCTCGGTCCGGCTTCCCGATGGCAAGGAAGGACGGAGAGTCATCAGCATCAACGAAATCGTGGGCTACGATCCCCCCACCGACTCCTTTTCCTACATCGAGGTGTTCCGATGGAATCCGGCCGACGACACCTTCGAGTTCACCGGGTACATGAACAGCTACCTTTTGGAAGAGGTGATCGCGCTGAAGCGGGGCCTACCGCCTTCCCGCAAGCGGGAGATTTACGGTGAACTCACCCGCCGGGCCAACATTTTACGCCGTTTGAAAGACCAGGGAGTCACAGGATTCTATGAGCTCTTCCAAGTCATCTCGCAAGCGTACCGGGAAGGGGTCTTCAGATAGCGCGGCGATTAGCTTTGACCTGCTATCCAATCTGACCTACATGGCTGCGCTGGCCACCGGTAGCCCGTCCCGAGACCTGATCCTGGAACGGGCCATTGCCCAGGACTTCAAGACTTGCGTCTATTTTCGCCGGGTGTACCTGCTCGCCAAAAGGATGGGCTTCGATTACGTTCGGGCGTTCCGCCTGGTTGCCAACAAGGTGGGCGCCGACACAGTGAAAAATCACCTCCTGCGCTTCGCCGGCGCGATCACAGCCGGAGTCTCGGAAGCGGATTTCCTGGCCCAAGAAGCCCGGGTGGAACGAGAGCAATACATCAGCGGATACCACCGAAGTCTGGAAACCCTGGCCAAGTGGGGCGACGCCTACGCTGCGCTGCTGGTGTCGATATCCCTGGTGGTGGTGGTCTCCATGATTTCCACGATGCTGAGCAATATGGGCAGAAGTTTCGTGGTATTGATGACGCTATCAGTCTGCTGTGTCAGCGCATTTGGGGTCTATATCATCTTCAGGACAGCGCCCAGCGAGACCCTGAATTACCGGAACAGGCAGGGTCCCAAAACCCTGCGTTGGGCCAAGCGATCCTTCTTCATGCTGGTTCCCGCCTCGGTCCTGATCGGGGTTTTCCTGGCATTCAACTACGGCTTCCCCTGGTTTTTGATTACCGTGGGCCTCGCCTTTGCTCCGCCGGGTTTGCTGGCTTGGCTTGACAGTGCCAGGGTCAACAAGGTGGACCAAGAAGTCGCTCCATTCATCCGCTCCCTGGGTAACGTGACGGCCGCGTTGGGAACGACTTTGAGCGGTTCCCTGGCTAAGATCGACCGGCGGTCCCTGGGGACCCTGGAGCCCTACATCAGACGCTTGCAAGTGCGGCTGAAAAGTAAGATAAGTCCTGAGAAATCCTGGGATGCGTTCCGCGATGAGGTGGGTAGCCAGCTCATGAACCGGACCACCCGTATGTTCGTGGATGGAGTGGCCTTGGGCGGGCCCCCGGACCGGGTCGGGGCCATAGCGTCCGAATACGCCATGGACTCTGCCATGATGCGTGCCCGGCGGGTTGTTTCCGCGGCGCCCTTCGCATTTTTGACCATTCCCCTTCACTTTGCCATGACCGGGCTGATGGTCTTTGTCTTGGAGATCATGAAAGCATTCAATGTACGAATCGGCCTGGCCGTTTTGGATTTGGAGTCCAACTCCGGGGGCGCCGGAATAGGAGCGGCGGCCACGCTGCCGGTGTTTCAACAGCAAGACCTGGGCTTGCTTTCCAATATGACCACAGTCGCTCTAATGAGTATGACGATCGGCAATGCTCTAACGCCCAAGTTTGCCCTGGGGGGCCACCCTCTTAACACCGCCTTATTCGGCGCCATCACCTTTTTAATGACCGCCTTTAACATGTTGATAATTCCTACTATAGCCGGCGGGGTTCTGCTGCCGGAGTAGTGATAAAGGAGTAGCGGATGTGGGTATACTGAGTAAGTTCGTTAGACGAGGTGGGGACGACGATGACGATGAATTAGATTTGGAAGAGGATGGTCCAGACCAACCTGCGTCCGGTGACGAGGACGAGCGCGGGGGCGGAGGTTTCTTAAGCCGGTTCCGCAACCGGGGTAACAAGGGTGACGAAGACGACGAAGAGGCATGGGAAGACCCGGAGGACATGCCTCCACCGGCGTCTCGTGGGCAGGAGGATGAAGAGGGTCCTGAAGAACCGGCCGTCCAAGTGGTTCGCCTCGAGGGGGTACCTGACGTCCACCCGGTGGGCGGTGGGGGCGACGGGGGCATGGCCCCACCGCCTCAAAATACTCCCTCCCCCGGACCAAGCCGGGGCGGTCAATCCCCCGCTCCTTCAGATGATGCGGCCTCCGAGGCCCAAAGTCCCCCTGACGAAACGCCGTCTCCGGATATTCCGGAAGAACCGGCGGAAAAGGACTCTGCGGATCAAAAAGGTCTGGGCATCTCGCTAAAGGATATATTCGAAGAAGAAATAGAGGTAGACGAGACCCTGAGGGACCTGGCCGAGTCTATGGACGACGTTCCGGTTGGACAGTTGGCTGAAGAGCTCAGGGAGTTTCTTGCCGATTTGGAAAAGATCATGGGAACAACCGCTGAGCCAACGGGCGTTTAATCCCCGGCCCTGTTTCCGGACGCCCTGGCAGTGCCGGGGAGTATCCCGAGGGAAGGGCGGCGCCAAGAGTGTGCCAGGATTCGACGCTTTCTTGACACTGAAAAGCCGAATTCAATATACTTCGACCAGGAATTCGTACCGGCCTTCGGTTCGTTTCTACCTTCCAACCCGCCAAAGTTTGGGGAGTGACTGTGTGTGGAATCGTTGGGTATGTGGGCCATCGGGAAGCCTGGCCGTTAATCTTTGAGGGTTTGCAGCGGCTGGAATACAGGGGCTACGATAGCGCCGGAATTGCTGTCGTTGACTCGGCCGGGCAATTTCACCTCCGAAAAACCGTGGGCAAGGTCAACGGTCTCGCCCTCAATCACAATCAGGCCATGCCCCAGGGCACAATAGGCCTGGGCCACACCCGGTGGGCCACCCACGGCAAACCCTCATACGCCAACGCTCATCCCCACACCGACTGCGGCGGACACGTCGCCGTGGTGCACAACGGGATCGTGGAAAATTTCCTGGAGCTAAAGCGGCGCCTTTTGGACGCCGGTCACAGCTTCAAATCCGAGACGGACACCGAAGTTATCACCCATCTCATAGAAGAAGGGCTGGACCAAGGCTTCAGCTTTGAAGACGCCTTCTTGAGAATGGGTGGATTGCTCAAAGGCTCGCAAGCCATCACCGCAACATACACTGAGGAGCCGGGGAAGCTCTGCGTTCTTCGGCTGGGGCACGCTGGTGGCATTGTAGTGGCGCACCGCAACGGTGAGGGGATCGTAGGCAGCGATCTGCCGGCTGTCCTGCCTCTAATCCGCGACGGCTCCAAAGCCGGGCAGGTGGCCTTTCTGGACGCCGGTGAAATGGCTGCGGTCACCAGGGAAGGGGTGGACTACAGGGACCTAGAGGGCAACCGCCTGGACAAAGAGTTGCGGGACGTGTCCCAGGATGAAATGGTGATCGATAAAGGCGGCTACCGCCATTTCATGCTCAAAGAAATGATGGAGCAGCCCCAGGCGGTGACCAGCGCTCTGAGAAACCGGGTGGATTTCCAAGCAGGACGCATCGATCTGCCCGAGCTGCCTTTCTCTCAACAAGAGATTCAACAGTTTCAGAGGGTGGTCCTGATAGGCTGCGGTACCAGCCTTCATGCCGCTCAAGTGGGCCGCCACATGATGGAGCGGTTGGGCGGTATTCCTGCCGAGGCGGAAAGCGCGTCAGAGTTCCGATACCGGGACCCCCTGATTGACCAGCGTACCCTGGTGGTTTCAATCGCCCAGTCCGGAGAGACTGCGGACACGGTGGCGGCAATGCAGATTGTCGCCGAGAAAGGTGGCCGGTTGATTACCATATGCAACGTGGAGGGCAGCCAGTCCACCCGGTTAGCCGAGGCCACCCTGTACACCCACTCGGGGGTCGAAATCGGGGTGGCCAGCACCAAGACCTTTATCTCCGCGCTGACCGTGCTGAGCCTTCTGGGCGCTTATCTGGGCCAGGCCAGGGGCTTCTTGACCCCCGAGGCTACCCGAGCGGTGGTGGACGATTTGGCCCGCTGTCCCCGTCTGATCGGAGAGATACTGGCGGACACCGCCAGATACGAGAAGTTGGCCCAAAGGTTCTACAAGTATGAAAACTTCCTCTTCCTGGGACGGGGCGTCAACGCGCCCATTGCCCTGGAAGGGGCTCTCAAACTTAAGGAAGTCAGCTATATCCACGCCGAGGGTTATCCCGCGGGGGAGATGAAACACGGCCCCATAGCCTTGATAGACCGGGGGATGGCTACCCTTGCTCTGGCGCCGCGGGACAGCCTTTACGACAAGATGGTAAACAATATCCTGGAAGTGAAAGCCCGCGACGGGGTGGTTCTGGCCTTGATGACCGAAGGGGACGACGACCTTGCGTCCCAGGTGGACGAGGCTCTGTACATCCCTGAGGCCACGGAATTGCTCGTTCCCCTGCTCTCGGTTGTCCCGCTGCAACTCCTTGCCTACCATATTGCTTTACTCCGCGATTGCGATGTGGACCAACCCCGCAACTTGGCCAAGACGGTAACTGTGGAGTAGGAAGCTTTCCACCATCACGCCACGCCCCTTCGCCACCCCAGATACCTACACCGCCCCATCTCCCGCAGATAATTCAGCCCCAAAACTCTACAAAAACGCGCTAGAAACGCGCCGAAACGCGCATTTACGGTCTACCTAAAGGTACGTAACGTTCCAGCGGGGCGGCGCTGCGGGAAAAACCCACAAACATTTTGCGGGGCTTCACCCAGTGTTCCACGGGATAGCTGTCTATTCCGCTGGCTCCAGGGTTTGTAATCTTAGTTCACGTTGTTGCAAGGATTCAGATCAGCCACCGGTTAGCGCAGCCGGGCGACTGAGGGTCCTATCAGCTTCAACGAGAACAGAATGGATTCTCGAGGAGAATGCTTTTTACGGTAGGTAGGCAGGTCCACTCCAGGGAGCAGCCGAATTGACGGCGGCTCAATATCTTTCAGAGAGGGCCTGTTCGAGGACCAAAATCGAGGTTGGCGTGAGGGTCTGGGGGTGGTGTCAGGGTTGAACGAAGCATCTCGGACCCTTTGTGCGCATTAAATGGCTAACACTTTTTTCATCATCTCAATCACCCCCAAGGGTGATGCTGTTGAGAGGCGTTGTGACTACGATAGGAGTAACGACAACTACGGGGGGAAAGGACATGCGAAGACAGACTGTGAAGGGACAGGCCGGATTTACCCTGATCGAGTTGCTGGCGGTGATGGCCATTCTGGGCGTTTTGGCCGCGCTGGTAGCTGGTACCGTGGTGGGCCTGGGCAACCGAAGCCAGTCGGTGCGGCTGGACGGAGACCAGACCAGCATCAGTAAGGCCGTCAACGCCTTCGCTTTGGAGGCCTTCCCGGAGAAGTTTCCGATAGTGGCAATCGGTGGTGGGGTCACCGGCAACATAGCTGGTATCCACGAAATCAACTTCAAGACCGGACTACCCCAAGACCCCAACAAGGTATTCGTTCCGGATTTCCTGAGCAGTTTGCCCGATTCCTCGGCGCTGGTCAGCTGGCGCATAGACACCAACTCGGGCAACGTGTTCTTCGCTCAGGACGGGTCCGCGCTGATCAAGCCGTCCAACAACCGGTTGGACATCTCGGTCCATCCAACAACCGGCAGCAGCTCGCCGTCAGCCACTTCCGACTACCTCCTGGAGCTGTCGATGGCCAAGGACGAGGCGGCCCCGGAGATCGTAAAAATCAGCATCCCGGCCGGTTATACTCTCGCCGGTGCTCTTGCTAGTGCGGGGACTTTGGTGGGGAAGCTGCAGGTGACCCTGGACACCGATAACAACGTGGACCCAGGCCAGACCATCCGCTTCGGCGGCGTGGTGCTGACCACATCGGATCCCGACCAGTGGGTCCTGGTGGTGGACTACAATAATTATGATTCGACGGGCTCAGCGACCCTCAGTGGGGGCTTTAGAGTCAAGCCCGCCAACGAGGCGACGAGGGTCCACACGATCGACGTCGTCCGCCCCAGCAGCGACAGCGGTGGCACGCTGACCCTGACCATAGCCCGGGGCACCGACAAAGAGGCGAACAAGGCCACCGAGAAATGGGACATGACGCTTGTGGGCCTCGCCACTGAGAAGACGCAGAGTTATACCGTTCCGTCCAATTCAACATCTTCCGAAGGCGGGGGCGTAGACGCAAATGTGAGTGAGGCTAATGGGTTCGTCCCGACGGGCACTAACGTTACGTCCACATCATCGATAACTATAATTGCAAACCCCGGCAAGTCCGCGGTCTTCCGGTGGTCGGCCCAGGAGCATAGCACCATCGCCCCAGTGGTTGGCGACACCCTGTTCTTCGTCGTACTGCCCGGCAGCCAGGGCGTGCTGATCAAGTAGCAGCAGAACACCCCAATATTGGGGTCAACCATCCAACGATACCAACAGTGTTAGGGGGTCCAGGAGAATATCCTGGGCCCCTCTGGTTTTGGCGGGTACCGGTGTTGAAGCGGGCCGGGTACTGGCGCTTCTTGTAACTTCAACCGATTACGATATCGGCCCACGATATCTACACGATCCGAAAACAAGACTAATTGCCTCTCTGGTTGGACAGATAGTCACTGGCCTCCGAATTTCGGGCATGACCGGGAACAATTCCGTAAACTCGCCAACTTTTCGCTTGTAAAGGCTTGAACATTGTGAACCGTGGTGAAATGATATTAGTAGGGCTATTTAATTGAACAATGACGGTGCACCAATATGCGCTGTTTGGAGGCGGGTTAACCCCCTGATGTATCAGACACTGTCCCATCCTCCGGTTTCCTTCGACCAGTACCTGCCCCTAATCTCGTCCGAGTTGGCCAACGATCTGGCCGCGGTAGCCGCCGACCTGCGCGACCTGCGGGTGGTACACCTCAACAGCACCGCCACCGGTGGCGGTGTCGCGGAAATCCTCCAGAGCATGGTCCCCTTCATGAACGCGCTGGGCATCACGACGGAACGGGTGGTAATCAACCCGCCGCCCCGATTTTTCCAGGTTAGCAAGCGCATCCACAACCTGTTGCAGGGCGCCAACGGCGAACTCACTCCGGAAGAACTGAAGATTTACTTTCGCAGCATTCGGGACGTGGCCAGCGCCATCAAGGACCACAATCTCACCGCAGACGTGTGGTATCTCCACGACCCCCAGCTTTTGCCTTTGGCCCAGTTGCTGCCCAGGGACCCCGAAGCGGCCTGGTTTTGGTTGATTCACATTGATCTGACGGCTCCCAACCCACAGGTTTTGGAGTCGTTGCTGCCCCTTACCCAGGCCTACGACCGGTTGGTCTTCTCGCTGGACTCCTACGTGCCCAGCCAATTGAACGGCGCAACCCCGGTGTACATTGCTCCGCCGGCGATAGATCCCTTGAGCGTGAAAAACATGCCCATGGAGGAGCCGGAAGCAGCACGGCTGGTCGCCGCCATGGGCATAGACCCGGCGCGGCCGCTGGTAACCCAGGTATCCCGGTTCGACTTGTGGAAGGACCCCTGCGGTGTGGTCGACGCTTACCGCCTGGCCCGGCAAGAGGTGCCCGGACTGCAACTGGCCCTTTTGGGTCTAAGCCAAGCTTCCGATGACCCCGAGGCGCTGGACGTTCTTGCCAGTGTCGAGGAACATGCGGCTCAGGACCCGGATATTCACCTGTATTTCAGTCCCGCCGGTTTGCCGGACTCCATCGATATTGTGGTCAACGCCTTCCAAACGGCCTCACAAGTGGTGGTGCAAAAATCCATACGGGAGGGTTTCGGCCTTACAGTGACGGAAGCCATGTGGAAGGGCAAGGCGGTGATAGGTGGCAACGTGGGTGGCATCCGGCTTCAAATTCAGGACGGCGTATCCGGTTACCTGGTCGATACCTCCGAAGAGTGCGCCTGGAGAATCGTTGAACTGATGCAGGACCCAGGCTTGCGCGACCGTATAGGCCAAAAGGCCCGGGAAAGCGTACGAGAAAACTATCTTCTGCCTCGCTTGGCCTTGGACTACCTCAAGGTTGCCAAGTCCCGGCTCAGCGACGCCGCCGAGAGCAACGATCACCAGTCAGATGTCCTCCCGGGCGTCGAGATCCCGGACCCCCTGGCCAAGCCGGCCGGGCGAAGAAACGCCCGGAGCAACGGCCGTGCGGCGTCCAAGGTGCGGGTAACTCGAAGCTCCTCCCGGACGTAAAGCTCCCGGAGGACCGGCCCGGCATTTCCTATCCGCCTTATCTCGCTGCGTTATTCTCTTTCTCCGCCAAAGAGCGGGCTGCCCCATCCCATTTTAGGCATGCCCTTCTTGCTGTGGTGGCGATGTTCGGGTAGAGTCTTATCCGTGGATATTTATCCCTGAACATCGTTTCGTCTATGACGAGGCCTGGCCCAATAGAGGCCCCTTTCGTCCGAGGAGATAGCGTTGACAACCACCGTAATAATCATGGTCGACGGGTTCGATCCCGAATATCTTGACGCTTGTCCGGCGCCCAACCTCAGAGAGCTGGCCAAGGGGGGGTTCATCACCGAGGGCAGGGCAATGATGCCCACGGTCACCAACGTCAACAACGTGTCTCTGGTGACCGCCAGCTATCCGGAAACCCACGGGATTACCACCAACTACTGGTCCAACCGTCAGACCGGCCAGGAAGTTTACATGGAATCCGGGGAGTTCATCCAAGCCGAGACCATGTTCCAACGGGCAACAGAGCAGGGCGCCCGGTCTCTGCTGGTCACGGCCAAAGACAAGCTGCGAAGGTTGTTAGGCGACGGCGCCACGTTGACTGTATCCTCGGAGCAGCCGCCTGATTGGGTTGTGACGGGGGTGGGCCAGGCACCGCCCATCTATTCACTGGAAGTGAATCAGTGGGTGATTAACGCCGGCGAGTACATCCTCGGACAAGAGTCCTACGACCTGGTGTATCTGACCACCACGGACTACGCCATGCACACCTATGCTCCTGAGCAAGCGGAATCTGCCAGGCACATAGCGATGCTGGACCGGGCCGTGGGCAGCCTGGTGGAAAAAGTCCCGGATATTCAGTTGTTGATCACCGCGGACCACGGCATGTCTGCCAAAAACCGGATGATAGATTTGCCCGAGGAGCTGAGCAAGCACGGGATTCGGGCGGACGCCGTGCCCATCATCAAGGACAGGTACACCGTGCATCACTCCAACTTGGGTGGATGCATCTACGTTTACCTGGATGCCGGCGATGTTGATCGGGCGTTGGAGGTGCTGCGCGGCATCGACGGTGTCGACGAGGCTCTACCTCGGGAGGACGCGGCACAGAAGTTCCGGCTCATGGCTGCCCGCATGGGGGATATCATGGTGCTGGGGGCGCCCGACGTGGTTTTCGGCGACCCCAGGGAAGTCACCATGCCGGAAACGTTGCGGTCCCACGGCTCCCTCCACGAGGAGAGGGTGCCCATCATCGGCTATGGCGGCTCTTTTGAGGGCTTTGAGTTCAAGGAAAACATGGACTTGGGCCGTTATGTATTTGAACGTGTGCTTTCCTGACGTGCCTCAGCCCAGCATTCCCCGCGTATGCCGCAACATCCTATGCCTGGCACAGGTCAACTAATGAATCCAGTACGCGTCCTGGCTCCCGCCACCACAGCCAACCTGGGGCCTGGGTTTGACTGTCTAGGCTTGGCATTGGACCTGTGGAACCGCTTGGACGTGTTTCCTGGGGATTCAGCCGGCGCTGGAGAACCCTTGGTGGAAGTTACCGGGGAAGGAGCCGATGAACTGGCCTCTGACGAGGGCAACCTGGTGTACCGGGCCATGGCCTTTCTCTTTCACGAGGCAGACCGGGAGATGCCCCCTGTACGTCTCCGCTGCCACAACGAGATACCCCTGGAGCGGGGCCTGGGCAGCAGCGCCGCGGCCATCGCGGGAGGATTGGCGGCGGCTAACGCATTGTGCCCGGAGTCCTTCGGCCCCAAGGAGTTGCTGGAAATGGCGGCCACCATGGAGGGGCATCCCGACAATGTGGCGGCTGCTGTGCTCGGAGGCCTCCAACTGGTGGTCACCGACGAACAGCAACTTTATACCGCGCCGATTAGCCTTCCTCCCGACCTACACGCCGTGCTGTTCATACCCGAGTTTAGAATCGCCACCAAGGACGCCCGCGCCGTGATGCCCGCAAAAGTCAGCATGGCCGACGCGGTGTTTAACATGGGCCGGGTGGCCTTGCTGGTGGCCGGAATGGCGACCAATCATCCGGAGTACCTTTCGGAGGCCACCAAGGACCGGCTGCACCAGCCTTACCGGCAGCCCCTGTTCCCGGCTATGAAGCTGCTTTTCCAAGCCGCCCGAGACGCCGGAGCTCTGGGCGTGTTTCTGTCGGGCAGCGGGTCGACGGTGCTGGCCTTAACCCAGGGCCGGGAGATGACTGTGGCCTATGAGATGGCTGAGGCAGCCAAGCAAGCTGGAGCGGCGGGTCAACTGAAGATCACCAAGCCCACCATGGAGGGAGCCCATGTGGTTCCCATCTAAGGCTCTACTGTTGGGCCCTTCGACAGGCTCAGGACTAACGGTCTTGACGCCTCCTTCCGTTCGTGGTGAGCCCTTCGGCGGAGTTTACCCTGAGCCGAACCGAAGGGCTCAGGACAGGCTTGTCGAACCACATTTGGATTGGGTTCTAGGCAGACGCCATATCCATGACGGCCCCCATGACGGCCCAAAGCGCAGCATCAATCCAGTCCGCCCAAGGGAACGTTGGTTTTGCCGCTAATCGTCCAAAAATACGGTGGTAGCTCGGTGGCCGACGCTGAGAAAATCATGAGCGTAGCCCGGCGCATTGGTAGAGGTAGAGACTCGGGCGTGGATATCGTGGCTGTAGTTTCTGCTATGGGGGACACCACCGACGCGTTGATCGACCTGGCCCGGTCCATCTCGCCAACCCCCGATCCCCGGGAACTGGACTTGCTGCTGTCCACCGGCGAGTTGGTTGCTTGCACACTGCTGACCATGGCCCTGCGTACCCTCGGCTACAGCGCCCTCAGCCTCAGCGGTACCCAGGCCGGCATCCGCACCGACACCACCTACGGCCGGGCCCGCATCCACAGCATCGATACGGGCCGGGTTCAAATGGAGTTGGCGAAAGGCCAGTTGATCGTGGTGGCCGGGTTTCAAGGCGCCACCGAAGATCTGGACATCACCACCTTGGGGCGGGGCGGGTCGGACACCACCGCCGTAGCCTTGGCGGCTGCTCTGGGCGCCGACCGCTGCGAGATATACACCGACGTGGACGGCATATATAGCGCCGACCCACGTATAGTACCCCGTGCCCGCAAGCTGGATGAAATAGGCTATGACGAGATGCTGGAGCTGGCCAGCTATGGCGCCAAGATGCACCCCCGGTCTATTGAGCTGGGGTCGTTCTATCAAGTACCGATCTACGTGGCTTCCAGCTTCGGCGATGCTCCAGGCACGCTAATCCACAAGAAGCCGGACGAGAATCCATCGGACGAGGATCCAATGGAAGATAGAATTAGGGTTACCGGAATCGCATGCAACACCAACGTGGCCAAAATCACCGTGCGGTCATTGCCCGACCGCCCGGGGATTGCCGCCGCATTGTTTGAGCCTCTGGCCAAGGTTGGCATGAGCATTGACACCATCGTACAGAACACCAGCGTGGAACGGTCCACCGACATCAGCTTCACAGTAAGCCGCACCGACCTTGACGAAGCGGTTCGCCAGGTGGAGGGGGTCCTGGATTCCATCGGCGCCACCGGCGTGGTCAGCGACGCAACCCTGGCTTCTGTCAGCGTGATCGGCTCCGGGATGCAAAACACCCCCGGATACGCTTCACGGATGTTTCGGATCTTGGCTGACGGCAACGTCAACATAGACATGATAACTACTTCTGAGATCCGCATCTCCTGTGTGGTAAAGGAGGAGCAAGCTCAGGAGGCCGTGCGTTTGCTACACCATGGGTTCCAGTTGGACCAGGATCCTTGAGCCATTGCCGCAAGTTTACCTTTCCGTTGTCATCCCGGCTTACAACGAGGAGCCCCGCATCGGCAGCACCCTGGAGCGGGTAATCGAGTATTTGGGAGAGTGCTCCTATACCTGGGAGGTTGTGGTAGCCGACGACGGCAGTACCGACGCCACCGCCCAACTGGTCGGCCAGGTCGCGGCCCAGCATCCCCAGGTGCATTTGCTAAGCCTAGCCCATCGGGGGAAAGGGTGGGCGGTTAAGCATGGCATGCTGCATGCAACCGGCCGATTCCGTCTCCTGTGCGACGCGGATCTGTCCGTACCCATCGAACAGGTGGAACGCCTGCTGCCACCCCGGTGTCAGGGAGCGGATGTTGCCGTAGGGTCCAGAGAAGCCCCAGGTGCTCGGCGTATCGGGGAGCCCCAGCGCCGCCACCTGATGGGTAGGGTCTACAACTCCCTGGTCCGGCTGCTGGCTGTGCCGGGACTGAGGGACACCCAGTGCGGCTTCAAATGTTTTCGCGGGGAGATTGCGGTTGACTTGTTTAACCAACAGACCATCGACGGATTCGCCTTCGATGTAGAGTTGTTATTCCTCTCCCGAAAGCTGGGGCTGGCCGTGCAAGAGTTGGGAATCGACTGGTATTACCGAGAGCACAGCAAGGTGCGGCCCATCAGAGATTCCATTGTAATGACCTATGACCTGATCAAAATGCGGTTACGACACCTGGGGAAGGGGCAAGGTCGCCAAAGAGGTTCGACCCCCAGGCAGGGTAACCCTGGCGCTTGAAATAGACCGGACTTCCTTGCAAAACTATCGGCAAAACTGTGGGCAAAACCGTTGCTCTGACCCTCCCCAGAAAGCCCAGCCACGCCACGTTGAGAGGCGGGGGCAACACCAGCCTGCCTACGGGTAACAAAATTTGTTTTAAAAATAGTCTAAATAGGCTTGACCCATGGTGTGGTTTTGGTGTAACTACATTATGTTAGGAGTTACTTACTCTGGATTCCCGATTTAGTTAGAATCGGCTCACCGGGCAATTCTGGCAGCCCCGGGGTCGCGGTAGCCAGATGTGGGGAAGGCGGCGGAGGTGAACACAGACTTATTTGATCCATCGCTGGTCGCACCTCGAAGAATATAGCCACTCGGCGATGGACACTCGGGGTTTCGTAACAATCATGCGACAGCAATTTTAGCGGCGCTCCGCCCTCATAAAACACGACGGAACCAGGATGGAACACGAGGGCGCCGCCAGACCGGGCTTTATTGGCCCACTTTGGAGACAGGATGAGTAGTGAGCTGACAAATTCAGCAAACAACCCCAGGCTTAAGCGAGAATTGAGCCGGGATGCCATTTCCCTGGCGCTAAGAGGGGAGTGGGAACGGGCCGCTCAGGTCAACCAGGCCGTGTTAGAGCTCTTTGAGACCGACGTTGACGCGATGAACCGCCTTGGAAAAGCCTACACGGAGTTGGGCCAATATGCCGAGGCCAGGAAGGTTCTGGACCGGGTAGGCAGCATCGCCCCATATAACACAATAGCAAAGAAGAACCTGGCCCGGGTGGTCCAGTTGGAGAACACGCCGGCGCCCATCAAAAAAAACCGCAAGGCAGGCAGCGGCCCCCAGTTTTTCATAGAAGAGAGCGGCAAGTCGGGAACCACGATTCTGCGGAAGCCCGCCACCGGCCAAGTGGTGGCCAGAATCGCCCCCAGCGATACGGCCAATCTGGTGGTTGAGCAAGATACCATCAACGTATACACCCGGGACGATGAGTACCTGGGCCAGATCGAGCCCAAGCTGGGCAGGCGCCTCACCCGGCTGATGTGCGGCGGCAACAAATACGAAGCAGCGATCATTGGGGTCAACAGCCAGGGAATCTCCATCATAGTGCGGGAGACCTACCGGGACCGGAGCCTACACGACGTCTGCTCCTTCCCTACCAAGACCAAGGAAGAGCACCGAGTGTACCTGAACGAGAGCCTGGTACGTTACATCAGCGACGACGACCTGGATGATGATGACGAAGAGGAAGCCGTCATCGACGAAGAAGAGATGGACACCGGCTGGAACGACAACGAGTAGGACAGGCCTCCCTGAAGTTAAGGTATAACCAAAGATAGAAGCGCCCCGATGCAATCGGGGCGCTTCTATCTTTGGTCTAGGTTTCAGTCTAGGTTTCAAGGGAGGCTTGCCCGGTAGCCTGAATACAGGGGCTGCCTCCGTACCGGAAATCAGCGGCCGACTATTGGACGGTTGAGGAAGGATGAGTCGATGCCGACCCATTGCTCGAAGGAGCCGATCTCTCCCAGGGCGTTGGTGGTGGTGACCTGGAACACGTCCATGACCCTAACCACGGCGGCGGGCCAGGTGTAAGCTGCCTGTCTCTCCCCGCCGAAGGCCAGGAAGTTCCCGCGATATTCTCCGTTTTTCTTCAGCACCACCCCTCCCATGGTCCGGAAGGTTACGTCGTAGGGAGAGCCCCCCACAACATCCATGTCAACTCTTTGATCGAATTTCAGGTCCTTGGCCACATCGACCACAATTGTTCCGCTGGACACATTCAGGTCGATTTCGGCGTCCTGGTGAGCTCTGACCTCATCGAAGGAATACTGGCCGGCTTCCAGGGTCAGGTCGGCCTGCTTTTCAATCTTGAGCTTGCCGTAGCTACCGGGTGTGAGGGTCACCGGTTGGTTCTTTTTCACGGTAATATCCGGCCCCGTTCCTGTTAGGAAGGCCGGACTCGAAAGTCCAGTGGGCACGATGGTAAGGCTACCGGCTGGTACCTGCTGGCTGGCGGCGTCCACCGAGGCGCCCGACTGTAGTTGTAACTGCCCGACGTATAAGACGACGCCATCAATATGGGCGTTCTGTTGCAGCATTATGTCGTTCTCGCTGACGACCTTGTTTGCTGAGTGGTGTATGTGAACGTTTCGGTGCAGACGGACCGGTCCACCGGACCTGATACCGCCGTCTACGTGCACATTGCCCTTGAGCATTACTTTGCGGTCACTTGTACTTACCAATTCGCCATCCACATGCGCGAGTTTATTGACCTTGATGCCCTGTCCTTTGTAGAAGGGGATGGCTTCAATGTAGCAGTTCCCCAGGCCAGGCTGGGCTTCGGCCTGGATGACCAGGGTTTTGGTGCCACCCGGCGGGACCGGAATCTCACTGGGGAAGGTCCAGTTCAGCTCCCACCTGCCGTCGATCAACAGGGTAGCCGAGGGATTACTATTGGTAAGGTCGCCCGAGGTGGTGTTGAGTTTATAGTTAAATCCCAGGGGGAGTACATCGCGAATCCCGGTCAAGAGCTGGGTCTCCGTTCCGACGTTCTGGACGGTAGTGGTATAGGTGAATACATGGGTCGCGCCGCCGGTGGGGACAATTTGGGGGCTTACGGTTGTGACCGTTTCGAGCCGGTTGTCCAAGCAGGGCTCGTAAGCTTCGCCCAGCGTGACCTGAACCGTGCTGCCGTTGCTGGGTACTCCACCAGCGGCGCCGACCCAACCCCGGACACAAAAATTCCCTTCTTCGTTTCCTTCTGGGTCGTCGGTATGAGCCACGAAGCTCAAGGTGACAGACTGAGAAGGTTGCAGCTGCAGGTCCAAGGACGTGAGGTCCCAGGTTACCAGGTCGTAATCCGGCGTGTCGTTGAACAGGCTGCTCATGACGGTTTTTACGGGGTTGGCCGTGGTAACACCGGTGGTGGAACCCCCGTGGTACCTGAAGCCCGGGGGCAGCCCAATATAAATCTTGGTCAGATCTTCCAGGCCTGTCGTTAGATTTGTAATCGTGAGAGTAAGAGTTAGATCGTTACCCTCGGGAAGCGCAGCAGGGTTGGCCGAAAGCTGGGTTTGAAGCGGTGAGATGGGTATCGCCGGCGCATCGCCAGGCGAGACGGCCAGCGGGGCTACCGTAACATTGGTATTTTGCCCGCTTATGATTAGGCTCTCTTGGTAATTACCGGAGGCAGGCACGAAGTTGGCCGTTTTCCAGTCGTTCCACCGTATCGGATCAGCCGCCAGATAGCTGACATACTCGACGACGCCCAGCGCAGCGTACTGCCGCTTCAGGATATTGGTTTTTACTTGGGAGTCCCGGCCCAGGGTCCCCGACAGGGTCAGAGCAGCGGTTATCAGGGGGATAGCCAGGGCCATGAACCCGATAACCAAGATCATACCCATCGCCCCCTCTTGTCGATGAAGCAAGTTTCTCATGGCTGCAATCTCCTAATGTAGGTTTGAAGCGTAATGTCTTCGTTGGTGCCTCGATCGGCCTCCACTTGCATCTTCAATGTCAGGAGGTTCCCGCAAAGAGTGAAATCAAGACTGCCGGCCACTACCGGGCGGGCCATGATATTCAAATCGCCGTCATAATTCCTGATCAATTTGGCGCCGGAAAGGCTGTAAGTGGCGGAATGCTGGGTGACCCCGTCTTTATCGGTCCACTGGAGCGTCACTTGTTCGGCGGCCGGGTCGGGGTTGCACGTCAATTGGGTTACCCCTCCCGCGTCCAGGACATCTTCGGCGTTCAAAGCGTCGCCGGCGAACCAGCTACCGGCATGACGCAGCTCCTTGGTTGCCACAACGTCGGCTTGCCAAAACTGTTGGAAATTGAACACCTGAAACATGCCGCTGCCGATAATTGCTACAGCAAATGTAAGGATGCCGATGGCCACCAACGCTTCTATCAGCGTGAAGCCTGATGAATCGGCCGTAGACTCTTTTATGTTGGCAATTATCCTCATGCTGGACTCTAATTCCGGCCCCGTATAGTTTCCAGGACCAGAATCTCCTCGCCGTTGCGGCTAACGGTTACCTTTACGGTTTCTATGTCGGTGCCGACAGTACCGGGCCGTTCCACGGCAACTGCGGTAACGGTGAAATCTGAGGGTACGCTGAAGGTGTTGCCCGGGATGTCGGCGATGGAGTCGTAGTCCAACGGCGGGGCCTTGTATGCCTGGCTGAACACGTGCTCCATTTGGTTTCGCGCCAGGTTTTCCGCGATGGATTTGTCCTCCACCCTTTCGCCGGTTAGCGTGGCGGTTTGGATGCCCACCATGGTCGCGGCGCCTATAAGAGCGAAGATTACAACCGCAACCACCGTTTCCAGCAGGATGCTGCCCCGGCTGTCCCCGGTAGTCCTTTCCAGCCGTTGCACGAACCCTTGGCAGAGGTAGGCCCAAAGCGAACTGATTCGCGATTGGCCGCCGGCTGGCGCTGTATGTGGTGGGTAAGGGAACATTGGTTTTAGCTCGGTTTGGTATCGGGAGTCGGACCCTGATTTATCATCCATGGCATACATCTTGTCAGGTGGAGAATTCGGATACTGTGGCCTAGTGCGGTTTCCAATTGTGACATTGGTCACGACATTGTCCCACTTGGGCGAGCTTAGGCTAAGTACCCGCAAGACCGATATTTTGTGGCAAGTTGGGTCCATTCCGGAGGTACCTGGGGGTCACCAAAAGGCCCAAAGGGACCACCGGCTACTGCCTGTAGACAACGATCTGGTCTGGAAAGGCACAAGGCCCGCCTGGACCGGTGATAGCCAGACGGGCCTTGTGCAGATGTTTGGCGGCTGCTGTTGGGCAGCTGCTTCGTCGGCGTCGAGACTAAACTAGGCTAGGCTGGAGCGGCGCCACATGCTGCCGCTGTGTCCTCGGCGTCCTCGGGCTCCCAGTCGGCGGCCGCGCGGTTTTGAGCGTACACGTCACCCGTGGTTGTCCAGCAGTAATAGTAGGTGGTGGTGGCCTTCTTCAGGTAACCGCTCAAGTCGTTGGTGGCGCTGGGCTTGTCGGTAAAAGCTTTGACGCCCACGGTCGCACCGGTGTTAGCGTCCACCGTGGTGAGGTTCAGGTCGGCCATCATGGCGCTCATGGCGGTCTGCACGGTCTGGGTCTCGGCCGCTACGGCGCCTTCTTTACCGCTGCTGGTGAACCTGGTCACCAGCGGGATGGTGATGGCTGCCAGGGCCACGATGATGCCGATGACCACCAACAGCTCGATCAAAGTGAACCCACCCTCTTGTCTCAGTGCGGTGTCCTTTGCCCTTTTGAAAAACCTTCGCATTTCCTCTTTCCTCCTGTTTAATATGCGTTGTGCCTCTGGTTTTCTACAGAAGCATCAGGGTTATTCTAAGCAATGCTGTAATTAGCTTCTGTGACGCGATGTAGCCGGGAAATGTGCTCTTGGTCACGATTGGTTTGGAGGCGGTCCAAGATTAGACTCCGAGATATGCTGTTTGACCTCCCCATTATGCCTTCAGACAATTTTATTGGTATCACGGAAATCCAGTAATGTCCAGCCGTTGTCGAAACCGAAATAGCGCAATATTGAACAAAAAGTCAATCGGTACGCTTCGGTTAGGGAGACGGTGTATAGAATCCGCCATCGCTAAACAACACCCGGGCGAGGCAAATTACTTCGACGATGCAGGGGTTTTGGTGCCCTCCACAGGCGATTTACTTCGGGGGCTTTTGACGGGCTCGGCAAGGATGCCGAACTTCAGGCCGCCTTCGATACCCTCTTGGCTGGACCCTTTGGCATGTTGCACTGTGGCGTTGGAAAAAAGCGAGGAATCCTGGAGGTTCACCGCGTATTGCAGCACCGCGGCATAGGAGTCGGCCCCGCCACTGAGACCTAGGCCCAGCGCTTCCGGGGCCAAACTCTCCAGTTGCACGTCCCGGGGCAAGGCGGTATCGGTGATAGCCACCAACCGAGAGATGGTCATTTCCATTTCTGAGGCCAATTGGTCCAACCGTAGGTTCAGATCGGCCGTCTGCTTCGTGTTCCGTTCGACCCGTTCGTTGGTCCTGCGTTCCAAGCTTCCTGCCTTGCGGTGCTGGATTACCTCCCGTTCCATAACTGCCAGTTCGCTTGCCAACTGTTCGGCATCCTGGACCGCCGCTTCCACCTGACCCGCGGCTGGGAAAACCGGTATGGTCAACAGGACCAGAACGACGAAGGTGAAAAAAGCCTTGATCGGAAGGAGGCTTTGGGGCAGATGGCGCTCCGGAAGTAGATTGAGGCAAGGACCCATGGGAACCTCGCCCTTTCCAGAGGAGGCGCCCTTGGCTTGGTCGGCTAGGTACAGGCCCAAATTTGATGCGTACTCCGTGGCGGGGAAATCGGGAGGGCACTCCATGGAGGGAGCGAAGGGCAACACCGGCCGGTTTAACACTTTGCTGAGAGTGGCGGGCAACGATGCATTGTTGGAAAATTGACCGGTCAACACCACCGGCAGCGCCTCGCTATCAGCTTCGGAGTCCAGGGACTGATAGTATCCGGCTACCTGCTCCACCGCCCTGCCCAGCACGTCAACCCACTTAGAGGGTTCGTCGTCTAGCTGCTTCAAGTCCAACTGGTGTACGACCTTCGGAGAACCCCCGGCGACCAGCACCAGGCCGGTCTCGCCGGGTTCCAGATGGACCAGGATGACGTCGGAGAGGCCGGTGGCCAGGGCCAGCGCCGAGGCTTTCGAATAGGCTGCTTTCGGCGGTAAGCCCGCATCCTTGGCGAAACGCACCTGGCTGTCGACTCTTTGCCTGGGGACGGCAACGGCCAAGATGTCCTGCCCTTCCCGCCGTTTGTCGCTGCGCCAAGAAATATCCACCTCTTCCCTGGCGAAGGGAATCGTGTCCAACACCTCGGAAACCACCATGGGCTCCAGGTATCGCCCGCTGACTTTAGGAAGCTGGAACTGCCTGACCAGCGGTGCGTACAATGGTAGGTCGGTAACCATCCGTCCCCTTCGGATTTTGAGCTCCGCCAGCAACTCCCGGAGGTGGGCGGCGCCGCGGGCCATTGGAGAGGCCTCGGATTCAGCCTCGTCGGACGGCGAATCCCAACGGCCTTGGTCCCAAGCGACCACCTGATTCCCATGGAAAATTACCAGCCGAGCGCCACCGTCGTCCAGGCTGAGGGTCAGCGTATGTCCGCGCATGCTCTGCGCAAAGGAGCCATAGGCGGCCGCGGCCCGCCGCCCAGCATTGGTGATGGCGTTTACCACGGTCCGGATGAATTGGGCGATGCCGCGCGTAATGGTGCGGTAAGTCCAGGCGATGGCGTGTACCACGCCAAGGACGCCTTGGACGATGCCGTGAGTAATGGTTCGGTAGGTCCAGACGATGGAGTGGACCACCGCGAGGACGGTCTGAGCGATGCCGTGAGTGATGGTTCGGTAGGTCCAGGTGATGGAGTGGACCACCGCGAGGACGGTCTGGACGATGCCGTGGACGATGGCGAGAGCCGCCGATTTTATGGCGTTAACGATAGCGGTGACCGTCGCAATGATCCCATTGACGACGGCGCGAACGGTGGAGGTAATGGCATGGACGACCGTTCTTACGGTCCAGCTCACACCGTTGATGATGGAACGATAAATCCAAGAGACGCTGTGGGCGATGACTCGGAAAGGCCAAACAATTCCTCGGGTCACCGTAGTCGTCAGCCCGTGCAGCATTAAGAGGACCCACCCCTTTCCCCACAACGGAGCCGGTGTCCCATGCACCCCGCAATCAATTCGTGAAACGATTCAGTTCGACCGCACATTATAAAAACACCGGGACTCATTTTGCCTCCTTCGCTTTCTGTTCCGGCTCAGCCTCCGCCGCTGAAGCCTGTGGAGGTAACAGATAGAAGACAAAGTTTATCCTGGCGGTCGGTGTGGTGTCGAAGCCTGAGATCCGAATATCCGCGGCTTCGGTCACCGGGACCTTATCATGCAACCGGGAAAGGAATGCGATGATATTAGGAGCGTCGCCCCGGACGCCCACCTGCATTGATTTAATGGTAAAAAGGGTGTCGCCAAAGGTTTTGGCCTGGGGGCTCCCTATAGCCACCGACAGCAGATCCACGTTGCTCTCTTGGGCGGTTGCCGAGACGATGGCAACCAGTTCGTCGGTGGCCGGATAGTCGAAAAGACTCCGCAACTCCGTTAACTGTAATTCCTGGCCGTCCAGTTTCTTTTGAGCTCGGGCCGGGTTCGGGTTACTGGAATTAATTTCGTCTTGAATTTCCTTTAATTCTGCGCGCAAGGACCCCGACTTGCCTTCGGGGCCCACGTAGGGTATGCCGGAGGCGTTGTAAAAACGAGTTCCTTGCCAGGCGTAGAAGCCGAATAGCACTAGGCCCAAGGCCACTGCGACGTAAATCCAGGGTTTTACTTGGGCGAGTTGTTCCCGTAATTCGGCTAAGTTTTGTGGCATGGCATCCGTGCCATTGGCAAGTGGGGGCTATTCGGCGAAGTCGAGGCCCGAGTAGATGGGCAGCAGCATGGATAAGGCCATGAACAAAACCACCCCTCCCACAGCCAAGGTGGACATGGGCTCGAGAATGCTAATCATGGAGCCCAGGCGGTTTTCCAACTCTTTCTCGTAGGCTTCGGCCAGGTCCCCCATGGTTTGCCCCAGGGAGTTGCTCTCCTCGCCGATCATCACCAGCTCAACCCACATTCGAGGCAGGACCGGGTATTTTCGTAACTCATCGGCTAGCCCGTGACCCGTAAGCAGGCTCTCTTCCCCGGCAGCGAAAGCGCGGTACATCGCCAGGTTGTTGACCCCGCTGATCGCCAGAGGTAGGGCCGTGGCCAGGGCCACTCCCGACCCTATCAGCATGGAAATGGTGCGAGAAAACCCGGCCAACTCTTTGGCCACGATCAAGGGGCCCAAAATCGGCAACTTGGTTTCGGCAAAGTGTATGGCATACTTGGTTGAAGGGTTGCGTAGCAACAACCACGAGATTCCAATGGCCATCACCAGACCCACGGCTATCAACAGCATGTTGCCCGTAAGAACGTCCACCAGACCTATGGCGATGAGGGTAATCATCGGCACGTCGGACCCCAGGTCTTCGAAGGTCTCCAGCAGCGGGGGCAGAAGCACGGTCAACATCAAGACCAGCATCAATCCGGAAGCTGCCATGGTGAAGGCCGGCATCATCAGGGTACGTTTCGCCCGTTGGATGGCTTCGTACTCCGTCTCCATGGAATCGGACAGCTGCTCCAAGGCAGGGGCCAGGCTGCCGGTGTGCTCTCCGGCCTCTACCACGCTGACAAAGCGGGGACCGAACACCGATACATGTTGGGCCATGCCAGTAGACAGGCTGCCGCCCTCATCCAGGTTTTTGCGGATGCTGCCCAGAATGCGCTTCATCACCCGGTTGCTGCTTTCATTCTCCAACATCTCCAGGGCGCGCTGGAGGCTGCTGCCTCCCCGGACCATGATGGCCAACTGGCGGGCAAAACGTATCAGCACCCCGGTGCCCACGCGAAAAAGCGACGGAAATATCTCCTCCAGGCCCGGGAGCTTCCGCTTGGGCTTTATCTCCAGCGGCTTAAGTCCCATGCGGCCGATTTCCGCCCGGGCCTCAACCTCGTTCGCGGCGTCCAATTGGCCCTTGAACAACCCATCGCGCCTCGTGTATGCCACATATTGGTATTGCATGGACCGCTTTTACTCCAGGCTGAATAGGACTCGCATGACCTCGTAGGGGGTTGTAATTCCTTGGGCCACCTTCTCCATGCCGTCATGCCGGAGAACGGTCATACCATCGGCCAGGGCCTGCTCCCCCAAGCGGTACCTGGGGGCTTCATCCAGGAATAGCTGGCGAAGGGAGTCGGTCATG
Organism: Chloroflexota bacterium; assembly: GCA_022568195.1. GTDB lineage: Bacteria > Chloroflexota > Dehalococcoidia > Lucifugimonadales > UBA3495 > JADFFS01. The sequence continues at coordinate 11,868 of JADFFS010000002.1, read as the reverse complement.
GTCAAAATCTCGAACACGCCCTTGCGGCCAAGGTATCCGGTTTGGGCACAGGCGTTACAGCCTGACCCGTAGAGAAACCGATCCCGCTCTTCCCCCATCTCCGAAAAGAAGGCTTCCTGTTCTGCCCGGGAACGGGTGGTCAACCTTCCACAGGTGTTGCAGACCGCCCGCACCATGCGTTGAGCCACGATGCCGACCACCGAAGAAGATATAAGGTAAGAAGGCACTCCCAAGTCTCGGAGCCGTATCAGGGCCGACACCGAGTCGTTGGCGTGCAGAGAGGTCAACACCAAGTGGCCGGTCAGAGCCGCTTGCGTGGCGATGATGGCGGTTTCCTGATCCCGAATCTCGCCGATGAGGATAACGTCGGGGTCCAGTCGTAGGATACTGCGCAACTGGGAGGCAAAAGTAACCCCGGCCTCGGGATTGACCTGCATCTGGCTCACGTCGTCCATGTGGTTTTCGACCGGGTCTTCGACGGTGACAATTTTCTGTGTCAGGCGGTCCATCTGCAGGATGGAGGCGTAGAGCGTCGTGCTCTTTCCCGAACCGGTAGGTCCGCAAATGATGATCATCCCATAGGGCAATTGCAACAAGCGCCGGTAGCTAGCCTGGGCTTCCTCACTAAACCCCAGCTGCTCCAAGCCCAGCAGGGTGAATTTCTTGTTGTCCAACAAGCGCAAGACCGACATTTCTCCGTCCACGGTAGGACTGATGGCCACCCGGGTGTCGATCGTCCGGTCCTGGGCTTCGAAATTCAGTTGGCCGTCCTGGGGCCTGCGCCGCTCGGCGATGTTCATCCCGCACATGATCTTCAGTCGGGAAATGATGGTGGGATGCATCTCACTGGGCAGACTCATCACATCATGAAGGATGCCGTCGATGCGGAACCGAATCCGCAGACGGGACTCGGAGGGCTCGATGTGAATGTCCGACGCCCGGTCCTGCAAGGCCTGGCGCAACAGCAGGTCGATCACCTGGGCGGGAAGGGCGTCCCGCAACAGCCGGGCCGTCACGCGCTCGGCTGGTAAAGAGGGGTCGGCGGTGGAAGCCGTGACCAGGGGCTGGGTCAATCGGTAGGACCTGTCGATATGCTCCTGAATATCCTCTTGAGTTGCAATGACCGGTTCGATGGTGCAGCTGGTACGAGCGGACAGGTCTTGAAGCAGTTGCAGGTCGTTAGGGTCGGTCATGGCCACCTTCAGGTGGCTGCCTTCCCTGCTGATTCCCAATACCAGGTTTTTCCGTGCCGCGTCTTCGGGAATTAGCGACACGGCTTCCGGTTCTATGGTCTGGCTCCGCAGGTCCACCATGGGCAGGCCCAAGTGAAGGGCGGTAAGGGTGGCCAGGTCCCGGGAAAGTACCAGCCCGTCGCGCACCAGTATCCGTCCCAAGGGCTGGCGTTCGGTCGCGGCCAACTCCTGGGCCCTGGACACCTCGTCGGCGGGCAGTATTCCCGCGTCCACCAACATCTGGGCCAAGGTGAAGACCCGGCTCCTGCCAGGCTGTTTGGGCGTTGGCTCCTCTTCCACCATGGTCGCGGTGATGGCTTCGGCCGGTCGGACCGACCCTATGCTCTCTAGGCCTTCGCGGCCGTTTTCCTCGTTCATGCTGCTTCCACCTACATCTCATGCCGCCGGCGGGAGTTCTGGGGTGGCTTGAGCGATTCCCGTGTCGCTACGCGTTCAGGGACACGAGCAACAGCCCTTCTTCGGAGTCCGTCAGGGTCTCCATAGAAGCCTCCACGGTGCTTACCCCATCCATATGGAGCAGGGTCTCCCTCAGTGGCACAGGGCCACGGAGGCGCAGCCAGATATCCATGCCGTCCTTGTTTTGGTCGGCTACCAAGCGCAACAGGTGAAACTCCTTGCTTTGTCTCAACGAGTCGACGAATTGGATCATGCCTCGTATAGACCCCGACGTTTGGACGGCTAGCTTGATGGTGCCCTCGTAAATCTCCTCATCGTCGGACGGGGGTGGGCTGGGATCTTCGTGCAGGGGCACGGGGCCCGGGTCGACCGGTGGGGGCTCGGTATCTTTGAATCCGTCGGGCGCCCTAACCATGGCGTAGCGGCGAATAACCGCCTTTACCCGAGCTGCCAACTCGGTGGTGGAGAAGGGTTTGGTCACGTAGTCATCGGCGCCGCTTTCCAGGCCACGCACCTTGTCTTCGTCCCGGTCTTCGGCGGTAACCATGATGATGGGAACCTGAGACGACTCACGAATTTTTTCGCAGGTGGTAAATCCGTCCATGCCCGGCAGCCCAATGTCCAACATCACCAGGGTGGGTTTCCCTTCCGCCAGGATATCCAGCGCTTCCTCGCCGCTGCCGGCCGGCACCACCGTAAACCCCTCCTCCTCCAGGACGAAGCGCTCCAGTCGAAGAGTGCGAGCGTCATCCTCCACTACGAGGATGAACCCCTCATTCGACCCCTTTCCGACAAGTTCGTCGGAGCCGCCTTGTGGCATTTGGTGGAATACCTCCCGTTGCGGTCTGTAATGGACTATTTTAACAGGTTTGGCCAAGCCTTACATTACGGGCCATTGAATACGGATTTGAACCAAAGTCGAGTTCCTGCCGGCTGGCCGGCGGCTCGATTGTCGGCGTGAGGACCTGACAGGCCGTATCGAGGGGCAGGTAAAGACATAGAAAGGGAGGTTTGATGTGGTTGGATACGGAAGGTAAAGCAGTGGTGCGCCGTTATTCAGACGCCAAAAGCCCCGCCTCCAATGGCTGGGCTCAGGTCTCGGTGCCCAGAAGGTGAGGGCGCAGTTTAGGACGGAGGTTAGGGGTAGACGCCGTCGATGTACCCCCGGTTGTCCGAGAAACCCTCCCCACCGCTGGGAAAGTAGGCATAAAGAGTGGTGACTCTGCCGTTCCCGTTGACGTACCAGCTATAGGAGCCTGATTCGGAGCCACCTGCGTTGTCCTTGGCGGCCGAGGCCGGGATCTTTTCCAGAAGACCCACGTTCACCAACTTGTTGAAATCGATAAAGTAGTCCCGGGAGTCAACGTTATAGGCCGTGCCGTTCAGCAAGACCTTGTCCACGTACCAGCCGGAGCCGGCAGCGGACAAGGTCTCGGCCTCGGCGTTCAAGTGCTCTTCGTTGCGAATTCCGTCTCCGCCGTCCCTCCAGATCGGCCCGCCTCCCTTGGTGCCCTTGATCGGGTTAAGGGGCGAGGTAAGGTTTGTGTTCGAGTCGGCGTCCGGCTACAGGTCGAGTTCTCCGGTGGAATTCGCCGCGTTGAGTGGAAATTGGCGCTGGCCCAGGAACCGTGTATTGCCCGGCGCGCTGTAGTAGGCGTTAACCGCAGCCTGGACCGTGGCCACATCGGCATTCTAGGCTTGCCCCTTGGAACTCTCCAAGAAGTTGTTTACCATGGGCACGGCGGTGGCTGCCAGAATGCCCAGAATCGCGATGACCACTACAAGTTCGACCAGCGTGAACCCTCTTGGGTCCTCGTTTTTAAGGTTTAGCACGGTTCTCCTGCCGCGGCTGGGACCACCCAACCGGAGATACGTTTCCCGGCCACGATGAAGCCCCGGGGCCGGCGCATTGATCCCGTTCGGGCCACCTTCGCGGCATATGCTTTACGCTAGTTCACAATCACTGCCTGTTTCCCGGCTACGGGTTGGAAGATGCCCTCCACCACGATGGTTGAATGCTCTTCCGTGGTCCAGCGGTATACCTTCGATACCGATGGGTTGGTGACCAGGGTTTCACCAGAGTCCGCGGGAACGCCGAATATGGTGAGTTTCCAGATCTCGGTCGCTTCGTTGTGGGCTGCGTCGGAGACCTCGGGGCCGTTCTCGGGACCTTCACGGTCCATCTGTAAGGTCATGGTTCCTGGAACATCTGTGGCTGCAAGCACACTGATGGTGTGGGTGAGTGTGGGCCCTGTGCCTCCATCGGTAGCAGCTTTGATATCCGATACGGTGATTGTGGAGTCCGAATCGCTTGTACCGCTGCTGTAGTCCACTACGATTTCCCACTCGTGGGCTGCTCCGGTGGCCACCACGTCGGCGTCCACACTGATTTCATGACCGGTCTTCCATGGATTATCCACGCCGAAGGTAATCTCCAACTTGCCAACCCGGCTACCGGAGGGCAATGACTGTCCTCCGATGGTAAAGCCGGCGGGGATCTGTATCCTAATCGTTTCCACGGCAGCCCTGTTCTTCTTCATTTTCAGGTCGAAGGTGATGTCGGCATTGGCCGATAATGAAGTGTCACTCAAGGAGATGTCTAACCTGCTATCCGCAGGTGGGGCGAAAGCTGCGGCATGGTCGGCGGCAAAGATTCTTCCGGAGGCCGTCTCGATCCGGTAGTCTACCAAAGCCGCCGAGTTGGGTATGTCTTTCATAAAGTCGGGTGTAAAAGTTTTTGTGGGGTCCTGGGGGAGCCTGGCGTCGAAGTTCACGGCCCGGACCCCCAAATCCGTCTCATCGCTGGGCAGGGGAGAAACTGGATAGGTTTCGGGGAAAGACGCATTTAAGAACCGGTCGGCGGCGGTCTCCATGATCTTGGTGTCGCTGGCGATCTGAGCATTTTGCCCGCGCTCGCCAAGACCTGTGACTGCGCCCGCTACGATCCCGGCCAATATGCCGATGATGGCCATTACCGCCAGCAGCTCCACCAAAGTGAAGCCTTTGAAGCCTTTGGCAACGGACCGCAGCAAGGTTCTCGGGCGGGTTTTCCTGGGTAGCGAAACCCAAGCTCCCGCACCCGAGAGTTTGATCCCTCGCATTTGCAAGGCGTCTCCTTTTGCCCTTGGACAGCCGATATCAGATCGACTGACACCATTGTGAACCGTAGGCGCGTATCTGAAATCATCCTTTGTGGGTGATATAGGTGATATAAGGGATGAGAAAATGGCTAGCCATGGATAGCAGGAGCCCGGCAGGCCATGGCGCTAGCTGGGCGATAGAATGGGGAGACGCTGGGTATTGATTACGCAGAACGTTGCATATAGAATTAGCTGTTGCCGAAATATCGGCTAGATTAAGATTGGAGGACAGGTGATTGAATGGACTAGGACTTCATCTCTTGTTGGAACTGAAGGAATGTAACCCCAAGCTCCTCAACGACCTCGACTACGTCCGCCAGTCAATGCTCCTGGCAGCCCACGAAGTCGGTGCCCAAATCGTCGGTGAGTCCTTTCACCGATTCAGCCCCCAAGGGGTCACCGGGATCCTCGCGATAGCTGAGTCCCACATTTCCATCCATACCTGGCCGGAATATGGCTACGCGGCAGCGGATGTCTTCGCTTGCGGCGAGTCGTTCCAGCCCAGAGCAGCGGCGCAGGTACTGATTGATCGGTTCGAGGCTAAGGATCCCGACATCACGGAAGTTCAGCGAGGATTGGTGCCCACGGGAGTGCCCAGCTAGCCGCACGGGGCACTACGAGGTTTATGGGTATATCCGGTAAATGGTTCTTGGAGACAGTCTTCCCGGATCTGGCGATTATGCTTCAGGTGCGGGAGGTTCTCCACTCGGGCCAGACCGCGTACCAGCACGTGGACGTGTTGGAATCGCGGGTGTTCGGCCGCAGCTTGGTGCTGGACGGCAAAACCCAGTCCACCGAGCGGGACGAGCACCTTTACCACGAGGCCTTGGTTCATCCTGCGATGCTGATGCATTCGAACCCGCGGACCGTGTTCATCGGCGGTGGCGGTGAAGGAGGAACCCTGCGAGAGGTGCTTGCTCACCGTTCCGTGGAACGAGTGGTGATGTTGGACTTGGACCAGGAGGTGGTTGAACTGTGCCGCCGGTTCTTGCCCCACCATCATCAGGGAAGCTTTGACGACCCCAGAGTGGAGCTACTCTTCCAAGACGCCCGGCAGTACCTGGAGGAAAGCCGGGAGAGCTTCGATGTGTTGATCATGGACTTGGTTGACCCTCTGGAGGGGGGGACGGCCTACCGTCTCTATACCGAGGAGTTTTACCGCATCGTCAAGTCACGCATGGGAGCCGGTGGCATAATGGTCACTCAGTCGGGCCCGGCCGGTCTGCTGAGCTTCGATGAATGCTTCACCACGATCTACAAAACCTTGGCCAGCATATTCCCATCGACCGTGCCGAGCCAGGTCCACGTGCCCGCTTTCGCCACGCTGTGGGGGATTATTCTAGCGTCGGAATCCAAGCTTCCAACCTTGACCGACGAACAGGTCGACGGCCTGGTGGCTGAACGGATCAATAAAGAGCTGAGATTCTACGATGGTGAGAGCCACCGGAACATGTTTGCCATGCCCCGCTACGTTCGCCAAGGCATCCAACAGGAAAGCCGCATCAACCGGGACGCCACCCCGGTTTTCATGATATAGCCACCGTCCGCGTAAACGCCGCTTCCCGCTTACGCCTATTCCGGCTCTTGAAACCGTGGATATTTCTGCGCCAAATTTCTGCGCCAAAAAAGAAGGGGCATCCCGATTCAATCGGGGTGCCCCTCTACACAGTCCGCACAGTCCGCAAAAACCGCTGGCAGGGATTCGACGGCTGGCGTTACTCTTCTTCGCCGTACTGCTCTTTCAGGGCTTCGACCACCGCTGGGTCGGCCAGGGTGGTGGTGTCACCCAAAGCCCGGCCCTCGGCGACGTCACGTAGCAGGCGCCGCATGATCTTGCCGCTGCGGGTCTTGGGCAGCTCCGCGGCAAAGTAGATGTCGTCGGGGCGGGCCATGGCGCCTATCTTGGTCACCACGTGCTGTTTGAGCTCGGCGATTATCTCATCGGTACCTACCACGTTGTCCTTTAGAGTGACGAATCCCACAATGGCCTGGCCTTTGATTTCGTGGGATTTACCGATGCAGGCCGCTTCGGCTACCTTGGGGTTGTCCACCAAGGCGCTCTCCACCTCCATGGTGCTGATGCGGTGGGCCGATACGTTGATCACGTCGTCCACCCGCCCCAGCAACCAGTAGTTGCCGTCTTCGTCCACCTTGGCGCCGTCGGCGGTAAAGTAGATTCCGGGGTAACGGGACCAGTAATGCTCCTTATACCGGTCCGGGTCCCCGTATAGGTTGCGCAGCATGGCAGGCCAGGGCTTCTTGATGGTCAGGTAGCCCCCTGCGCCGGGTCCCACCGGGTTCCCCGCGTCGTCTAGGATTTCGGCTTCGATGCCGGGGAATGGCCGGGTGGCCGAGCCGGGTTTGAGGGTGGTGATGCCCGGCAAGGGGGAAATCAGAATCATTCCCGTCTCGGTCTGCCACCAGGTATCCACCACAGGACAGTTCCCCCCGCCGATGTTCTGCCAGTACCATACCCAGGCCTCGGGGTTGATGGGCTCGCCCACGGTCCCCAGGAGGCGTAGGGACGACAGGTTGTGCCGCTGGGGATATTCCTCGCCCCAGCGCATAAAGGTCCGGATGGCGGTGGGAGCGGTATAGAGAATGGTGATTCCGTATTTGGCGATGATGGCCCAGAACCGGTCCCGGTCGGGATAGTCGGGAGAGCCTTCGTACATCACCGTGGTGGCGCCGTTGGCCAGGGGCCCGTAGACGATGTAGCTATGGCCGGTTACCCAACCGATGTCCGCGGTGCACCAGTAAACGTCCTCCTCTTTCAGGTCGAAGATCCACTTTGTCGTGGCGTAGGTGCCCACCAAGTAGCCGCCGGTGGTGTGGACGATCCCTTTCGGCTTGCCGGTGGTGCCGCTGGTATACAGGAGATAGAGCATGTCCTCGCTGTCCATGGGCTCCGGCTCGCAGGTCAACGGCTGGTCGGCCACCAAGTCGTGCCACCACACGTCGCGGCCCTCCACCATGCGGTCATCGGCGTGGCCGGTACGCCGCACCACCACGACTTTCTCGATGGAGGGCGAACCGTCCAGAGACTCGTCGACGTTTTGCTTGAGTTCAATGATGCCGCCCCGCCGGTAGCCGCCGTCGGCGGTGATAATGATCTTCGACTGGGAGTCGTTGACCCTGTCGCGGATAGATTCGGCGCTAAAGCCACCGAACACCACGCTGTGGGGAGCGCCGATGCGAGCGCAAGCCAGCATGGCGATTGGCAGCTCCGGAATCATCGGCAGGTATATGGTCACCCGGTCGCCCTTTTCCACTCCCAGGCTCTTCAGCCCGTTGGCAAACCGGCACACCTCGCGGTACAGGTCCCAGTAGGTATATACCTGGCGGTCGCCGGGTTCTCCCTCCCAGATCAATGCTGCTTTGTTGCGCCGGGCCGAGCTCAGGTGCCGGTCGATGCAGTTGTAGGATACGTTGATCTTGCCCCCGGTGAACCATTTTGCATAAGGAGGGTCCCACTCCAATACCTTGTCCCACTTCTTGAACCAGTCCAATTCCTCGGCAAATTTGGCCCAGAAAGCCTCGGGGTCCTTTAGCGCTTCCTCATAGATCTTCGGATCGGAGATATTTGCTTGACTCTTGAACTGTTCCGTAGGCGGGAAAACGCGGTCTTCCTGTAGTAAGGATTCTATGTTTCCGGTGCTCTCTACCATGGGGGTACCTCCGATATGGCAGCCAGTTGTTTCCCAACGCTGAACTCACGCCTTTTTAACATAAGCAGGCAGCCTTTGCAATCGTCCGAGCCGGCCGCACCGTTAACCGCCTCGGCAAGATATAGCGTAGAATCGGTACCTATGTCCGCCTCCGCCGGCCAGCCCCTCAACCCGTCCCAACCTGCGGTCCTTGGTCTTTGGAGCGAGCGCATGATGGCGGCGGCCGCCGGGCTGGGAATGGCCCTAGCGGCGATGGACATCGCACTGAACGTGGCCCTGCCCGACCTCACCCGCGATCTGGACACGGATCTTCAGACGGTGCAGTGGGTAATCATCGTCTTTGTGGCTGCCCGGGCCGGGTTGGTGTTGGGCGCCGGCAGCTTCGCCGACCGGTTCGGCGTGCGGCAGGTGTACTTGTTCGGCGCGGCGGCCTACCTGGTGGCCATGATTGCCATTGCCCTGTCGCCAAACCTGGGCACGATTGTGGCCTTTAGGGTGGTGCAAGCCCTGGGCACCGGCTGCCTGTACGCGGTCTCTCCGGCCATCGTCGCCCGCCTGTTCCCCGCCCGCCGCCGCGGCCTGGCAATGGGATTCACCACCGCCAGCCAGGCCGCCGGGATGTTGATCGCTACTCTGGGGGCCGGCCTGCTGGTCCAGTGGTTCGGCTGGGAGGCGGTTTTCCTGGCCCGGGTCCCATTTGTCGTGCTGGCGATGGTTTTGGGTTTCATCTGGCTGGAGCGCGGCCCGCAGCGGGTTGCCGGACCCAGCTTCGATGTGGCTGGAGCGGTCACGTTGATCGCTGGCCTGCTATGCCTGGTTGTCGGCCTGCGCCTGGGCCGGTCCATCGGCTGGACCTCGGAGGTGGTGCTGGTTCTGCTGCCGTTGGCGCCGGTGTTCCTGTTGGCCTTTTGGTGGGCCGAAGGCAGATCGGGCTGGCCGATTCTCCCCCGGGAGCTGTTGCGGGTGCCTGGATTCGTAATCTCCAGCTTGAGCATGTTCCTGGCTCAACTGGGAGTGTTCGTGATCTGGTTTATCTTCCCCTTTTACATCGGAGACGGCCTGAACCGGGAGCCTGTGATTCTGGGGCTAATGCTGGGCGTGATGGCCGGTCTGAACATCGTGTTTTCGACGCTGGGAGGCTGGCTGTGCGACCGTATCGGGGTACAACCGGTTGGGGTGGCCGGTTTGGCGGCGGTGGCGGGAGGCTTGATGTATATGGGATTCCTGGACAGCCAGTCAGGTGTTGCCCAGGTTGGGTCCCGCATCGCCATCGTGGGCGCGGGCCTTGGACTGTTTCAGTCGGCGGCCTACGCCTTGATGATGTCCAGCATTCCCCCAGAGCGGTTCGGAACGGCCTCGGCAGCCCTATCCCTGGCCCAAGCCTTCGGGACGGTGCTGTCGGTGGCGGTGATAGGAGGCATTTTCGCCGCCAGCACCGGCTTCCACCTGGGAGACCTGGCCGGCTCGGGTCTTACCCCCGGCGATAGAGACGCCCAGGCGTTCATTATGGCGTTCCAGGATGTCTTTCGCATCAGCGCGGCAGTGGTGGTTGTGTCGGCAGGCGCCTTTACGCTGAGCCGGTGGAGACGTGGCGCTAATTAGGCCTCTCCGGTTTAACGGGAGAGGGTTCTAGACGGGGTGAGATTCGGCACGAGCGGACCAATGCAGCGTCTATCCGGCCTTAAGAGCCTCGTAGTCGGTCCACAGCAGTCCGTAGTACTCCATGTCCTCGTAGGCGCCCCACTTCTTGACGCTCTGTTTCAAGCAGCCTTCGCCGGTCATTCCGATTTTCTGCAAGACCCGCCCCGAGGCCGGATTTCTTGTGAAGTGGGCCGCCCAAATCCGGTTCAGCTCCAGCACCTGAAATGCGTAGGCCACCACGGCCTCGGCGGCCTCCGTCATGTATCCCAGGTTCCAGTAGGGCTTGCCTATCCAGTATCCCAGCTCCCCAGCGTCGTTGTCATGGTCGAGCTTGAGAGTGATTGCTCCCATGAAAGTGCTGTCCCAGCGAAGAGTGATGGCGAAGTTGATCGCTTCGTCATTATCGTAGCTGTCCTGGTGAGTACCGATCCACTGTTCGGCCATCCCGTCTTCGTAGGGATGGGGAATCAGCAAGGTCGTCGAGGCAATGTCCCAATCGCCGGCCAGCCGTTGTACCTCTGGGGCATCGGCCAGGGTGAAGGGCCGGAGAATCAGCCGTTCGGATTCTATTGTGGGTCGTTGTTTCATTCGTTGCTGTGCCTTGCAGAGAGTAAATCCCCCTGTATCTATTAAAGGGGGACGTGGTCCCGAGGATTTCCGAAATATCCTTTGGGGCGGCCATTCCGGCCCGCTAATAGCCGGGGCGGACCACCTGGTTGCGCAACACGCCGATGCCGTCCACCTCCAACTCCACCACGTCGCCGGGTTGCAGCCACCGTTCCAGCTCCAGCCCGCAGCCGCCGCCCACGGTGCCCGAGCCCAGGATGTCGCCCGGGTAAATCCGCTCGTCCATGGAGACGTGGGCAATCATCTTTGGGAAGCTCCAGTGTATCGTCCCTATGTTGCCGTCGGACCACAGCTCCCCGTTGATCCTGGCGGTCATCCGGGCGTCGTTGGGATTGAACTCGTCGGGGGTCACCAGCCAGGGGCCCACCGAAGTGCCGAAGTCCTTGCCCTTGGCGGGACCCAGGCCCACGCTGCCCTCCCGGGCCTGGATATCCCTGGCGCTCCAATCGTTCATCACCGCGTAGCCGCCGATGTATCCGGCGGCTTGGTCCTCTTCGATGTCGATGCCCGCCATTCCGACGATGCAGGCCAGCTCCAGCTCGTAATCCAGCTGTTCGGTGAACCTGGGCCAGGTCAACTGCTGCTCATGGCCCAGCAAGGTGCGATAGTTGCCTTTGTAGTAAACAGGCATCTCGTACCAGGCGGGAGGTACCTCTGCCCCACGTTTGGCGCGAACGGTTTTGATGTGCTGCTCGAAGGCAATGAAGTCGCGCAGGGAGCCGGCTTCGATGCAGGCCAGGTAGGTGATCTGGTCCAAGGGACAGCGCAGGGCGTCGAATTTGTCCAGGTTGGCCAGTTCTCGGGATAGGGCGCCGCCGGATTCGGTGTTGTACTCCACGATATCCACGGCCCGCCAGGACGGCCGGTTGATGCCCACTTGGGCCAGCACGGTGGGAGCGTCGACCGCGGTGTTGGCCGCCAGGTCCACGAAGCCGATCCTGGCCTCTCCCGGCGAACCGGGCAACTCGAATCTCAGGACTTTCACGGGTAGCCTCCGGCAAGGCTGAGTAAAAATCATCCTATCACATAGATTCCAGACTCGGCATAACGCCTGAGGGTGGTTGTCTTGACGCCTCCAAAGCCCCTTGATAGACTTCAGGCACGAGGGCGGTTAGCTCAGCTGGTTAGAGCACTTGCTCGACA
>JADFFS010000045.1 GCA_022568195.1 Chloroflexota bacterium | reverse complement strand
TAGAGGTCTAGTCAATCCATTTTGATAAGGCGTTCAGCCGGGGATCTCACCTTGCCTCTGCGACAGTATGAGCAGATAAAGCGTCGAGCACCAAGGTACAATACTGGAGAACCACGCGATCATCGCAATGCGTACACACCTAAATTTCACATGGGCGATTTCAGCGTTCCGATGGGATTGTTCTATCAAGTCAGCTAGATAGTTTGTTTCCGTGAGATCGTTGATGGTGGCATGGTAAGATTCAGAAGTTCTACTTCTTATTCCCTCGAAGTATATAACCGAGTGGGGTGGCCCCTTAGTACGCGGAAACACTGCCACGGCTAGAAAAATAAGACTGGTACCAATTAGTGAGGCAGCGATACTTGCAGAGCTTATAAGCTCTGGAGTCCACTTGCTTACAGCAGGAGCAAGTGCGGCGAAAATGCCCAGCATAGCTGTATTCATCGCCGCGAGAGGTGGAAACCTAGTATCGGCGGCTCTAACCCATTCCCCGAGCCTGGCAAGGATCTTCTCTTGCCTGTCTATTTCCCCATTCATCGGAATAAACCACACCTCTATGTGCCTTTATACACCGCAGTTAGCCATTCAATGCGGGCATGTTGAGGGACATCGACAAATTTTGCATCAATTGAATGGCTCTCTATATTGAGACGAGAAAACTCTCATTCTCTGGTTCGCAAAGGTAATCATCCTGGTCTGCCAAATATCCTGCCTATAACCCCCCCCGGACGCTCCACTTGGTACAACATACTTGTACGAATCATCCAAGCGATTGTAGGTCTCCTCATCTATCCAAATGTGTTCGGGTCTTCCCCCCTCTTCCGAAAGTTGCGCTGCTAGATTAGCTGGTCTGCCGACCCAGATGAGGTCATTATTATGCGGCTGACCGCCTATACCTGCTTTAACAACCAAGAGTCTCCCAAAGGCTATTCCGATCCCACAATCTACGACGTCGTAACCTCTAAGTTTAGGTTCCACAATTTCCTGAAGACACCATGCCATCCGCAAAGCGGTACAAACAGCTTTGTCGCATGCAAACTTTGGTGAATTTCTTCGTGGAGGGAAAATGACCATAATACGATCGCCATCGTAAGACCTAATTTCCCCACCAACAGACCGAGCTACCCGAGCCATCGAAGACAAAAATGTCTTGTATACCTTTGCAGCCGTTTGCCTCCGGTGATCTTCAGCGATGTTGGACGATTTACGCATATCGGCATATAGGATGGCCGTCTCAATGGTCCGTCCGTGTTTTCCTAGTCCTAGTCTCTGAACAGTGGGAACTTGCCAAGTCTCATTAATCTGATAATTACCCCTCAGGTCGGCGGTTATCTTTTGTTCGATTTGTGCCCTTAACGGCATACGTCACACCCCTTGCACTCGCTAGTGTACTGTCTTGTAAATAGCTTTACATCGGCGAAATTGTGCGACATTCCCTCCCCACGATCGTCTTTCCGGCGCAAGCCGGAATCCAGAGAAGCGTTAGCTGGATCCCGGCCTTCGCCGGGATGACGGACCGGGTATCAAGCCATTTACGAGACACTAATCCAGAAGGTTAGTCCATCACAAACACGCATTTACCGGTGGTGGCCGTGTCAAAGTTGCGGAACGCCTCCACCGCTTGATCCAGCGCGTACCGGTGGGTGATAAGCTTGTTCAAGGGTACCTGCGCTTCCACCATGAACCGGGCGATCTCTATTAACTCGGATTTACTGAAAGTCCAAGACCCGAAGATGGTGGCCACTTTGAAAATGACGTCCCGGTTAAAGTCGATGGTCGCAGGACCGCCCACACCTAGGTAGCAGCAACGTCCGAATATACGGAGGCACTGGAGCACTTGGGCGCGAGCTGTGGGATTGCCGGAGGTCTCCAACGACACAGAGGCGCCCATTCCCCCGGTCAGTTCGAGAATGCCCGCCACCGGGTCGGTTTCTTGGCTATTAATCACGTGGTCTGCGCCCAACTCCAACGCTAAGGCCAATCGCTCCGGGACAACGTCCACGGCAATCACTGTAGAGCCCATCGCCTTGGCCGAGAGGGTACCGCTCAATCCCACGGGGCCTTGACCAAAGACGGCCACGGTATCCCGGCCGGAGACGTCCATTTTCTTCAAGCCATTCCAAGCGGTACCCGTGCCGCAGGAAATGGCGGCGCCTTCCTCGAAGGAAAGCTCGTCTGGGAGGTGCACCAACGTTCGAGACGGCACGAGGATGTAATCCGCATTGGCGCCATGTCCGGTGCCCCCTCCGTAGGTGACGTGGCCGTGGGGGCAAAGTTGCTCGTAGCCCATGGCGCAGATCTCACATATACCGCAGCCAGCGTAGTGGTGGACCATGACCCGGTCTCCCACCTTCAGGCCGGGAGGCGCCCCAACCCCCAATTCTTCTATCACGCCGCAGGGCTCATGGCCGGTTATGAAGTCCGTCGGCTCAGGGGCACGGTAGCGATGCAGGTCGGTGCCGCAAAGTCCGGAGGCGCGCACCTTGATTAAGGCTTCACCCGGTCCGGCTTGCGGGTCGGGAAACTCTTGTATTTCCGCCTGGCGGTTCCCGCTGAAAATGACGCCTCGCATGGTCTTGCTCCTCGTGGTGTCTCGATTGTTTAATCTTAAATTAGTTTTAGTCTATTTAAATGCCGGAACGACGCGGTCCATCATTAACCGCAGGGATTTCATCTGCAGTTCGTGGGGTATGCGCCGGCCAAAATTATTCTCGAATACGACCTGGGTCAGGTGGAGTTCCTCCCGCAACTGAATCAATCGGTCCACAACTGCCTCAGGGGTGCCAAACAGCACTTTGTCCCGGACCCAATCGTCGTAGGTCATGCTGAGAATCCGGTCCGACTCGGCTTGCCAATTTCCGGTGGTGCCGGTGCGGGCTGCGCTTGCCGCCACCCGCTGGCCGAGGTTGCTAATAGAACCGACAGTGCTTTCCATTGGCTCCGAATAGGCCTTCTCGGCCGTCTCGGCTAAATAGATGGGCACTCGCAGGCCTATTTCTCCTTCGCCCGGATGTCCGGCTTCCTTCCAGGCATCGCGGTACTTTTTGATGGAAGGAGCCAGCTCGGTCAGGGCGAAAACTCGGGAAGGGTTGATAAATATTGGATAGCCCATGCGACCTATGATTGGAAATGTCTCTTCCGATGTGATGCCGACGCGAATGGGAGGGTGTGGTTTCTGAAAAGGTTTGGGCCTGACCGACAGATCATGGCATTGGTAGTGCTCTCCCTCAAAAGAGAACTGCTCCGTCGTCCATGCTTTGAGAATGATTTCCAGGTACTCCTCGAACCTGCCCCTGCTCTCCGGATACGGCGAGTTAAAAGCGTCGTGGTGCTCTGGGAATGTTCCACGGCCAATGCCAAATTCAATCCTACCTTGGCTTATGTGATCGAGGGTTGCGATCTCTTCGGCGATGCGTATCGGGTTCCCCAGCGGCAGAAGGACGACTCCAAACCCGATTCTCATTCTTTCGGTGCGGGCAGCGATGGCTGTGGCCACGGTGATAGGGGCGGACAATACGCTAAACGGGATGAAGTGGTACTCGGATAACCACACCGAGTCCACCTCCATCCTCTCCGCTTCGTCCACCATGGCAAACCCATCTTGGAACGCCTGCTGGTCTGTAGTGTCATCCAGACCTACAAATTCCAAAAACAGCCCGAAATCCATGGTGCCTCCTCGATGCTACCGGTATAAAACGGCAAAATCCGGCAAAGCGTTATAGCCATTCCGGCAGCTAAATCCCCTACCGCACCAAGGCGTCTGCCATCCGCTCCAACTGCTCACCCATCTCCTCTTCGGTCTCGCAATGGGTAGGCCACACTGAAACCCGTATTGCTCCGGCATTTAAAAAGTCATCTACTTGCACCCTGGTGGTATCGGTGGGCTGACCGAACACCGAGATGGATAGCGATGCCGGGTCCCTGCCTCGCTCGGCGGCCAAAGTGTCGAGAATTTTGCGGCCTTCTTCAACCTGGCCGGGGCTCACTCGATTTGGGAGCCACCCATCGCCCCACCTGACGACCCGTTGAAGCACATTGGGAGCGTTGCCGCCCAGCAGGATCGGCGGGTGCGGCTTCTGAAACGGTTTGGGATAGCAATAAACCGGTGGGAAATCGTAGTAGCGGCCATGGAACTCGGCTTCATCCTTGGTCCACAATTCTTTCAGCGCCAACACAGCCTCTCTGGCTTGAGTCCAACGGTGGTCGAAGTCGGCGCCCATCATGGTGCTCTCCTCCCGGTTCCAGCCTGTCCCGATGCCGAAAATAAATCTGCCTTTACTGTGCTGGTCGAGGACTGAAATCTGTTTGGCCAGGATTAAAGGATTTCGCTCGGTTATTAAGGTAATGCCCGTGGCGAGCTTTATTTTGGTAGTGACGGCACAAGCCATGGCCAGGGAGATGTATGGTTCTGAGAAGTGGCGGTAAGTCCATGGAATCTCGCCGCCGGTGGAAGGGAATGGACTGGCGCTATTTACCGGCAGGATAGGATGCTCGTGGTAATAGATGGACTCGAACCCCAACTCTTCGGCTTTCCTGGCAATGAATGCCGGGTCAAGGGTGTAAGCAGGTAGGGGCACTACTATTCCAACAGACACTTCAACTCTCCTTTTTTTCATTGCCATATATGCGGGGCTCAAAAGCTGACGGTATTAATCATGGATTAGTGGTCGTGCTGCGCCAACTCTATCAACACTCCTCGTGCCGCCGAGGGGTTCAAGAATCCTATATCTCCGCCCATAAGCCCTCGCCTCGGCACCTTATCGAGGAGATCAATACCCAGCCCCTCCAGAGTCTTCAACTTATCCGCGACCCCATCCACCTCAAAACAGACGTGGTGCAGCCCTTCACCTCGTTCACGGATGTGAATCGAGATTGCGCTGTTGGGACCGGTCCCTTCCAGCAGTTCTAGATTAGTGTCCCCCACGGGAACAAAGCAACCGCGGACGCCAATATCTTCTCGGACGATAATAGGGCCGGCTTCCAGTCCAAAGAGACTACGATAAAAGTCAATGCTGGACTCTAAGTCCGCAACTGCGATCCCTATGTGATGCACTAAGCCGGTGGGCGCCGGGGGCTTTCCGGGAATCGTCATAAACACACCTCTCTGGTTATCGGTGGCGACATCTTAGCACGACCGTCCATGCCTGGCACTTGGACCAGCACCAACGTGGCAATCCGGAGACGCCACCGCTGCCGACGGGTTTCTTCGGTGTGGAATGGCCGGTGGTAGCTAGTACCAACGGCTCCGGGCAGACCAGAGTCTCAAGGGTGCATCCATGGCCCCGATGGGAGGTTTACCGAAGATATTCACATGCTCCGAACTTTCTGCCCCTGCGGTAGCCGCCCAAACCGCTTTGACAACAAGCAATCGCCGAGTAGTAGATACCGATGTTTTCAGCTGAAGGCGGAGAAGCTGCACCGGCGACATATTCCAGGTGTCAAGGGTGCATAGAGTAGACCAAAGATAGCATCTATTGCTTTTCTCAAGTATCGTAGTGGCGTTCTTATGAGGTAACCAGTCTAGGCGAGGAGGTCCAAAGTGGCCGGACAGTTGGAAGGAAAAGTTTCGTTGATAACCGGAGGAGGCTCGGGCATCGGTAAAGCTTCTGCGTTGGCCTTCGCCAGGGAAGGCTCCAAAGTGGTGGTGGCCGACGTAAATGTTGATGGTGGCGATGAGACGGTCCGTCTCATCCAGGATACGGGCGGCGAGGCTACTTTCGTGAGGGCGGACGTTTCCAATGCAAGCGATGTGTCGGCGATGGTCGACCACGCTGTCCAAACTTACAACAGGCTGGACTGCGCCTTCAACAACGCCGGTGTTTCCGGAGGCCCGGGCCGTATCCACGAATACGCCGAGGATGACTGGAGTCGGGTTCTTGACATCAATTTGACGGGCGTTTGGCTCTGCCTGAAGTACGAGATAATCCAAATGCTCAACCAAGGCGGCGGCGCCATCGTAAACACGGCCTCGGTCATGGGGTTGGTCGGCGGCTCCAGATCTCCGGCCTATGGCGCCACCAAGCACGGTGTGGTCGGGTTAACAAAGACCGCAGCTGTGGATTACGCCCAATCGGGAATTCGTGTAAATGCCGTGTGTCCGGGTTACATCCGGACGCCCATGATCGAACAAGGTATCCTATTGGACCCAGGGGGAGAAGAACGAGTTGTGTCCCGACATCCTATGCACCGCCTGGGAACCCCGGAGGAGGTCGCTGAGACGGTGGTGTGGTTGTGCTCCGATGCAGCATCCTTCGTTACTGGCCATGCCATGGCTGTGGATGGCGGTTACGTGGCTTGGTAGGAATGTGCTTGTTAACGAGAACCGGTAACGCGATATTGACCGCTGTTTCTGAGCCGGGTTGCGTGGAGCCCGTCCGCCTCGGCTCAATCCTGGCTCGCGCCCTATCTCATCGAGAGGTGCCTGATGGAATTCGACATTGAACAAACCGACAATCTCCTGAGCACGACACGCGCGGTTCGACGTCGGCTTGACCTTGAACGCGATGTGCCGGATGACTTGCTGCTGCGCTGCATCGAGTTGGCGGAGCAGGCGCCGACGGGAGCCGGCGTATCGAGCCGGCGCTGGATCGTCGTGAGGGACCCGGAAACCAAGTCACAACTGGCCGATTTGTACCGGGCCGCTGGGGGCAGTAGGATCATCGATAGGTCCGAGGAGCGACGCGGGGCCGGGCATCCTCAGGAACGCGTGGCGGAGTCGGCGGCCCATCTAGCCGCAAACTTGGAAAAGGTGCCGGTGCTTGTTTTGGCCACTATCTGGGGTGTCCATGACGGAAGTGGACGCCCAGGCCTATTCGATTCGGTAATCCAGGCCGCCTGGAGTTTCTGTCTGGCCCTAAGGGCGCGGGGACTCGGTTCGGCTTGGACGACTCTGCATCTGGGCAAGGCCAAGGAGTTCGCGGACATACTGGGGATTCCCGACGGCGTGACCCAAGTCGTGTTACTTCCCGTCGCTTGGACGATCGGTTCAGACTTTAAGCCCGCATCGCGCCGGCGGGTCTCGGAGATCGTTTGGTTTGACCGGTGGGGGAACACCCAAGAAAACCCAGGCGAAGTAAGTTCTCTCATTGCCGCTGGGCCAGGAGTGACCGTTGAGATTGACATCGCCGCCTCGCCGGAGCGTGTATGGGAGTTAGCGAGTGACATTAACATCCCGGCTCGGTTCAGCGACGAGTTCAAGGGCGCCGACTGGATTGATGCCGACGGCCCGCGGGTAGGAGCTTCGTTCATAGGCAGGAACGAGCGGACAGACGTAGACCGGGTATGGCAAACTACATCACATATCGTTGCGTGTGATCCGCCCCGGGTTTTCGCCTGGAACGTGAACGACCGTGACCGGCCCAGCGCCCAATGGCGGTTTGAACTTGAACGAATACCCGGTGGCACCAGGTTAAGCCAGCGGCTTATCATCGGCCCCAGTCTGTCGGCCACCGGTAGAGCGATGGAGGCAAACCCCGACCAAGCGCGGCAGATTCTCGCGAGCCGCCGGGAACAGCACCGTGGCAATATGACACTGACGCTCCAAGGGATCAAACGCCTTGCCGAGACGCCTGTCTGATGCCCCGAGACAGAATCCTTGTTGTTCAACCCTATGACCAAGAGACCTCGCCAGCTGGTTACGAGACGTAATGAAACGATAATGTCGATAGAGCAGACGCAAACACGCGAACCGAGGTGAATAAAATTGTCGACGGATTCAAATGTTCGCCCACCCGTCCCGCCTTTTACCAGGGAAACAGCTTCCCATAAGGTAAGGATGGCTGAAGACGCATGGAACACACGTGACCCTGAACGAGTTTCTCTCGCTTACACTGTTGATAGCGTATGGAGAAACCGTGCTGAATTTCTCTCGGGGCGGGAGACCATCGTTCAGTTCCTCCGCCGCAAATGGGCCAAAGAACTGGACTACCGCCTGATTAAAGAACTTTGGGCGTTCGACGAGGCACGTATCGCGGTACGGTTCGCCTATGAATGGCGGGACGATTCTGGCAATTGGTTCCGTTCTTATGGCAACGAGAACTGGGAGTTTGATGAGAACGGCCTCATGCCTCGCCGCATCGCAAGCATCAATGACTTGCCTATCGAGGAATCGGAACGCAAGTACCTCTGGCCACTGGGCCGCAGGCCGGACGAACACCCAGGGCTATCCTCACTTGGGCTCTGATATATTCGACCTCACGGTAAGATTCCTCAAATTGGCTATGGCCCAGGCCACGTGGGTATCTCGGCAATAATCAGATACGAGGACGCGACATGACGACGGTGAACACAGTTTTAGGCCCGGTGGAGGCATCTGACCTTGGATTTACGCTGAGTCACGAGCACGTGCTGCTCAGCGCCGCTGGGATCGACCAAACTTATCCTGGATTCATCGACCACCAGGCAGTGGCAGCAGAAGGTATCGTCGAGCTCAAGGCGGCGTACGACGAGGGCGTGCGCACGATCGTAGATGTTACAACCTTCGACCTGGGCCGGGATATCGGCCTATTGGAAGAGGTTTCCCGGGGGAGTGGTGTTCATATCATCGCCTGCACCGGCAACCACTTGGCAGTGCCCCGGGACTTCGCCGCATCCACACCCGGCGCCATCGCTACCCATTTCATCCGGGAGATTCAGGAGGGGATCGAGGGCAGCGGAATCAAAGCGGGGATAATCAAAGTCGCCAGCGACCGGGGCGGTATCACCCCGCCCCAGGAGATTGTCCTGAGGGCCGCGGCCATCGCCCAAAGGGAGACTGGAGTGCGAATCTCAACCCACACATGGTCCCCCGACCGAGTGGGAGACCAGCAGGTGGCGATCCTAGAGGAAGAGGGAGTGGACCTGAACCGGGTCTACGTGGGGCATAGCAACGATGATACCGACTTGGATTATCTGCTGGGTCTGCTGAACAAGGGCGTCTGGTTGGGATTGGACCGCTACCCAGGGGGCCGCACGCCTGAAACTCCCAACTGGGAGAGGCGCACCGAGGTAGTCAAGCAGCTGATCGACGCCGGATTCGCTCACCGCCTTATGCTTTCCCACGACAATTCGGTTCCCAGCACCCAACCCACCAGGGAACTAGCGGAGCAAAGGAAGGCTTTCAATCCCGACGGGTATCTGTTCATTACCCGCCAAGTCTTGCCTCGGTTAAAAGAGTTGGGTGCTACCGATCAAGACATCAACACTATCATGGTGGAAAATCCTCGCCGCTTCTTCGACGACGTTTAATAACAATGCCTGATGCTTGGATAGCCGTGTTTCATGGTCATATGATTTGCCGTGCCTGGATTGATACTAGCCGGACACAGCGGCTGCTGGTCCCGCCCTGGTGTGCTTCGGTCTCCGTCCGGAGAATGCCGGTTGAGGCGCGCACGTAGAGAAACGCACGTAAGGGAGGTGCAACTTGGCACGCCTAACAGGGAAAATTGGCCTAATTACGGGAGGGGCCGGAGGGCACGGTCAGCACGCCTGTGTGACGGCATAGTCGTCGCACCCATGCCATCCTTTGATGACCTTAAAGCCCTGGTCCAGACCTTTAATGAGGAGTGGTCCAAGCTCCACAGCGAGCCATGCAGCAGAGTGGGAGCGTGGCGCGGCATAGTTATCGGCAAAGACCCAAAGGATGCCCAAGAGAAGGCACTGGAAGACGAGTACCTGCGCTTTGAGTCTACCCATCGGTATAGAGTGGGCAGGATGGAGGAAGCCACCACGGTACGCCTGCCGATGAATCTTGAGGAAGTCCCGGCGTTTACTATCCTGGGGAACTACGAGCAGTGTGCTGAGCAACTTGCCTGGTGTAGGGATCAGGCGGGTCTCACTCGCGTCACCCTAAATATCCATAACACATTGAGGAGCCTATCGGAGAGGCTGGAGTGGATCGAGGCTTTTGGGGAAGAAGTTATCCGGAAGCTGGCCTGAGCAGTATGGACAATTCGTTTGTAGGGGGAAGCGTGCGGGTCGGCTAAGACCCCTTAGTCGGTACCATCAAATCCGAAAACCGAGGTACGGTGTATGCCAACGGCGGGTAATGGCGAGTATAGGTATGATGTGATCGAGGATTGGGGGAAGACCCCGTCGGGTTGGGGTCTGGGGGTGGTTACCGGTGTGGCCGTAGACTCCCAAGAAAGGGTCTATATCTGCCAGCAGCAGCAGGACCCTCCGGTGATGGTATTCGACCGGGATGGGAATTACCTGCGGTCCTGGGGAACCGGCTTAATCAAGGAACCTCACACCATATACATTGGTCCTGATGACGTGCTCTATCTTGCCGACCGGGGAGACCATGTCGCGTTGAAGCTGACCCTGGACGGTCAACTATTGCTGGAACTGGGCAATCGGGGAACGCCTTCGGATACCGGCTGCACCGAAGATGAAGGGGTTGTGCTGCGTGCAGCCGGACCCTTCAACCGTCCGACTCGGATGTCGCCGTCCCCATCGGGAGACCTGTATGTTTCCGATGGCTACCGAAACAGCAGGGTCCACCGTTTCTCCGCCCACGGGGGTTTGGTGGCTTCCTGGGGTGAGCCGGGTACCAATGCTCCGGGCCAGTTCTACTCCCCCCATAGCCTATGGATAGACCAGGATGGGCTGATCTACGTATGCGACCGAAAAAACAACCGGGTCCAGACCTTCTCAATGACGGGACAGTTCACTGACCAGTGGCCTAATGTCAGCCTTCCAACCGATCTACACATCGACCACAGCGGTATCATTTATCTCGCCGAACGCCAAGACAATGAGACTCTAAAGAATTGGATCACCGTGAGGGACCGGGCAGGCCAAGTTCTGTCCCGATGGGATACTCCCCGGAGCCACCAAATTTGGGTAGATCGTCATGGTGACATCTACCTGGTGAGCGGCTTGCTTGGATTGCCGGAAAATGGAGTCGCCACCAAATATGTGAGGATGCACTAGCGTACCGACCGGTGCATCGGAGACTGTGTTCCAGGCGGGAGGTACACCTTGCTTGACCTTCTAATCAACAACGGGCTCATCGTCGATGGCACCGGCAACCCCGGTTTCTACGGGTCGGTGGGTGTGGAAGGGGAGACGGTCCACATCTTCCGAGGAGATTTAGCCGGCACGGAGGCTGCCCGGGTCATCGACGCTAAATCGAAAGTAGTCTGTCCAGGTTTCATCGACATGCACGCCCACTCGGGCCTAGTGATCCTGGCGGAGCCCGAGCACCACCCCAAGGTCCGCCAGGGAATTACCACAGAACTGGTGGGGGTAGACGGCAACTCCTACGCGCCTTTCACCTCCCATGAGGACTTTCTCTCCTTTGTTGAGTTGAACTCGGGCCTGGACGGCGCTCCCGAACTGCCTGCGCGCTGGTCTACCGTGGCCGAGTATCTAGCGATGTTTGACGGTAAAGTGGCTGTCAACATCGCCTACATTATTGGAAACTCTCCCCTTAGAGTCTGCACCGTGGGATGGGATGACAGACCCGCCAGCAGAGTCGAACGAGCGAACATGCGGGCGATGTTGCGGGAAGGTATGGAGGAAGGGGCATTTGGGCTCTCCACCGGCCTCGACTACCCACCGGGCAGCTATGCCGACACCGCCGAGTTGGTGGAACTGGCTCGGGAGGCGGCACGCCTGGGAGGCATCTACCATACCCACCTGCGGAATACCCTCGGAGACGGCTTCTTGGACCCAGTAAGAGAGGCCCTGGACATCGGACAGAAGGGAGAAATTCCTTGTCATCTTACACACTTCTACCGTCGGATCACCCATCCGGGCAGCGCCCGCCAGTTGCTGGACTTGGTAGATGGCGCTGTAGGCCAGGGCCAGGACGTGACCATGGACTGTTATCCGTACACCTACAGCAGCACACGGCTCCTGATCTTGTTCCCCCAGTGGGCTCACGATGGAGGTCCCGCTAAGTTGAAAGAGGTGCTGCGCTCTTCGGAGGGCCGAGAGCGCCTACGCCAGGAGATACGACCGCGGGGAGGGTCATTCAAGGACTTGTGGTTGACCTACTTCAAGAAGCCCCATAACCGCAAGTACGAAGGTCGATCCGTCGCCGAAGTGGCGGAGATGATGGGGAAGGAGGAGGTGGACGCTATGTGCGACCTGCTGTTGGACGAAGACTTGCAAACTTCCTACGTCTCTCCAGGACCCAACCTGCCGACCCTGCCAGACTTCATCACCCATCCCAGGTCCATGGTGGGCACTGATGGTCTTTTGATAGGGGATTACCCGAGCCCGCGCACCTATGGGACTTTCCCGACAATACTCGCCGAGTACGTGCGTGACGAGGGCACCATGACCCTGGAGGAGGCTGTTCGGAAAATGACATCCATGGCTGCGCTCCGCCTGGATATTCGAGACCGGGGTATTTTGCGCGATGGCATGAAGGCGGACATCGTGGTGTTCGACCCCAAGACGGTGAAGTCACCGGCCACTCGCCACAAGCCCAAGCAATTTCCGGTGGGGATCGAGTACGTTCTGGTAAATGGCGGTATAGTGGTGGACCAGGGCCGCCACACCGGCCTGCTGGCCGGTAGGGCCTTGCGTCACGGCCGCGCCTCTACCTAACACCTTTTCGCCGGTCTGAAGACAAGTCAGAGCACCGTGCTTTGGATAGCCAGCCTGGTGGTGAGGCTTCAGTTCCTTCAGCATGGTAGGATAGGATCAATTTTGCCGCTGTAAGGGGGGGTAATGGCAGACAAAATACGTTTGGGCATCATCGGAGCCAACATTCATAGAGGATGGGCTCCCCGAGCGCATTTGCCAGCAGTGGTCGCCAGCCCGGAGTTCGAGTTGACAGCAGTCTGTACTACTCGGCAGGAAAGCGCCGAGGAATCCCGGCAAAAGTTTGGGGCAAGACTGGCTTTCGACGACTACCGTAAGATGCTGGCTCACCCGGACATCGACGCCGTGGTCGTCAGTCTAAGGGTGCCCTCCCACTATGAGCCCACTATGGCTGCTCTCAACGCAGGTAAACATGTCTATACCGAGTGGCCCTTGGGTCAAACTACCGCTGAGGCTCAGGAGATGGCAGACCTGGCCCAGGCCAAGGGAGTTCGCAATATGGTAGGACTCCAGGCCCGAGCTAATCCAGGCATCCTTTACGCTAAGGATTTGGTGGAGTCTGGTTATGTAGGCGACGTAATGTCCTGCCATGTGAGCCGGATTAATGGTGGCGTGTTGCAGCGGACCTCTGACCGGACCTGGCAACGCGAGGTCGATCTGGGGGCCAACACCTTGACCATTGCCTGCGGCCACACCATCGACGCCCTGCGTTTCGTGGTCGGCAATTTCAGTCATGTTTCTTCTGTGGTGAGCACTCAGGCCAAGGAATGGTTAGAAGTTGACACCAAGCAGATGGTAGACGTCAGTTCGCCGGATAATATCCTGGTCAGCGGCAAGCTGGCCAACGGAGGGGTTGGCTCGGTGCACATCGCCAGCAATCCTTGGGCTGGCAGCGGTTACCGCATGGAGATATATGGACGGGAGGGGACCCTGATCGTATCTTCTGAGGGGTCTGCCAACACGAATGTGGTTCGCATCCAAGGTGTCAGGGAGGGAAACACCCTGGAAGACCTGGAAATCCCGGAGAAGTATGTCTATGTACTGGAAGGGATGCCCCAGGGGGAGGCATATAACGTGGGGCAGATGTACTATCAGTTTGGTCAATCTATTCTCTCGGGAAACAACTGCCAACCCGACTTCCAGCAAGCCGTCGAGTTGCATCGCTTCATCGACAACATCCGGCAGGCGTCAGACCAAGGTCGGGAGGTCGTGGTAGACACCGCATAAATGGGATCAGACAGCGCACGACCCTTAAAATTGAGGTAGACATGAGCGCCACCAAGACTCTGGCCCAGTTTATCGTGGATACCAGTTACGATGGGCTACCCGTTTCAGTGGTAGAAGCCGCCAAGATCGCGATCCTGGACGGAGTAGCCAATATGCTGGCAGGCTCCACTCAGGAATTGGCCGCAATCATCGGTCGATATGTCCAGGAATCAGGCGGCTCTCCCCAATCCACCGTCGTCGGATGGGGATTTAAGACCAATGCCCCCTCCGCAGCATTCGCCAACGGAGTATTTGGCCACTGCCTGGACTACGAGATACAAGGATTCCCACCGACCCACGGTACCTCGTCCTGCCTACCAGCAGCGCTGGCTCTGGGAGAAGGGAGAAACGTTAGCGGTAAGACCATCATTGAGGCGTATGTCCTGGGATGGGAGATTCAGGGAAGGTTGAGGGCTGCGTCCGTTGCTGCGTCCAATCCAGCCTATCATCCTCCGGGTCTAGTGGGTCCTCTGGGAGGGGCTGTCGCCAGCGCCAAGGTCCTTGGGCTCAATACTCACCAAACTCAGATGGCCATGGGCATCGCCGCGTCTCGCACCGGTGGGCTGACCGCCAACACAGGTACCATGGTCAAGTCGACACACCCCGGAAACGCTGCGAGGATGGGTGCAGAGGCTGCTACTCTTGCCGAAGCGGGTTTTACCAGTAGCGACTGCATTCTGGAAGCCCCTAATGGTTACTCAGAAGCCCTGTTCCAGGGAAATCTGGACTGGGAAATTCTAACCGAAGGGTTGGGCACGTCTTTTCGCTTGGTGGACCCCGGTTTCAACATTAAACGTTTCCCAGCCCAACTCCCTATGCAAAATCTCATCGAAGCCGTGTTAAATCTTCGCCAACAGCATAACCTTCAGGCCGACATGGTGGACCATTTGACCATCCAGATGCGGGGCCGGGGGCACTCCGGATCGCTACCGCCGAGCGGGCTTGATGGTAAGTTCAGCGTGGAATACTGCTCCGCCGCGGCACTTCTGGACGGCGGAGTCGGTATCGAGACCTTCACCGACCAGCGGCGGTTCTCGCCGGATATGGAGGAGACTCTGCGAAAGATTCGCGTGGAACCCGGGGATCAGGACTCAGCCGTGGTAAAGGTGACGGCGCAACTGAAAAATGGAAGCACAGTCGATGCCGAGTGTCGTAGTTTCCGTGGGTCCGCCGCCAACCCTATGAACCGGGAGGAGCGCATGGACAAAATTTTGGATTGTGTCCGGCGTGTCCTAACCGATCAGGATACTGTGCGCCTGTTGATGCTCCTGGAGGACCTGGAGAATGTGGCTGATATTTCAGTAATTATGGAGATTCTCGGACAAAAGTCCCCGGCAGGCACCGGCGAGAGCGTCTAGACGTTGAGAGCCTTAATCCCGCGATGGCTCCTAGCTCGCCGTGGTTGACGTACTGGGAGCCTCACCAAGAACCAAGATCATTCCAAGGATGTCACAAAGTCAACAGCTCCTCTGGTGAACTCAGGATAAACCCACCTGGGTGGGCTGCGCTGAATGCTGATCTTGCCTCCAAAATCGCCGAAGACTCTTTGCATCTCGGGGGATAGGACCTTGAGTGGTTTACCAGCGCTATCCTGACCAACTGAACTGATGGGGACAGCTTTGTTGAAGAGACGGCTATTGGGGGACCCTTTGACCAGTACCAGTCGCTCTTTCTGCTCTTCGTAGATACTGCTGTGACGCACATGGAAATTGTTACTGAATAGTGCATGCTGCTCCTCCGGCCTAAATTCAAGGGCTTTCCCGGCGGAACAAACCTCAAAGTACCCGATCACGTAAAGACGCGGATCGGCCTTGAAATTCCAGCCCTCTAAACCGCAATAGAATATGAGCATGTCACCTGGGTCTAAATGGCGAAGACCTGCCTTAGGCCGACCTGGATCGCCGTAAGTGAAACTATCGAACTCAGGATCAGAATGAATTGGTCGGTCCCTCATTCTCTCCCGTAGCCGGTCAGGAAAGTACTCTATGAAATTGCGTCCGTGTCGGCCCATTGTGTTGGCGTAAGTCCGTTCCTCAACACATTGCCTATCAGGTATCGGGACAAACTCGAAGGTTCCATCCCTAAACAGCGGTCCGTGGATGCCCCCGGAGCCAGTATCAATGCCTACCCTGAGCAGCGCAACTTTCACCGAGTCTCTTTCTCTTGGAGGGAAGTTAGGAGTTCTCCGATGGCATTTTTCCTTTGGCCTCGGTGCAGTTGCTGTGGATAATGGAGCATCGGTTTATCCCACAGAAAACTATAGTGCATGTCCCCTACTAGAAGAGCAGCCGGACGATCAATCCCGGAGCCTTCATAGCAAATATCTTTATGCCACTCGCTATTTTTGCGATGGCTATGATTTCGCACAGGCCGAGTATAGCTCTGGGGGTCGAAAGGGTTGATCCGTCGCTTATTGGGCTGGAAAAGATCCCCTAAAGGGGTTAGATGAGCCACCTTGGCTTGCCTAGTCACGTCGGACAGAACGTCGGAAAACCACAAGTCAAAGTGGGACTCAAACGCCTCACTGACTTTCATTAGGTAGACCAGGGCATTTCTACCCTCACCCGCCAGTTTGCCCGTAAAACCAGCAACCCATTGATCCTGCCACATCTCGACGGTGAGAAAGGTCCTCATGAAATGCGTTGCTGCCTCAACTTGCTGGGTGCGACGCAGCGCAGCAGAGGCGTCAAATCCTCACTGGGCCGTAGCTCCCCCATCTATCACCAGCTCACTGCCGGTGATGAAGGAAGCCTCATCGGAGGCCAAGTACAACACCCCGTAGGCAATGTCTTCCGCCGTTCCTATCCTACCCAAGGGTATCCGCGCTGTACGTTCCTCCCGGTGGGCCGCGTCGGCCAGCATGTCCTCTGTCATGGGAGTCTCCAGTAGCCCAGGATGAACGGAGTTGCATCTGATGCCCTCTTTGGCGTATTGGATGGCCGTTGCCTTGGTAAGCAGGCGCACCGCCCCCTTTGTGGCGGCATAGCTCGCTCCACTGTAGGGGCTGCCCACCAATCCGGCAGTTGATGAGATGTTTATGATGGAGCCTCCCCCACTCTGCCTCATGGCCGGGATCGCTTGTTTGATCCCCAGGAACACCCCCTTGGCGTTAATGGCCATGATCCGGTCCCAGTCCTCTTCGGTGGTGTCTTCTACGTTCTTGCGTATGGTGATGCCAGCGTTGTTTACGAGGATGTCCAGCTTTCCGTACCTGCTGACGGCGGTCTCAACGGCTGACTCCCAATCGGCTTCCTGGGTTACATCCAGATGGACGTAGAGAGCCTCTCCGCCCGCCTCATTTATCTCGGCCTCCACCTGTTTGCCCTGGTCGTCCAGGATATCTCCAAAGACCACCTTCGCCCCCTCTTGTGCAAAGAGCTTAGCCTCGGCGGCACCTTGGCCACGAGCGCCGCCACTGATCAGAGCTACCTTTCCTTCTATCCTCATCGTCGGTCCTCCCCGCAGGCCGGATTGGGGCCAGTCTAGTTGGGGGTCTAGGTCGTGTCAATGCGTTTCCTGTCGGGAACGGTTGTAACGGACCGGTGCTTGACAAGGTGAACCAGCAAGGTCAATCTTCTCCTATGCCCGGACTGTTCACCACGCGTGGCTGAGAAATGAATACCAAGATGGAAAGACTCCAAGACCAGGTGATTATCGTTACTGCGGTTCTCACGGGATTGGCCGGGACTACTGCGAGGGCCTCGCCAAGGAGGGGGCACGGGTAGTGGTGGCCGATATCGACGGCGCTGCTGCCGAATCACTGGCCCAGACCCTTGGCGAAAACGGCCACGACGCCTTGGCGGTGGCCGTTAGACCGACGCGGTGTACGTAGGACCTCTATCAATGCAAATAAGCGGAACGATGGTCCATCTCCACCCCTGGGACGTTTCCAACCATGAGGCTCGGGCGGTCCAGCAGCGGCTTGCTCCTCTGGTCAGCCGTTCCAACGCGATTCCAGAACATCCAACACTGGTTGCCGGGGTTGACGCTTCCCCTCCCGATCACAACGGGAGGTCCGTAGCCGCAGTAGCCCTCCTCAGCCTGCCCGATTTAGAGGTGGTGGAGGTAAAACGGGCGATAGGCAAAGTCGAGTTTCCTTACGTCCCCGGCCTCCTGGCCTTTCGAGAGGCTCCCTTTCTGTTGGAAGCCCTTAGTCTTCTGACCACACCGCCCGACTTCGTTTTGGTGGACGGGCATGGACTGGCCCATCCCCTTCGGTTTGGCCTGGCCTGCCATCTTGGCGTGTTGACGGGTCTGCCTACCATAGGCTGTGCCAAGTCTCTCCTTGTGGGGACACACGACCCTCCGGAACAGGAGAGGGGAGCATACGCACCCCTAAGCGAAGGCGACGAGGTTATAGGCGTTGCCCTGCGGACCAGGGAGGGCACGCGCCCAGTCTATGTCTCCATCGGACACAGGGTGGACTTGGACGCAGCTGTGAAGTGGACCCTGACCTGTTCTGCCGGATTCCGCCTCCCGGAGCCCCTAAGAGTGGCGCACCAAGAAACCAAAGGGTAGGGTCAAGGACTGCCGCTTAGGATGAATCGGACAACGTGTCGAAGTCCACTACGTATCCGTCACGACCGGTGGGTATGACGTTTTTGTCTGGCTTGGTTTGGAATCGTCGGAACGCCTGGGAGAGTTACTGCACAC
This sequence comes from Chloroflexota bacterium, assembly GCA_022568195.1. GTDB lineage: Bacteria > Chloroflexota > Dehalococcoidia > Lucifugimonadales > UBA3495 > JADFFS01. Next base: position 2,873 of record JADFFS010000045.1, on the reverse strand, counting down.
CAGTATCGCGGCAATCGACGGGGTACAGCGCACCGAGAGCTTCGTCAACCTAGGCATTAAGAAGAGGACCTACGGCGTGCCGGTGTAAAATAGGGCACCCGATTTCCTGTAAGGGCAAGGGGAAAATCCATTATCGGTAGCGTGTCTAGCAATGCCGTTATACCACTGGGAGTTGTAAAAGAGCCATATGAGACAGCACGGGTGCTGAATGTGAACTTAGTAAGTTAGAATGGCACGAACTTTACGTTTGTGACCGCTGCCTGGCTCATGGTAGACTGGCGCATCGGTGCAAATCAGCGCACCGATGGAGGGAGTAGCAATGGGCAATCTTTATCAAACATCTAGCGAGGCTAAAACGCTGGAGATCGAGGACACCGACCGTGAGGGCCATCCCTTCCGTATGGTGGTCACTCTCAAGAAGCTGAACATGGTCACCATGCTGGACTATTTCCTGACCGATGAGGAAGCCCAGGAAATCGCAGCCACACTTAGCAAAACGAATAAGCAGGTCAGTTAGGCCGGGAGGTCTGGGGAACCGATGTGGAGCCAGACAACTATTCCCGGCGAGCCCCGCCTGCTCATAGTGGACGGTTCAGGCAACGTCCAGGGGTGGGAGTCAGAGTTCTGTGACCGTATATGGAACGTCCTGACTAGAAAAGGCTTTCGATTGGTCGGGGAAGGTCCCATGCGTGCCAGAAACCCTGAGGACCTGGCTGAACCTTGGCGGGACCAGGACTCCTTCAACTGCATATTTCTCGCCTGCCACGGGAAGGCAACGCAGGCAGGACCTACCGGCCTAGTGGCCTACTGGGATTGGCTTTCCAACCAACAAGGGCTGGACCCCAAGCTCCTGGCTGTATGCACTTGGGAAGACCACGATGCTGACACCAGCGAGTCGATTCTGGCGTCAGAAGACAACGTTGCCAGCCTGGCCATAGCGCCGCAGTCCCCCTTGTCACCACGTGCCGCCGGGCTGTTCTACATGAAGTTCTTCACCGAACTTGGAGATCACTCATCGGATTCAATCAATGGCAGGATGGTGTGGTTCTCCTGCACCAAGGCCAGGGAACTCCTGAGGCGGCGTAGACTGCCTGGTCAGATTGGGATGCGCTGCTGAAAGTTTGGGTCGGCCAAGGACATTTGGGGGTGAGACCGTGGCTAGTGAGCTGGAACCCGCTCTCCGGTTCTTAGAAGAGTTGGAGCGCCACCATGAGCCGACCCTTGCCGCAATCAGGAGCCACCCGTTCGTCACCAGCGTCGCTGAAGGAAACGCCCCCTTAAAAGACCTGAGAAGTTTTGCCATTGCCGAGTACTGGTACATGCGAGGCGGGGTCAAGCACTTCGCCCTGTCCATCGCCAACTCACCAGACCTGGAGACCCAGCGGTTTTTCCATGAGCGGCTGTCTGGCGAACTTGAGTATTTGAGTCGATTCCGCCCATTTATGGAAGCCGTGGGGCTGACGGACAGCGAAGTGTCGCGCCAGCCTCCGCCCTCAAAAGCCATGAACGCAGTGAATTACCTGTTCCGCCTTTCTGTGGAGGGAGGACCTGCTGAGAAGGCGGTGGCCTGGTATCTGGTCGGACGGGTTTTCTCGGATACCTGCTCGGCAATGCGAGACGGGTTAGCCGAACATTATGGACTGTCCGGGGAGGCGGTGAAGTACTTTGATATCCCTCACGTTCGCTCCGAACGATTTGTGAATGCCGTGGCCCGGCTGGTGACCATTTACGGTCTGGATCAGGGAAGAAAAGACGAACTAGAGCAGGTGGCGGCGCACATCTTGGCTTACGAAAAGGATTTCTACGACTCTATGGTGTAGTGGGGGGCCCAACGCCTGCTTCACCGCCTGCACGACTGCTGCCGGTTGAGGACCATTCAGGAGTTGGGATCAAGGCGACGGTGAAACGGTACTGGCTACTGTGCGGGCTTTACGCCACATGAGCACCGCCAGGGCCAATGCCCAAACCAGCAGAACATAGCCCGCTGCCTGGTTGATTGTTATAGCCAACGGGGAGAATCCCCTGTAAATGAATGCGGAACGCCAACTGTGGTCACATTGTTCGCCGGACAGACCATAGATTCAGGCAACGTGACCGTTACGAACGACGATGCTTTTCTCTACGTTACCTTCTTAACAGCGCAAGGCTGGCTGCTCAGTGAGACCCATTTACACGTTGCCGACTCGTTGGCCGGAATACCTCAGACCAAGAAAGGTAATCCCAAGGTTGGCAACTTCGACTATAAAACGACCCATGACCCTGAGGTTACCGAGTATACCTACGTCATTGCCAAAGCGGACCTGAGTCCAGATGACAACAGTTCCTTGGTAATCGCTGCCCACGCGGTTGTTGTGAAATACGATGCCGCTGGAAATCAGATCGCCAATGAAACGGGTTGGGCAGACGGCGACCGGTTCGTCGACCGGGGTAGTTGGTCGACTTATTTCATGCATACCTGGCAGACCTGTGACGGTTCAGGTGACGAGGGCGGTTCCAAGACCGACACTGCGTTCGCCTTCGGTGGCGAAGTCGCGACCTGCTTCCTAGACATCGACGGCGATTTCAACCGCTGGGGCTGGACCAATGGGCCCTTGGGCCCCGGCGTCTATGAGTTCGACATCTACGCTGGAGCAGGCCGGTGCGACCTCAGCAAAGGCACTCTGGTCGGCACTTTGAGCGTGGATTACGAAGGGTCAACGGCAACAGTGACCTACGATGTTGTTGCCCCGTACGGTCTGACTGAGACACATCTATATATCGGGAACGACATTTTGGCCAGCAAAAACGGTGATTTCACGGTTGCTCCTGGGCAATACCCCACCATTCACGATGAATTGGCCAGTGCAAGCAGCGACTCATATACAATCGGCGGA
>JADFFS010000044.1 GCA_022568195.1 Chloroflexota bacterium | reverse complement strand
CCTTGTTCCAAAACTGTCATCCTGAGCGCAGCGAAGGATCTTCCGGGCGTGGCTCGCCAAGGGGAGACCCTTCGACAGGCTCAGGGTGACACGCTGGGGGCGCTTTTGAGGCAAAGCCTCTTCCCACAGGGGAAGCGGAGGCTTTTAAACGCCACTCTTCAGGAATCAGGGGCTGCTGTTACAGGGCAGCGACAGCTGCTCTGACTTCGTCGTAGTCGGGTTCCACACCCGGATTCGGCCCGACCCATTTGTAGCGGACCACACCTTCTTTATCCACCACGAACACGGCACGCTGGGCGACAATGTAGCCCTCCATTCCGGCGAAGTTGGGCAGCGCCACGTCGTACTGATTAACCACCTGACGGGCGAAGTCGCTGAGCAACGGGAAATTCAGGTTATTCTGGTCGCTGAAAACCTTCTGAGCAAAGGCGCCGTCCACGCTGATGCCCAGCACCTGAGCGTTCAGGGAGTTAAACTGTTCCAGCCGGTCTCGAAAAGTGCACATCTCGGTGGTGCACACGCCGGTGAAGGCTCCGGGGTAGAAGGCCAGCACCACGTTCTGGCCCTTGTAATCGCTCAGGGACCGCTTTTCACGGTCTTGATCGTGCAACGTAAACTCGGGCGCCGTCTGCCCTACTTCGACTGCCATGGAATGCCTCCTAGACTAACAGCCGCCGGTCCGTGGCCGGCCACTGGGATTTATAATCCGGGTCCGGACTCCCGGCTCACGGTATATTAACATAGGCCCGGATATTGGCAACACGCCTGGGAACGTCAATCTCACACGTGCTCACGCAATCGTCCCATGGTACAATGGCGCGGCGCTCTCCCCGTTGCAGGTCCGGACGGTGGCGGCGCTCACTCTAGAGTTGACGGTTGTCGGTTTCCGTCATCGCTTTCGGAGCATCCAGGCAATGTATTTTGATTCGCGCCGGTCCACAGTGCACGCGACCAACGGGATGGTGGCCACCAGCCAGCCCTTGGCGGCCGTGGCCGGCTTACGCGTTCTGATGGAAGGCGGGAACGCGGTGGATGCTGCCGTAGCCACCGCCGCGGTGCTCAACGTGGTGGAGCCCGTGTCCACCGGCGTGGGTGGAGACATGTTCGCTCTGATCTGGAATAACAAGGACAAAAGCATTCGGTCCATAAACGGCAGCGGCCGTGCCCCCAAGGCAGCCTCCATCGAAGCGTTGAAAGCGGAAGGACACCAGAAAATGCCCCAAGCCGGAGTCCATTCGGTTACGGTGCCCGGCGCGGTCCACGGCTGGGAGACCTTGATAGAAGCCTGTGGAACCATGCCCCTGGCCGAGGTTTTGAAACCGGCCATCAAGTACGCCGACCAAGGCTTTCCCGTCTCCGAAATCATCGCCTTCCAGTGGTCCTTGCAGGTGGAGCGCATGTCCCAGTTGCCCTCCGGCCAAGAGGTGCTGCTGAACGGACGGGCGCCCAAACACGGGGAGATAATGCGTCTCCCCACGTTGGGGCGGACCCTCAGGACCATAGCGGAGGGAGGCTCCGAGGCCTTTTACAACGGAGATATCGCGGCCAAAATGGCAGCCTTCATCCAAGAGCAAGGGGGCTGCCTATCCTCCGAGGACATGGCAGCACACACTTCTGACTGGGAGGAGCCTATCTGCACGGACTACCGGGGTGTCACCTGCTGGGAAAGCCCGCCCAGCAATCAGGGCGTAGCCGCTCTGGAAGCGCTGAACATTGTTGAGGGATTCGACCTGGCGACAATGGGTTCACAGACGGCGGACACCTACCACCACCTGATTGAATCGATGCGGCTGGCTTTTGCCGATGCTTTCCGGTACGTGGCCGACCCCGGCCAAGCACAGGTCCCCACCGCCCAGATGTTGTCCAAGGACTTCGCCCGTACCCGCCGTGCGTTGATCGACCCCAAACGGGCAATGTCCACGGTTCCCTACGGCCAGGTCCAAGGTGGCAGCGACACTGTCTACATCAGCGTGGTGGACGGCGACGGCGACGCCTGTTCCTTCATCTACAGCATTTACTCCAACTTCGGGTCCGGCCTGGTGGTCCCGGACACGGGCATCGTGCTGCACAACCGGGGTGCTCTGTTCTCCCTGGACCCGGACCACCCCAACGCTCTGGCCGGCGGCAAGCGTCCTTATCACACTATAATTCCCGCGCTGGCCACGGTGGACGACGAGTTGTACTTGTGCTACGGCGTCATGGGCGCTTTCATGCAGCCCCAAGGCCACTTGCAGGTAATCAGCAATCTGGTAGACTTCGGCATGGACCCGCAACAAGCCTTGAACGCCTTGAGGTTTATCGTTACCGAAGAAGACGTCGCTCTGGAAGAAGGGCTTTCCCCTGAGGTTTTGAGGGACCTGGAGAGCCGGGGACACCGGACCCGGACCATCAGCAGCTACTACCGGGGCATGTCCGGCGGCTTCGGTGGGGCCCAACTGATTCAGCGGGACCCGGAAACTGGAGTGCTCAGCGGAGCCTCGGAGCCACGTAAAGACGGTTGCGCCGTGGGATGGTAGCGCCCGAAGGGAAGTTACAGCAGCTTGGCATTACCGCACGAATTCGCAGCGCAGGAGAGCAATCATGTCCCAGTCCGGTACCAAGAGATCTTTTTACAGTAAGTATTTCCGGGAGATCGAGGTGGTGCAGGGGCTCCAAACCCCTCCCGAAGAACGGGAGTGGCTGACTACCGCGCCCAAGGACGATGTCCAGTCTGCTGAGGTGGTCCTCTACCTGGGCTGCAACGTGCTGCGCACCAGCAACCTTGTGCAAACGGTGGTGGACATCTTCAAGCTGCTGGAAGTGGACTTCGTAGCCGTGGGCGGCGCTTCCTACTGCTGCGGAATCCAGCACTTCCAGAACGGAGACGAAAAGGCCGCCCGGTCGCTGTCAGAAAGCACGGTGAACAGCTTTAAGAAGTTCAACCCGCAACAGGTTGTAATGTGGTGCCCGTCCTGCATCTACTTCTACGACGAAATCATGCAGATGGGCGATCAGATGTCCTTCCAGCACGTTACCCAATTCCTGGTGGAGAACCTGGACCGGTTGCCCTTCAAAAAAGAGGTCGATGCCAAGGTATCTCTCCACTACCACACGGGCCGGCCCCAGTCGGACGAAGAGGCACGCTGCGCTTCCCAGCTTCTGTCAGCGGTGCCCGGCCTGGACTTGATCGATCTGGGCAGCGACGAGCGTTATGGGCGCCACTGCACCGACCGGGTCCGGGCGCAGGTGGGCCCCGATGTGTGGGACGGCATCGTTGTCGATTCGTTTGAACGAGCGGTTGAAGCCAACGTGGACATCTACTCCACCCTGTACCACGGGTGCCAGCGTTTCCTGTGCGGCTACGAGAAAGATTACCCGGTTAAGGTGGAGCACTACCTGACCCTGGTGGGGAGGGCACTGGGTATAGAGCACGAGGACCTGTACAAGAAATACATGCTGATGGGCGACACCGACGCCATCATGGCCGAAACCAGCCCCTGCGCCGTGGCCTCGGGCGTCAGCCCGGAAGAAGCCCGGGCCGCCATCCAAAAGATTTTCGTGAAGCCTAGCTCTTAAACTCTTCTGCCTACCACTCCCGGACCACCGGCAGGACTTCTTTGCCAAACAGGCCCATGTTGGCATTATCGGACATGCGCGACGCCTGGCCGTGCATTATCACGAATTCCGTGCCGAGCCGGTCATGCAGGTACTTTAGTATTTCCAGTATCGTGTCCGGCGTGCCACACACAAAGAGATTATTCCTCCAACGTGGTGATGTCTCCTGGGTCGAGGCCCAGCTCATTGGCTTTCAGCAGGCGCCGCATGATCTTGCCCGAGCGGGTCTTGGGCAAGGTTTGCATGAACTCCAGCTCGGAAGGCACGGCGATAGGGCCCAGCTCGTGGCGAACGTGGGCCTTGAGGGCGGCCACCATCTCCTCGGAGGGCTCGTTGCCCACACGCAGGGTCACGAAGCCCTTGATGGACTCCCCCGTAATGTCATGTGGTTTGCCGATGACCGCAGCCTCGGCCACGGCCGGGTGAGACACCAACGCGCTCTCAACTTCGGCCGAGCCGATCCGGTGCCCGGCCACATTGAGCACGTCGTCCGCCCTACCGACCACCATGTAGTAGCCGTCAGCGTCCCGCAGGGCCACGTCGCCGGTCAAGTAGCAATCGGGGATGGTGCCCCAGTCCTGAGCGTACCGATCCGGGTCGCCGTAAACGGTCCGGTAGAAGTGAGGAAAGGGACGCCGGATCACCAGCAGGCCGCCTTTGTCGGGCTCCTCGATTGTTTGGCCTTCCCGGTCCACGATGTCCATCACCACCCCGGGCAAGGGTTTGCCCACCCGGCCGGGCCTGCCAGCCATGGACGCCGTAGTGCCCAAACAGGGACCGCCGGTCTCGGTCTGCCAGTAGTTGTCCACTATGTATCCCCACTTGCCGGAGCCACACAAATATTCGTTGGCCCAGCGCAAAGCCTCGGGGTTCAAGGGCTCGCCGGCGCAGGTAAGAAACCGTAGAGAGGTCAGGTCGTATTGTTGGGGGTAAGATTCGCCGTAGCGCATCAACATCCTTAGGACAGTCGGCGCCGTGAATATTACGTTCACTCCCTGCTTCTCTATCACCTCGTAAAACACCCCAGGATGGGGGTAATCGATGGCGCCCTCCCGGAACACAGTCGTCGCCCCGGCGATCAGAGGAGCGTAGACGATGTAGCTGTGCCCGACCACCCAACCGATGTCCGAGGTGCACCAGAACACGTCGTCGTCCTTGACGTCCCAGAAAGTCTTGAAATGATAGTAGATGCCCACCATGTAACCCCCGTGGACGTGGACAACCCCCTTGGGCCTGCCGGTGGTCCCGCTGGTGTACAGAATGTACAGGGGGTCTTCGGAGCTCATGACCTCAGCCTCACAGTGCACGCTGTTTTCGGACATGAGTTGGTCAAAGTCGACTTCCTTGGGCCCCAAAGAAGGCTTGTCGGCCTCCCTGCGCCAAACTACAATGTGCTCCACCAAGTCCAACCCCGCTACGGCTTCGTCGCTGATGCCCTTCAGGTCCACTTTGTTGCCCCGCCGGTATCCCGCGTCGGCGGTGATCAACACCTTCGCTTGAGCGTCCTGGATGCGGTCACGTAGGGAGCCGACGCTGAATCCGGCGTAAACCACGCTGTGAATCGCACCGATACGAGCGCAGGCCAGCATGGCGATGGCCCCTTCCGGGGTCAACGGCATGTAGATGACAACCCGGTCTCCTTTGCTCACGCCCAGGGACTTGAGGCCGTTGGCGAACCGGTTGACCATCTGGGCTAGCCTGCCGTAGGTGAAAACCCTTTCCGTCCCATCTTCGCCCAGCCAAATGAAGGCCGCTTTGTTCTTGCGGCCATCGGTCAGGTGGCGGTCCAGGCAGTTGTAGGTGATGTTGCAAGTGGCGTCTAGAAACCACTGGAAGTTGGGGTAATCCCATTGGAAAACCTGACTCCAGGGTTTGAACCAATGCAGCTCCGAGGCCACCTGGGCCCAGAACTCCTCCGGGTCCTCTATAGAGCGGCGGTATTCGGCGTCAAAGTCCTTCAGGTAAACCTGCTCTGCAACCGCCGCTGGCGGCTGAATCTCACCGCTTTCCTGGAGTAAATGGTCGATCTGACCCTGCTGTACCATGTTGATTCTCCTTTGTCGTTCAACAACTATGAGCGATCGGCGGTCAGCCTTCAGCCGGCAACCACTGGCTCAAGCTGATAGCTGACGCCTGACAGCTACCTGAAATGCGGCATTACTTCCCTGGCGAACAGCTCCATGGACCGCATCACCTGGGAGTGAGGCATTTTACCGAAGGCCATGTTCGCCCCAAAGTACTGGACGTTGTGCTCTCGCTGAAGCTGGCGGATCCGGCGGACACAGTCATCGGGGGTTCCGAACATCACTGTCGACTCTAATCTAGACTGGTAACTGGGGATTTCTTCCGACCGTGTCCGAATCCAGTGATCGAGGTCCATGTTAATCTCGCTGCCGCCACCAAGGGTGCGCCGCAAGCTGTTCAGGTTGTACACCCACTCCACGCTCTTTCGGGGGTCCTCGATAGCGTGCTTGGCATCCTCCGCCACGTAAACCATGCGAAAATAGGGCATCTGGTCCACTGGCACTGTTTTTCCAGCTTCGTCGCACATCTCGTAATACAGGTAACGCAGCGCCAGGGAGTCCTCATCGGTAGCCGTGGCTCCGGTCAACACCGGCAGGTCTCTGGACACGGCGTCATCCACGCTGTCCGGGGACCGCGAGACCGCCAGGTACACCGGCGGGTGGGGCCGCTGCACCGGCGTCGGCGCGATGGTCACGTCGTTCAGCTGATAGTATTCTCCGTGGAAGCTGAAACCCGGCGTGGTCCACAAGCCCAAAATGATGTCTAGAGATTCTCTAAACCGTCCTGAGCGTGACTCGTAGTCCACATTCAGGCCGGCATATTCGTACTGCAGCTGTCCCCTACCAACACCGAAATCGAACCGGCCGTTGCTCAAAACGTCCATCAGCGCAGTCTCTTCGGCCAGAAATATGGGGTTGTGAAAAGTCAGTACACTCACGCCGGAGCCGATGCGAATCTTCCGGGTTCGGGCTGCCACGTGGGTAGCAAACGGGATGATGGACGGGCAAATTCCGTATCGGGAGAAGTGGTGCTCGGCCAACCAAACCGAATCGAAGCCCAGTTCTTCGGCGAATTCGATCTGCTCCAGAGTCTCCCCGAGGATTCTGCTCTGGTGGTTGGCTTCCCCCTCGGGCCAGGAAGGCAGGACGAACAGGCCGAACTTCATTACCGGTGAAGGCTCCCTAGGAATTGGGGTAACGCCTTTTCGACCATTGGGGTTGCCTCGGTGATAACATCCGACGCTAGATAAACGCAAAACAGGGGGAAGACCTTCCGGCCTTGACCAGGGTTTGGAGCCTTCCCGCAGTCGAGAACGGACCTATTTTAGCGCCTGGCCGACATAGGGGCAAGTTGGGCCGCGGCGTACGGTTGACCCTCCCAAACAGCGTCCCTTACAATTGGCCTGGCCTGGAGCCAGGTATCTTCGAAACGTTCCAGCGCCCCATCCGGCCAGCATGGAGGTTGTATGACTACACAGGGATACACGCACCCGGAATTTTTGGTTGACGCTGCCTGGGTCGACGGACATAAAGGCGACGCCAACGTGGTAATCGTCGATTGCGACGTCGAGGCTGGTTACAACCGGGGCCATATTCCTGGCGCGGTGATGGTGCCCGACAATTTTGAGAAAAACCCGGATAGCGGACGCGTGCACATTATGAACCCCGACCAGTTTGCTGCTATGTGCCAGGGCCTGGGCATCGGCGACGATAGTCTGGTGGTCACTTACGACAACGCACAAGGGCTGACTGCCGCCCGCCTTTGGTGGGCGCTCAACTACTACGGCCATACCAACGTCAAGGTGCTCAACGGAGGCTGGCGCCGGTGGGTGTCCGAGGGCCTCAAGGTTGACTTCGCCCGGCCCAGCGCCAACACCGGGGTGAAGTTCACTCCCAAGGCCAATGAAGCGATTATGTGCCGCCTGGACGAGTTGAAGGACGGCTACAATAAGCCCGACGTAGTGGTGTGGGACGTTCGGAGCGACGGCGAGTGGGACGGCAGCGCCAGCCGAGGCAACAAGCGGGTGGGCCACGTCCCTGGCGCCGTACACCTGGAGTGGTTCAACATGATCGACCGGGACACGCATCAGTTCAAAGCAGCTGATGAAATTCGCCGGATTTTGACGGAGCACGGCATCACACCGGACAAGACGGTATACTCGTATTGACAGGGCGGCATCCGTTCGGCGAACGGAAACTTTGTCCTGCAACTGGTGGGATACCAGAAAGCCAAGAACTACGACGGGTCAATGGGCGAGTGGGCCAACCAGGAAGACACGCCGATGGAGGTGTAGCCAAGAGCCGCCGATCAAGCGGCCGCGGCTATTTTCATAGCAGACCGATAATCAAGGACCCATACACGGGCAGGAGGTAACGCAGTGCACGCACAATTGAACATTCGACAGATCCCAGCTGGCAGAATGGATGAAACGCTCCAGATCTATCGAGACTCCACGTTGCCAGCGGTCAGGTCCCACCAGGGGTTTAAGCGCGCCCTTATACTGGCAGACCGGAATGCCAGCAAGATCATCGCCATCGCCTTGTTCGAGACCGAAGCCGACCTGACCGCAAGGACGCGAACCACTTTTGTAGACCCCATCGCCGGAGCGCCGACCACAGAACGCTATGAGGTCAGCGCTTATGATATGCCCGAGCCGGAATCAGGCCAAGCCGCCTACGCAAGAGTAAATTATCGGGAGATCCCGCTCGACCGAATGGACGAGGCCATCCGGACCTATCGTGACAAAACCTTGCCGGAGGTTCGCACCCAAAACGGTTCCCAAGGCGCGTTAGTGCTGGCGGACCGCAGCAATGGCAAGATTATCGCCATCGCTCTGTGGGATACGGAAGCAAATATGAACGCAAGCACGCCACCCGGCTATGTAGACGCCATCTCCGGCGGCCCACCGGTCCGGGAAACTTACGAGGTCACCGCAGAGGCGTAGTCCTCAAGGCTACGGCCCTTCCCGAAACAACTGGCGGGCGATGGTCTGCCCGGGAATCTCCGACGTGCCCTCGTAGATGATTAGGTTCCGCACATTTCGGTACAGAACCTCGATACGGCGGCCCTTCTCCAAGGCCAGCCCTTTCGTGTATTTGCAGCGACTCGCATACGATGCGGGAGGCTGCATCGATGCCGAAAAGATTGGCAAGGCATGTCAAAGGACCTCCTAGACAGCCTCAGCTATCTTTCCGCTGAGGTAACGCTGCCCCACGATTACCCCTCTGGAGCGACGGACATCTTCACCTGATATCCACTGAACTCGGGGTGGCCCAGGATGAAATCGGCCGGGGGCCCCGAGTGGGCCTGCTTGAAGGACTCGCTTTTGGTCCACTGGCTGTGGGCCTCTTCCGATTCCCACCGGCTCACCACCAGAAACTCTTCGTGCTCGCCGTCTCCATCCCACTTCCATAGCTCAAATCCCAAGAAGCCGGGCTCCCGGGCCACGGCGCCTGAGTGCTGAAACCGCTGCTCCAGCTCATCTCCTCGGGTTTTTTGAACCTTAAGCTTATTGACAGCAATGTACATCTTCTCAACTCCTGGCGACCTAAACGTCTCCAATGACAAATGCTTATTGACCCACGGTGAGTGCAACCCTTAGGATGAGTATCCCAAACCCTTGGGAAGTGGGTCGCTGGTGCTAGAAGCTGCAGCCATAGCCAGCGGCCCCTTTCCTTTTTAATAACCTAGCCGTCCAACGTCCCCCGAAGCCCGCGCCAACCCAGGGCCTTTCAATTATCCAAGGCCAAAGCAGAGAACCCCGATGCAATCGCGGCGCCGATGTCATGCTGAGCCAGCCGCAGCGGCGAAGCATCTGGGGCGGCGCCTCCCCTCCGCCCTCCAGATCCCTAGTCCTTCCCACCAAGGACCCGGAATTACAGTGTGGTTTCCATTATCCACGCCCAGGGTTGCCCCAATGTAATCTGGGCGGGCGGGCTGTGGGGAAACAAATTTAGTCGTTGGCAGCCTGGGGTACGCTGACCCGGGAAGCTACGGCGTCATAAAGCTGGCTGCATTGGTCGACCAACCTGGGCAAGTCTTCACCCAGCACGTATCCCTGGTCAACCAGGTCTTGGGCCGCCCGCGTCACCTGCTCAAGGTAGTCTTCCTTGGAGGCATACCTCTCCTCGATGGACAAGCGGGGGTCTCCAGTGGCCTCCCGGTCCTCCCGTGTTACCGGGAAGGGGATGGTTGAGCCCCTGAGAGTACCGCCGGTGGCTCCGCCGGTGGACATGGTCTGTCCCGCGCCACCGATGTCAGGGTGGCGCACGTTCCAGCCGGTGTAGGCCGCCACCGGAACCGTGATGAAGGGCAGACGTATTCCAGCCAGCTCATTGCCGTCCGAATCGACAGCGGACACGAGGCTAGGATAGGGGTTGCCGACCACCGGCGGGACGTTGGTTGGAACCCCCGGGTCTGGCCCGAAGTCCAGGCGGGTGAACCGGCGCAAAGGGACGGGAGGGTTGACACCGGGGATGGCTCGGAAAGACGCCGACGCATCCCCAGGGGTAACGGCGGTGCCGTCACTGAGCCTGGGATAGCGGCTTGGTGGCGCCTCCTGTCCGGTTTTGGCCCACCGGTCCAGGTTGACCAGCGCGGCCCGGAGCACTGCCCGGTAGTCAAGGCAGTTAAATAGCTGTTGGGTGCGAATGTTGTCCCCCGGGTCGAAGTCGGTCAATGGCAGTGAACCGTTGGCGTGCTGGGCGCCTCCCACCATGTAAATGCGCACCGAATCCAGCAGGTCCAAGTCTCGCGCCGCAGTGAGGTCCGTGTGCAGCAAGGAGCCGTGTCCGCCCCAGTATTCCGAGGGTGTGTTGATGTACATCACTTTGGGAACCTTGCCCTTGGCCGCCAAACGCCGCATCAAGCCATCGGTGCGACCGGTTTCCGGGTCGGTTTGGTCCGTGTCGCTGAACGGGAACAGGCTGTTGGGGCTGCGGCTGGCCTGACTGGAAGGCTGGGCGAAGCGATGGTTGAACTCGCCTCTCTTACCACCGCCCACATGGGGAATCAGCCCGTCGAACACGGTGCGGCCGCTTTCGTCCTCATTCATACCCAGGTAAAGAAAGTGGCGCAGGAACCGGCCGCTCTGGGACACGCCGAAGCTGTGAGCCCGGTCCACATACCCGGCGCAAGGGTTGTCTTGCTCCGTGCTGCCATGCCTCAGGAAGGACATCATGTCCCGTGTGGCCAGCATACCCAAGCCCACGATGGGCGCTCCCGTGGTGGTGTATTTGACCTGGTAAACCTTGCCAGGGACAAAGCCGGCGGCCATGTAGATGTGCCTGGCGTCGGGCACCACTCGGTCGCCCTCGATACGCGCAAAGGCCCACTGCTCCCGGGGGATGATCTCCTCCGGGGCGTCCTCGTGCTCCTGGACCGTCAACACTGAATCCCAATCTTCCAGTTTGTTGGCGGGGTAAGGCCGGTGGGACCGGTCCGACAAATACTGTACCTGCGTAGGTGTGTTCGGGTGAAAGGTTACTACCACTTCTCCGGAGATGGGCCCTTCGGCTGTCACCGCGTCCGGCACGTTGATCCGCATTACCCCTGGTAGGTCGGGAACATCGCACTGCCAGCCACACCAGACTACCGTGTATCCATAGCGCATCAGGAAGCCGTTGCCTGGGTCCATCGGCGCGTCGGGGGCCACCTCCGGGGCGTTGTTGAAGTTGCGCAACGCGGGAGCCTTTCCCCGGTTGAGAATGTCAAAGAACACGCTGCGGTTCCCCTTACTGGGATCGGTGGGCTGTAGAATCCGGAAATCCGACGAGAAGGTCACCATCCCTGAGGCATCTCGTGTTGCCAGCTTCAGGTCTGCGATGGGCTCGTTGGCTGGGTGGCCGGGATCCACCGCAAAATACACGGTACCGTCTATCTGCTCATAGCCACCGGTATCCCCAAACGGTTGCCCTTGGGCGAAGGGGCTACGGGAGTTGATTTCCAGCTTTGTGACCGCCATGGCTCACCTCCAACCTGCCTCCGATGATTTCACTACAGGCGCATGATACTGGCCGTTCGTGAGTGTGGCAACCTCCTAGATTCAATCGGGGCCGGACTTGACCGTGCTGGGCGTGGCAATAGGTCTGGTACAATCTGTGAATGTCAGCTACAAAGGGAGGGAAAGCATCATGCCACTGGAACGCATCAACCCCGAGGCCCTGCATCAGCCAGGAGGATACCACCACGTGGTCAAGGACGGGAACACGATCTACGTGGCGGGCCAAGTCAGCCGGGACAAAGCGGGCAACACGGTTGGAGTGGGCGACGCCGCAGCCCAAGCGGAGCAAATCTTCAATAACGTTAAGGAAGCACTGGAGTCCGTCGGCAGCGACCTGCGCCACATCAAGAAGCTGAATGTGTTCATGACCCACCGGGAAGACATCCCGGCCTACCGGGCGGCCCGAAACAAGTTTATCCCCGACGACGCCCTGCCGGTAAGCACGCTTATCCTGTGTGCGGGTCTAGCCGATCCCGATTTCCGCATCGAAGTAGAGGTTATCGCCTCCATTCCCTAGGGACTGTCACCTAGCCCTAAGTACCAAAACGAATGGTTGCAGCTCAACAACAATGTTAGCGATGAGGGAGGTCAACCATGGTCAGCCAAACAGACGCCAACGAGGTCAGACTCACCGGCGAAAACAACTACATGCGCCTGCACGAAGAGGAAAACGGCCCCATGACGACTCGGGCCAGCCACTGGCGGGTTCTGTTTTCCCCGGGCGGCCCCGGCCATGTCTTGTTCCTGAGAAGCGACCTCACCGGCGATGAGCCCCGCATTTACTCGGACAACATCGCCCTCGTCCGCTGGATGCAGGGGGAAATAACAACGTCAGGGGAGTTTGCCGACCAAGGAATACCGGTCATCAACGCGGTGTTTACCAGATCCGGAGATACCGCCTTTTTCTGGACCGAGAACATCGACACTGACGAAGAGGCAATCTCCATGACCTGGTTCGACTTTGGTGAGCCCTTTGTCATCGGCGTGCCGGTGGGCAGCAATCCGGACCGGCCCTTGGGGTGGAACAGCGTGTTCATCCCGGCGCGCAAGGCCCAGTTGATGATGAACGGCACAGTGGCGGTTGGCCGGGCGTTTCCCGAGCAACGAGGCGACCGCACCAGCAGCACCGCCGGGCTGGCCTTGTCCGAGACCTGGGTCCGTCCTTGAGTCGGGAAAGACCCGTCGGCGGCCAACCAGGCCACAAACCGTCGTAGTGAGTAACCAGTCAACTTTACTATCTTGTCATTCTGAGGGAAGGGCGACGCAAGAATCTTCTTCCGAAGGTGAGACCCTTCAGGCTGACACTACCATGTCTAGGTTGCTTTAGTGCTAGGTAAGGAACAGTGGCAGTAGTCAAACCCCACGGCGTAGACGCCCTGGGATTTCATAGTTCCCTAGCTAACCTGACGTGCAAGTTTTTCACTGTCACCCTGAGCGAAGCGAAGGGTCCGGGGCTGGGTGGTACCCCTACCCCAGATGCTTCGCCGCTGCGGCTGGCTCAGCATGACATTTTCTCTTCAGAACGTGTACGGCTGTTCATGCCTAAAAAAACATGCACACGGGGTTAGCTAAGCCCAAGTTCCACCTGCACCAACGGGCTGCCCGTCACCCAAGCCTCCAGGTCTCTGTCCCCACCGATTTTTCGGATGATCCCGGCGATGATCTTCCTCCGCTGGTCCGGCTCCACAATCGGCGTTGCCTGGGCTGGCAAATCGGCTTGGACGCTCTGTTTCAGGTGAAAGGTGAACTCCGGATTGGCCACCAGGTTGGCGTACCAGTCTCTGCTGCCGGGTGTGCCGGTGATGTAGAGCCTCCCGTCCAGGTTGTGGAACCAGATCTCTTTGCGCCGCGGCCTGCCGGTTTGCTTGCCAATGGTCGTGATATCAATGGTGCGGTCCCGCTCCAAGGCCTGTTTGATCGTCTCGTCCATAGTCAAATCCCTTTAATAGTGGATGGCCCGTCCCGATCCTCCCGCGACCGCTATGGCATCGCCATTGATTGCCACCGACTTGGGTGACGCCAGGAAGGCCACGACGTAGGCGATTTCCCTGGCATCAATCATACGGCCCACGGAGACGTTCTGAGCCATGCGCTTCTCTGCCTCTTCGGTGGTGATATTCTGCCTGCTGGCTGCTTCTTCCACCAAACCTGCGGTACGTTCCGTTCGGGTGAGTCCTGGGTGGACCACGGTAACGTTTATGCCCAGGGGCCCCAGTTCATCGGCCAGGTTCTTGGTCATGGCTGCCACCGCCACGTTTCTGATACTACCCACGGCCGAGCCTGATTGCCGGGCCGCCAAGCCGCTGATGTTGATGATCCGGCCCCAACCCTGGCGTTGCATGTGGGGAGCCACCTCCTTGGCGCAGCGCAGGTAGCCCATCACCTTTGTGTTCATGTCTTCCCAGAAATACTCTTCGGTGATCTCCGCCAGCTTAGGGGCGGGCCCGCCGCCGACTCGAGCAGCTGAGTTAACCAGAATGTCCAAGTGCCCCAGCTCGGTGGCGGCGTTTTGGACCATGGCCTGCACTGACTCTTCATTACCCGTGTCCACGATGATCGGAATGAACCGCCGCCCTGTCTCGCTGGCCAGCTCCCTAGCCGTGGCCTCCAGTGCCTCCCGGCCTCGGGAGGCAATCGCCACGTCAACTCCTTCCCGGCCCAACTCCCGGGCGATGGCCTTGCCAATGCCCCGGCTTCCGCCGGTGACAATCGCCGTTTTTCCGCTCAACTCCAAGTCCATTCTGCCTCTCCTTCGGTAATCCGATATAGGAATATCTCTTGCGCGGATTCCCCAGTTTATTCACTCGTCACCAGTCTGGCAATAGGATGCGTCAAGTTAACCAATACCGGCTTAAGACAAGAATCTCCGCCGCAGGCGCATTACGGGTTTACTGTGCCCGTCTCTCGAACAACGTCCCGGCGATTACTGTGATACACGTTGCCTTCCAGCAAGGCAGGCTCGTGTCCGGCCAAAAGTAGCGCGCATTCTCGAGAGTTACTGATCCGGTTGCGCAGAATGTGATAGCCGGCGGCGGTGTCCTTGTCCCTGGAGCCTCCTACCTCTGCTGAGCCGCACCACAAACGAATACCGCTACGGTTGCCGTCTATCTCATTGTCGAGCAGTTGGTTGCGGCTCCCGGAATCGATGGCGATTCCATCCATCCGATTGGAGCGGATCCTGTTGGCACTGACCACCGTGTCCGTGGAGAAGCCCAACCAAAAGCCGTAGTTGGAGAAGTCTGCCACGTTCTCCTCGAACACATTGCCCTGGGAGAAGACCGCTTCGAAAGCGTTGTTGGGGGAAAAGCTGCCGTCGTTGCGGGCCACGTAATTGTGGTTGCAGCCGTGACGGTTGTTGGCCCGGATGAACAGTCCGTCGCCACTATAGCGCAAGCTGTTGTCCACAATCCGGTTATGATGAGAGTGCTCCTCCAACAAGATCCCGGCTGAGTCGGCAGTATCGCACCAAAAACGGCCGGTGTAGCGGATGCAGTGGTCTGCCTGGTTGCGTTCGATGAGGTTGTCGCTCGATCCCAAAAGATGGATACCGACGTTGGCGCAGTGGGAAGCGTTGTTGCCCTTGAGCTGGTTGCGTTCGCACCTGACCAGGCTGATGCCATTGAAATTGCCGTTGGTCCGGTTCCCATCCAGGATGCTGTCGGTTACCCGAAACAAGTAGATTCCACCGCCAAACCCTTGCTCTTCGGGTTCCACCGTGTCCGGCAGCCAACCGACATCCTTAGGATTATGGTTGTCCGATACAATGCAATTTTCGATCCTGAGTCTGTCGACATTGACTGCACGGATACCGAAGTAAAACCCCTTGACCATCCCATTTTTGATAGTCACGTCCTGGCAGTCGTGTACGTAGACACCGGAATTTAATGAGCCCTCTCCGTCCAAGACTGCTCCACCGAGGTCAAGCTGCAGTCCGTCGGTCGACACCTCCATGAGGCAATCTTCCGCCGAAGTTTTTATCAACCCCTGAAAATCTTGGGACCCGATACTGTCCTTGGTGTAGCGATCGGGGGTTAGTGAAAAATATGGCATCGGCAATCGGTCCTTTTGCCCTGAGCAGGAAGGGTCTGTCAAATGATTCAGATAAAACCCAATCCAGCCACGGTGGCCATTTTACAGCTATGCCGGCTTGACAATTGTGCCGGTCAAACCGGTGTCCGGCATCATTGGCGACCGGCCATGCCGTCGATGAACGGTTAGGAATGCCTAGTCGCTGGCGGAGGCCGCGCCGGCCCGGCGTAAACTCGCCCCCGCCGTTAACTCAGATTCATGGGTCGCTTGACACTATCGCTCCCTGACGTCATTTAGACGCCCCTGCTCCGGCTTCGTTGTTGATTGTTTCCTGGGGCGCACGTTTGGTGGCGATGATTAGAGCAAGGGCGTTTGCCTAAGAATTAAGGCAGCACGGCTCCCGTACCAGGGGGCAGGTCCCACGTCTGGTCTTGGAGGCCGCGGATGTAGTCCACCTGGCCGTGGTGATTGTTCTTGTGGGTTATCAAATGCCTTAAGGAACCGGCGACAGTCCGCTCCGGTTGCGACTGTTCGATGGCCTGATCAAGTCTGTCCGCCGTCAAGCCGCCCATGAATCTCCGGGTCTGCTCGCCTGCAGCGTGGGCGTAATCCAGCAAAACTGTCACGTTCGGTATGGGCAGCGCCCGGAGCCCCATTCGGTCACCTGGATCCGGCGCGTCCACCGGCTGGTCGAATTTCCTGTGCCAACCGTCGGCGACCCACAAGGCCGGGCTGCCTCCTGCCAACCGGCTGACCAGGTTGTCCTCGGCCCGGGTCACGTGCCAGAGGATGAAGCCGATGTTGTTGGCGTAAGGCGCAGGCCGCCACAGCACCTGTTCCTGGGTCAGGCCCTCACAGGTGGACAGCAGCCGAAGCTGCACCTGCTCCAAGCAGTCTGAAATGAATTTCACCGTGTTCATATCACCACCGATATCTCAGCATCGCTCCGCCAAAGAACGCCTCTGAACGGTTATGGGGTCTCCGTGTTGAACGGGAACCTGGAACCCGCCGGTACAGCGCGCTCAGGAAGATGATACCAGAACGGGAAATCAACACCTGGTGCTGGAGCCGGGAAGCCGGGACTGAAACGCTGGCGACTCGGCGAACGTCGATGCGCCCTTGCTGTGCACCAACCAGAACCGCGATGTCTTCCGGCTCTGGAGTGATTCTTGCCCCCATCTAACGCCACGGGTATACTTGGCCTCCAAGGACGAAAGGGGTCCTGGCTACCTCCGTCAGCAATCAAGTCCGCTCTAAAGGATGTCATATCATGGCCCGTTATCTGGCCCAAGTGTCATATACCAGCGAAGCAATGGCCAGGCTGGTTAACAATCCTCAGGACCGCGGCACGTCTTTCAGGGAGCTGATCGAACGTCTGGGCGGGCATGTCGAGACCTTTGACTTTTGTTTCGGAGAGTACCATATCGCAACCATACTGGAATTTCCCAACGACGAGACCATGGAAGCGATCTCAATGGCGGTATATGCCAGCGGCGCCTTCAAAGACATGAAAATTACCGTGCTCATCACGATGGAAGGCGCGCTGCGGGCCATGAGACGGGCACAGGCTTCCGGTTACGAGCCCCCGGGAACGTAGGCAGTGATGACAGCCCACACAGACATCCCTAACCGTATTCCGGGGCTGTGGTAGCTCGTAGAGGCCCAATGGTCGCGGTGTTTGTCGGCCTCTAATATAGGTCCATAACGGCTTTCACTTCGGCTGGAATACTTCTGTTGACCACCACAGCCGCGCCCCTGCTGGGTCTCACTTGGATGGTGAATTCTTTGCTTCTGCCAAGCGCCGGGGTCATGCTGTTAAAGGTAACCGTCAATTCCACCCTCTCCCCAGGGTCGACCAGCTCGCCGGAGCCGATGACCCAGGAAGCCGCCCAAGAGCAACTGCCGGCTCCACCAGCGGTACAGTTCAGTGCATTGTCGGAGTCCTGGTAGGTGACCACTGTGCCCGTACTGGATAGGTCGACGGACTCCACCGACTGAGCCTCGACAATCAGATAAAATGTTATGGTGTCGATCGCCGTCTTTCCTGGGTTGGCTTGGGCGAATACGCTTCCCCGCAAAAACAGAGTGGAAGAAGTCTCCTTCAGGCCCTCAATTACCGTTTCCTCGCTCTTCTTAGCGCTTAGCAGCCCGGTGTTAAGGAGCGTGACGGAGAACACGGTGCCGACTATCACCATGGCTATGAGAATGATGGCCGTCTCGATTCCCGTAATTCCACGCTGATCCCGGTGGGGTCTACCGGCCCAGTCCCTTCGTCGGGCTGTCCTAAGGTGCATCAGTTAGCTTTCTCGACGCGATGACAATGGAGCGCAACCCCATCCTACAGACTGGTATCATTATACCTGGTACGGGTCCCTATATCCGAACCGGCCAAAATGTGGCGTTAAATAGACAAAATGAATCTAAATCACGAACACACGGGACATTATGGTGTTCTATGCCGTCTACAGGCGCGTGGACTCTATTAGTTGCCGTGGTATGGCTCCCCGTTTATAATAGTATGGTTCTATGAATGCTGCTATGAATACCGCCAACTCAAATACCGAAGATTGCCAGCACCATTGGGTCATCGCTCCAGCCAATGGCCCGATGAGCCAGGGAGTGTGCAGCCTCTGCCAGCAGCATAGGGACTTCGAAAACTCCATCAATGAGTCTCGTTGGCGGATACGTTCGGTCAGCAAGCCAACGGTTACTCCTGGCAACGAGACTCCTGCTTAAGCATATATCCTCCGGCCGCAATTCCACCCCTACCGGTTTCCTCTCTCAACCTCCCTGAAGCCAATTCACTATCTTCACTTGTCCTTTGTCTACCGGCCGTCGCCACTGCTACCAGCGCCGATTCAATTTGAAACTGATCCCGATGCAATCGGCGTCGGGCGGCGTACTAGGGTACTACGTAGTTCTACCTATTTACCATTTTATCCAAGGCCAAGTATATTTCATTCTAAGTAGGAGTGGCCCGGCTATCGGTCGCGGGTAGTATCTGTAGTATCTATCGAGCCGTTCAAGTGCTAAAAATTCCCGTTAATTGGCCGGCGTTGGGAAGCAAGCGCCATATCGGAGGCGGCTATAATATTAGAAACCCAAGCAAAGGGCTGGCCACCTGTGCAGTAGTCGCGTCTTGAACGTGACCAAGAGGACCGCAGGACTGCGCATCATGGCCGGACTACATAAAGACCAAAGGGGCATCACCGGCTTAGAGACAGCCATTGTCCTCATTGCCTTCGTGGTAGTCGCTTCCGTATTTGCCTTCGCGGTCCTTAACACCGGGCTGCTGAGCTCGGAAAAGAGCAAAGAGACGGTGCTGGGCGGACTCGGGGAAACCTCCGCAACGATGAGCCTCCGGGGTGATGTGATTGCGGATGCCAACCCTGCGAAAGCCTCCGTCGATACCATCACCTTTACATTGACCCCAGCCTCCACCTCTTCGGAGGCGGTCGACCTGTCCGCCAGCGGTACAGTCGTTACCTATCTCGACGCGGACCAAGGCATCAACTGTAATACCACCGGTACCTTCGATGGCGATGCCAACACTCCCGAGTGCTCTTGGTCCGCCGATTGGTTAATCGGCTCCCCTGACCTGGTCGAGGCCGGCGAGCAGGTAGAGATAAAGGTCACCCTCACGAACCTGACACCGTTGCTGGGCAAAGGCACTGAATTTACGATCCAGGTCAAACCCAGTAAAGGTGCGGTGGTAATCGTTAACCGGACACTGCCCAAGGAATTGAAGGGAATCATGGACCTGAATTAGGGTTGGTGCCGGGTTGCCGCAAATACCCGTCCCTTTGTTAGGTCCGTACGGCCATCGTTTCCATTGCCTTTGTCGTGGCCGCCCCAGTATCAGAAGTCATCCGTCTAAGGCGCATTCCGGCCAGTTTCTAGCAAGAGTTGTAGCCTTGGGACCGGAATTCAGTTCTGCTACGCGCTACGCCATCTTGAAGACTTCCAGGGCCGTCTTCCCAAAGGCCCAGTCCTTGTCCTCCTGGGATTTGAAAGCCGGGTGCTCCATGACCCCCTGCAGAGAGTTGCGGTAGCCTTCTCGCCCGCCCACAGGCGGATAATCGCTACCCCACATCATGCGCCGGGGCCCAAAGGCTTCATAAGCCATCTCGATGAGAGGAGGCACCTCCTCAAAGCCAAATAGAGGCGCCAATGGAACGGGTCTGACGGAGAATTCTCCCAATCCGCCAAATTTTATATAGGTGTTGGGAAACCTGGATAAAGTCAGGGCAGTTCGGTAAGCATCGTATGGAGCTATAACTGAATCGGGGTCCAGGGGCCGATAGGCGCCGGCCTGGTGTTCCAGAATGATGGTACAACCGGGCAACTCCTCGACCAGTCTTTGGAATTCCGGGGCTGCGGTGTGCTGGACGCTTCTGGGAAAGCAACTCACGGGAAGGTCTAGCTCGGCAGCCTTTCGCCAGATAGCCAGGGGGTCTGCCCCTGGAGAGCGTTCCGTGGGGTGAAGCCGGACACCGACCACCCCTTCTTCTGACGCCAGCCTCTCCAGGGTGGCCGAAGCCTGGGGGTCTTGGACGTCTACCCAGACCACGGCGCCGAACCGGCCGGGGTAGCGCTTGACACACTCGATGATGTACTGGTTATGGTAGTTTGCCGCGTGCTGGATTAAAACCGTTTTCTCCACACCGTTCAGGTTCATTTGGTGTAGGATCATCTCCACCGGCTCAAACCAGTTGACGCCGGCGTGGCTATGGGTGTCTACGATTATCATTTCCTCTACCGTGTCCTCGGCTTCTATGATGCGGCCAAATCCCCGCGGCCTTTATCCACAGAACTGCTCCGATTGAACCGGGGATGGGCCGGGCAGGCCGCCCCTTTTGACCAGACGATACTAACATACGTGGGGCTGGGTTGGGCCGCGGGGAGACTACCAGCGCAGGTTCGGT
This sequence comes from Chloroflexota bacterium, assembly GCA_022568195.1. Taxonomy (GTDB): domain Bacteria; phylum Chloroflexota; class Dehalococcoidia; order Lucifugimonadales; family UBA3495; genus JADFFS01. Next base: position 855 of record JADFFS010000044.1, on the reverse strand, counting down.
TCCCTTTCCTGGACTATCTCTCCGAACAGGGTTGTTATCTGGTCCACCTGCAGGACTACGGCCACACCCTCGGCTTGCGGGTCTTCAACCAGGCCCAACTCGGCAAGTTTAGCCATAACTTGTTGGTACGTGGAGCCGTCCCGGTAAACGGTGGCGGTACAGCGGAACTTCCACCCCAATTCTTGAGCAGCGTCACGAAAAAGGACCACAACTTTGGGGTTGTCCCGAAGGTGTTCCAGGGTCGAGCGGTCTCCTCTTTCCCGGTAGGCCAGCGATTGGCCATCCAGAGCCATTATTGTGCCCCTGAATCCGGCGTTGGGCAGGCCCTCCGGCGAGGCGGTGGCAAGGATACAAGGATTTCCGTTGTTCCGGGCGTTGTTGATCGCCCGCTGCATCTCCTCGGTAAGCTCAATCATCTGAAGCTCCTGATCGATGGATAAAACCAAGTAGGCTGTCCTTACAGCCTGGGAAGGGAAGGACGCCAGAACCCTCAGCCTGGACACCTATCAGACTATGGGTATGTTAGCAGACGCCAAAAGAAAAGACCCCCGGAGGATTCCGGAGGCTACTTTAGTTACGAAAGTTTGGTAGCGGGGGTTGGATTCGAACCAACGCTCGACGGCTTCCATTTAATTCTGGAGCAGGGAGGTGAACCCTTCCACATCCAGACCCGCCTTCCGGATAAGACCCCGCAAGGTCCCACGCTTCAATTCCCGGTGATCGGGAATCGAAAGCACCACCGAGACGCCCAGCCTCGCCATAATCATGTGGCTGCCACGTTGCCGCACCAAGCGCCAACCGTCCTTCTCGAAGGTCCGCACAGCATCCCTGCCCGATATGACCGGGAGGCGAGGC
>JADFFS010000001.1 GCA_022568195.1 Chloroflexota bacterium | reverse complement strand
ACAGAGCACAAACCGAAAGTCCGAAGACGTGATAGGAAAGAGCGCAATTACATCTGGACGAGAGACTCGGTGAGAGACCTGCTCAAGAACGCCTTCTACCTTGGCATGGTCAAATACAAGGGAGAGTTGCTTACCGGTAAACACTCAGCGATTATTACCCAAGAACTCTTCGACACCGCAAAGCGAATGCGCAAAGAGCACTACATAGGTCCCTCTACACACGCCTCTAACCACAGGACCTATCTTCTCAAAGGGCTTTTGCGCTGTGTCAGCTGTGGCGGGAAAATATGGGCTCAGCACATCAATGGTTATGAATACTATAGGGAGGAAAATTCGGCACGGGGCATCAGGTGCCCCAACGGTAAAGCTTATCATCGGGTCCACGTCTTAGATGAACAAATATCAAAGATCATCGAGAATCTAACGCTGCCTGAGTCCTGGAGGGAACTGGTTTTAGATTACCTTAACTCTGGCGAAGAACGGGCCCAGACAGATACTGAGCGGCATCGCCTTGAAGAAAAGCTAAAACGGATCAAGCAACAGTACAGAGAGGGCGATATAGACCAACGAGAGTACGAAAGAGAGATGAGCCTGACGAAAGCGGCACTTACAGCCGTTCAATCGCCGGTAGATGCCCAGTTAGTCCAGTTGGGGGACCACATCGAAGGCTTAATTGAAGCCTGGACGATGGCAACGAAGGAAGAGCGCCATCAGTTGCTAACAATGATGCTCGACGCTGTGTACGTCGATATGAAAAATGCTGAGGTCGTTGGAATTAAACCGAGATCTGAGTTTCTGCCGCTTTTCAACTTGAAGGAGCCGGTCAAATCAGGTGAGGCAGATTTAGTTATTACAGGGTTCAAGCAGGGTCGATCTATACCTGAAATACGGGCTGGCCGAATAATGAGTCCCACACCCTAAGGATCCGGTCCTCAACGGGATGGGGCATGAATTGAGCATCCCCGTGAGTGCGACTCTGGAGGCCGTCAGGCCCAGGCAATCTAAGACACATTTGCGCTATTGGACGGTCTTCGGGTATGGCCAATATTGAGAGAATGCTTTGAATTTCCCGGCGATGCTGGTTTTACCCATCGGGAACATGAGGGGCTAAGACGTCTCTTACCGCGCCCTAGATCTCCCGCATAAGATGGCCAATCAGTTGGGGCGTTGAGTGGAAAACCAGCGGCGAATCCATAAACTTGCAGGCGTCGCGGAAAAAGGCCGCAGGCCCATCTCCAATGAGGCGTCATGGAAGCTATAAGGTTGTTGCTCCCGCATCTCCAACTACACCCCCTAATTACACCCCCCGATGCACCTTTTGGCTGATTCGACGGGCATCTACCGCCTGTAAATTATCCATATGACCGATTCGAAGAGTGTCGGTTTCATCAAGTAACCAAACGATTGGAGGTAAACTTATGAGCGCGGAGAACAACAAACAACTGGTTCGGAAATTATTTGAAGAAATGAACACTGGTGATATCCATAGATATCTAGCATTGCTGCCTGACGACTACACGCACACCGTTCCTGGGAAATCTGTGTTTGCCGGCACGAGGACCAAGGCACAACTCACCGAGGCGCTGCAGGGTGTTGGGATGATGTTCCCCAAAGGGTTAAAGATGACCATAAAGGGGATGATCGCAGAGGGTGACAGGGTCGCGGTGGAGGCCGAGTCATACGGTGAGACCACCGATGGCAACGTGTACAACAACGAGTATCATTGGCTCTTCGAGGTCCGCGATGGCAAGATTCAGGCAGCCCGCGAGTACATGTGCACAGCGCATGCCGTGGAGGTGTTTGGCCCGCTGATGGCCGGCGCCAAGTAGCTCAGCGTTCCAAGTGGGACCTGTTGAGGGGCACGTCGGCAGCCGCAGGTTTTGTAGCTGTCAGGCCAAAGCAGAGCGGCGCCCGGCTGGAGGCCCGGGCGCCGCTCTGCTGGTGGCTCGGATTGGGAGGCCCCCAAAGGACTGAATGCTGGCGACCCGAAGACGAAGGAGAAGGTTCTGCTTTTTATTTCGGTAGCTGAGTCACGCAAACCTATCTCGAGCCTAATCTTTTTGCGTATTTAAGACCGTGTTGACGAATAACGGGTAGATGACCTAGCGGTCCAGGCGAATATCCCGAAACTCGTGCCTGCGGCATCCATTCCAACCTATGAGCTGCCAGGAGAAAGCGGTTGTGTACCGGAGCAGGAAGAAAGAGGCCTAACCCATCGAGCTAGGCCCCTTCAATCCGGTAGACGCGGACAGCCGTGCCGTGGAACATGTCGGCCCGCTCGGCCGCCGAGTAGCCCTGGGAAAGCCGTTTGAAAGCGTTGTACATCACGTTGTAAGAGAAGGACACCTTGTCGGGGGGGAAGTTGCTTTCGAACATGCACCGGCTGGGCCCGAACTGCTCTATGCAGTAGGTCATAATTGGCGACATGGCCTCGGCCAGCTCCTCCGAACCGATGGGCTTTTCCCGCTCATGCCAGTCGAAACCGTTGCGGGGCATCCCAAGGCCGCCCAGCTTCATGTTGATGTTGGGGCACGCCGCCACGGCCGCGATGCCGCTGCGCCAGTTGGCCATCACTTCGTCGTCGCGGTTGGCGTATGGGCCTATCCGCAGCAGGCCTCCGATGTGGTTCAGAATGATGGTCAGGTCTGGCACCGCCTTGGCGAAATCGGCCAACTCGAGCAACTGAGGGTGGTTCAGCCAACCTTCCAGGGACAGCCCCATACGTACCAGAACCCGGGCGCCGGCCCGGAAATTGTCACCGGCCAACTGCCCCTGCATCTGGTGCGCGGCGGTGTTTTCCAACTCCGGGTGAGGGTCCCAAGTAACCGAGTGGCGGATACCGCGGAACCGGTTGGGGCTGGCCGCTTGCAATGCTTGCAGCACCGGCTCGACCCGGTCCCCCAGGTTCAGGTTGGCGTGGCCGATAATGGCTGCCGCAGCCCGGCCCGGGCCATAAAGGCCGCTGGCGCTGGCGGCGGCCAGACCCTGAACGAACTCGACCTCGCCAACGGGGCGCATTTCCTCGGGTCCATCGGCCCGGTACATCGCGCGTGCCTCGACGAACACGGTGGATCGCACGTTGTGCCCGCCGTTGATGTCGTCGGCCAGCTCGTGCAGGAGGTACCGCTGGTAGGGGATACTACGGGGCCGATGGTCCCAAAAGTGGTGATGGGGGTCGCAGATGGGCAGATCCGGTTCCAAGGCGGGTTCCGGAGTCAAAGCGAGCCAGTCATTGCCTCCGTACGGCATGATGGCACCTCCGTTGCAAAATTTGGCGGCGCAATCTTACCACACGCCCAGAGTCCCCCAGAGTCCGAGTATGCCCTTGCCATCCCACCACAGTACTACGCTCGTTCGGCAATCCGGCTAATGGGCGACATCCTATGCGGTTGCCCCGGACGCCCAAAGCTCATCACCATGAGTTACGGCGTGCTAAACTGAACCCGAGAGTGCGGACTTCCGATTTTGGGAGACCATCCCCTGAAAATACCCACGGGTTACTTGACCGCGGGTTGCCTGACCGCTGGAGGGACCATGCGAGTAAACAACGTCATCACCAAGATGCGGGCCGGGGAAAAGGCCTACGGATGTAGCCTGACCTTCCCATCCACCGCAGTGGTGGAGTTGATGGGACAAGCTGGCTTGGACCACGTCTCCTTTGACGCGGAGCACGGACCGTTCACCCCGGACAGCCTGGACGATATGTGCCGGGTCGCCGACATGGCGGGGCTGACTCCGCTGGCCCGCGTGCCCAACATCGATCCCTCCACCATCCTGCGGTTCCTCGACCGGGGGGTAATGGGCATTACCGGACCCCACATCACCACAGGCCAGCGGGCCCAGCAACTGGCCGACGCCTGCCGCTACGTCCCCCAGGGCAAGCGCAGCTTTGGCTCTGGGCGGGGCGCCTACTACGGAGATTTCCCTTCCGGAGCGGAATACATGGAGCACACCAACTCCCAGATTCTGGTGATGGCCCAGCTGGAAGACATTGAGGTTTTGGAACACCTGGATGAAATCCTATCGGTGGAAGGCATCGACCTGTTTAGCTCCGGGGCCCAGGACATTGCTCAGTCCATGGGGCTACAGGGCCAGCCAAATCATCCCAGGGTCAAGGAATTTGAGGCCGAGGTGGCCGCCAGGGTCCACGCCGCCGGCAAGAAAATGACGTCCGACGTGGTGGTCGCGGTGGGAGCGGCCCGCCTGTTTCTGGATGGTGCCAGGGCATTCCTCAAGGCTGAAAGAGGCGCCTGAACCTTGATCAATGTTTTGTTTGAGGGCCTCTAATGAAACCATCAAGTGTCATTCTGATGAGCGCAGCGAAGAAGAATCTACCCCCGCCGAGAAGGGAGATTTCCCGATTCCATGCGGGACTCGCGACGGAGTCGGAGCTTCGCTTCACTCAGAATGACGTGGCGTAAGTTTTGTTAGAAGGCTTAAGCCGTCCGCTTGAAGCCAAACCCGGAACAGATGTTTAGAGGTTCGCGGCGGGTGTATTGAAAGCCTTGGGGATTCACGCATCGGTCCATAAATGCTAGAGTGACGGGCAATGTGGCCGGTGTGGACCCACCGACGCGGGCACGGCCATACAGATTAAGGGTGTAACGCTAAAGCAAAGGACGGGGACAATGAAGGCATCCTATCTCGGCGCGATGGGGTACTCGCAAAGGCACAAATTTCCTGCCACATGGCCCATCCCGCCCATCTATCACGACCCCGAGACCTCGGTCCAGAGCTATCAGGAAGGCATCGAAGAATGCGAGTTCGCCGAGGAGATGGGCTTTGACTGGATCAGCTTCTCCGAGCACCACTACTCCGGCCGGATTGCCACGGGCACGCCGTCGGTAATGGCGGCGGCGGTGGCGGAGCGGTGCAAGAAGGCCAAGATCGCCATGTTAGGCTTGTTGCTGCCGCTGAACAACCCGGTCCGGGCAGCGGAGGAGTTTGGCCTGCTGGACAACCTGACCAACGGCCGCCTCATTATTGGCTTTCTGCGCGGCACGCCCAACGAGGACCAGACCTACAGCGTGAACCCTGCTGAAGGCCGGGGACGGCTGCTGGAGGGGATGGACCTGGTACGCAAGGCGCTTACCGAGCCGCAACCCTTTTCCTGGGAAGGACGCTACTACCAGTTTCGCACCGTGTCTGTCTGGCCGAGGCCGGTCCAGCAGCCGATGCCCCCGGTGATCGTGGCGACCAGGAGCGACGACACCGTACAATACGCCGCCGAGCACCAATGGGGTCTGGGTATTTCATTCATCCCGGTGGACCAGATGGCTCAGATCACCGAGAAGTACCGCAACTGGTGCCAGGAGGCCGGCTGGCAGCCTACCCCCGACCAGGTCCTTTACCGGGGCAGTATCTACCTGGCTGAGACGGACAAGCAGGCCGAGGATTGGTTCGAGAACCTGACCGCGTCCCGGCCAGCGTCGCCGATCGCGATGCGCCCCACTGTGATGGGCGCTGTACAAGCGGCGCGTACCGGAGAGGAGTTCGATCTACGCAACCAAATTGCCGGCAGCGCCCAAGGGGACATAGTCGGCCTGGCTCCCAGGCTGAGCTTTGTGGGCGGGCCGGACAGTATCGCCAAGCAAATCAAGGCGTTCCATGACCAGTGCGGCGCCGGGGTTGTGGACCTATTCTTCCAGCAGCCCAGCGTGGACCACCGGACCGTGATGAAGGAAATCGAGCTGTTCGGTAAGGAAGTCCTGCCGCAAATCAAAGAGCTTTAAGGTCTTTAACGACCGAAGAAGGAAACGTATAGAATGAACGTCACCCAGCGAGAGGCGGTATTCCAAGAGGGATACGTTGAGGCGGATGGTTTCCGCGTCCGGTACGTGGAAGGCGGCCAGTCTACGCCGGCCGGGGCGGTGGTCATGGTAGACGGCATGACCTTGGGCCTGAAGGCGCTGCGGGACGCGCTGGCCCAGCAGTACCAGGTCGTGGACATCGAACTTCCGGGGTTGGGCCAATCGCCCGTCAACACCCAGTCCCGGACGTTACAGGACCTGGCAACCACCTTGGCCCAGGCTGTTGCCAAAGTGGCGCCGGACAAGTACACCCTCATCGGCACCTCCTTTGGCGCAAACGTGGCCTTGTGGCACACTCTGCAAACGCCGGACAGTGTGGAAGCTCTCATTTTGATTTCGCCAACCACCATCCTGCCGGCCGACGGTCCCATGGCCGGCTCTGCCGAGGAAATGGCCGAGCGTCTGCTGGCCCATCCCGAGAACGCTCAGCGCCTGCTCGCGATGGACCAGGCCGTATTCGCCCAGGAAGTGGCCTTGATACAGCGGCTCAAGGGCACAACCCACGACCAGGAGGCCGAAAGCAAACTCGGCGAGATTCGGTGCGCTACTCTGGTGGTCTTCGGCCTGAACGACCAACTGGTGGCCCCCGAGGCAGCGCGGGTGTACAAGGGGAAGATACCCAACAGCAACCATTCCATTGTCTACGACGCCGGCCACGCCATTGCGGCGGAGCGGCCCGAGGCCCTGATCAACGCCGTGGCTGATTACGTGGAATACCGCGAGACGTTCATCGTGGGCCGCCAGACCGGCATGCTCAACCCGTAGCAGATTCCAAAGTGTGAGGGCTGAATGAAACTGTTGACCTTCGACACGGGAGCCGGTCCCCGTTGCGGCGTCCTCAAAGATGAACAAGTGCTCGACGTGAGCGCGCTGATTGGCGCGGACCGGTCTCTTCCCGACGTTCGGGCACTGCTAGAGATGGGGGGCTCGCCCGTCGACAGGGTTAGGGACGCACTGGAGAAAAACCTGGCCGCGCCGGGGATTCCCTTGGCCAACGTGCGGCTGCGCTCTCCCATCCTGCAACCGCCCACCGTGCGCGACTTCATGATTTATGAGGAGCACGCCACCGGCCAGGGCACCCGGCAGCGGGAAGAAGCCTGGTACCGGATGCCCATTTTTTACTTCTCCAACCCGCTCTGTATCTATGGACCCGACGACCACATCCCGTTTCCTTCGGCGGCGGAGCGTCTGGACTACGAGTTGGAGATCGCGTGCATCATCGGCCGGGAAGGGAGCAACGTGCCCGAAGCCGACGCCATGGCCTACATCGCCGGCTTCTGCATCTTCAATGACTGGAGTTGCCGGGACCTTCAAACCGACGAGAGCGCCGTCGGGCTGGGACCGGCCAAAGGTAAAGACTCGGCCTCGTCCCTGGGACCGTGGCTGGTGACGACGGACGAAATGGCCCCGTACCTGCGCGATGGCCGGCTGCACGTGAAATGCAACGTCAAGGTCAACGGGGATTACTGGCTGAAGGACGCCGACGGCGGCGCGTCGTACCACACGTGGGGATCGTTGGTGGAGCGGGCGTCTCGGGACAGCCGCATCGCCCCAGGGGACGTTTTCGGCAGTGGCACCGTGGGAGGCGGCTCCATTGGGGAATCGATTCGTAAGGGCTACGAGAATTCCCGGTTTCTGCAGCCGGGCGATGTGGTGGAGCACGAAGTCGAGGGAATCGGGGTTCTGCGCGGGACCATCGACCCCAAGATTAACAACGATCCCGACTACCGCTACAGGGCGAAGGCACAGCCGCCACTGCCCGAGCGTGGAATAGCCAAGGACTACAAGTACCAGCTAAAGCTGCCCTGAGTCTACGCGGGCTCAGGCGTCACGCCGCCAGAAGCTATTTCAAACAGCGGTTCGGCAAGCCCGTGCTAAGCCCCTCGGCCCGGCTTTTGACTACCTGTCATTCCGAGGAGCGGAGCGACGAGGAATCTGGGGTGGGGCCGTTCCACCCGTCCCCAGATTCCTCCCTACGGCCGGAATGACATTGGTCGTTTTCAGATTGACCTGGCCCTAGTCTATGCTTGCCTAGTCGCAGCGGGGTACCGGTGCTTCAAGGAGGCCAGCAGTTTCCCGGAAGCAGCGGCAATCTCCTCAACGGCTGTCTCAAAGGCGTCCAGGTTTGCCTGAGATGGATGGCGATAGCCGCTGATCTTCCGCACGAACTGGAGGGCCGCCGCCCGGATGTCGCTGTCCGATGGCGTGACGTCGGCAGCCCGCAGCAATTTGATGCTCCGGCACATAACTCACCCTCGTTTGGCAAATTTGGGTAAAAAACTCCTTGGCGCCGAGCCAGCATACCAGGCCGCTTACCGGGACCGCAACGGGTCAGATTGAGGCGGATGCACATTTGGGTTTGGCCGGCATTGCCCTAGACCGGTGACCCTTCAATCGCTTGGCGCGTTTAAATCCATGCCAGACCGTTGATACAGAATGAAATGCCTTCAAGTAATTTTGCGCGTCTCGAAGCATGATTGAAGGCGATGGAGGGAAGTGGACACTATGGCTGAAACTCGGACGAGAGCAAGGTCCAGAAAAGCACGACCGGAGGTCCAAGCCCAATCCGAACCGGCGGTTGACGAGGTCGAGCCGACGTCAGCTCAGGGTTCGGACGCAAACACGGTCGAACCACCCGCTGCCGAGATAGAGGTGTTTGAAGGGTCCCACGCGCCCACCCCGGAGGATGTGGCAGGTGTACACGAGGACGTCGAGTTTATTTACAGTTCCTCTGGAAAAAACGGGGAAGAAAACGGGGCGAAAAACGGGGTCGGAGACTCCTCCGTCGAGGAGAGTCCGGGCACAGTTGCTGGGCTGTTTCAGCGCCAGGAGTTCGTGGAACAGTTGGTCGCCGCGATGTTCGCGGATGGCAAAGCCGCGGACAGCCTTCTGGAACAGCTCTCGGACAAGCTGGAAGACCGCATCGAAGACGACCCTGAATTCAAGAGCAGGCTGTTGGCGTCCGCTTTTGCGACCCCGGGGTTCCGCGACAAGGTAGTGAAAGCCTTGGCTAAAGCCTTGCGCTAGAGAGGGTTCCTCAGCTAGGCCCCAGGCTAAGCGCCGCGTGATACGCTACGCCGTCAACCAACACTTGCAGCGTGACGTTCTTCAAATTGCGTCGTGGCAGCTTCGATGGGTCCCGAGCCTGTTACGGTCGAAGATGGCGAGACGTGGGCGTTAAATCACCGCCGCCCACCAGCTAGGCTAGCCGCCTCGGGTAAACTGCGCAGGCGCAGCATCGCCCAGATGCCGAACGCCGGTCCCAAAGCCAGGGTCACGAAGGCCAGCGGCCATCCTTGAGCAGCCACGAACAAAGGGACCAGCTGAATCGAAAATAGGGTTAGTAAGAATCCCATGCCGGTCTGCATCGCCAGGACGGTTCCCACATATTCCGGAGGACTGAGCTCGGTGACGGCAGCGGAGAACTGGGCTGAGTCGGCCACTACCGTGAGTCCCCACACCAAGAGTACGGGCACCAGTATGACCAATGGGGCGTCGAACAGCACGGCCGCCAGCAAGGCCATGGTGCCACTGCCCACCATGGCGACCGTCGTTATAGTGGTTCGCCCAAACCGGTCCGCTAACACTCCGGCCAGGACACTGCCCACACCGCCTACGGCGATCACGCTAAAGGCAATAACCCCCGCCAGGGACGCCGAGTGCCCGCGTAACTCCAGCGCTGTTATCAAAAACACCGGTACCCAGGTCCACATGGCGTAAAGCTCCCACATGTGCCCCAAGTAGCCAAAATTCGCCAACCTCAGCCCCCGTTGCGTGAAACAGCGGACCACGACTCTGGGGTCGAATTTAGCAGGGATGGCCGCGAACGGGCCATCTCGGACCAATACCAGTACTATTGCCCCTCCGATAATTGCCAACGCTGACGACAGAAGGACAACTTGTTGCCAAGGAAAGGTGGTCAGAGAGCGGATCAAGTGGGGCGACGCCGAGCCCACCGTCAACGCCCCCACCAGCAGCCCCACAGCAAATCCCCGGTAGCGCAGAGACCAGGTGGCCGCGATTTTCATTCCTGGAGGGTAAACTCCAGCCAGGAACACCCCCGTCAGGAAACGCAGTGGGATGCCGATGGCCAAGCCCTGGGCAAAGAACGCAAAGGCGGCATTGGACCCTGCTCCGAGCAATGCGGAGATTGCGAACAGGCGCCGGCTATTGACGATGTCCGGCAGGTTGAGGAACGCGCTGAGAAAGGTGCCTGCCACGAAACCAATCTGTACGGCGTTTGTGAGCCAGGCGGCGTTGGCCGAAGAGAGTTGCCAGTCTGTGGTCAAGCTGGGAATAACCGCCGAAGCGCTGAACCAAAGGGTCATGCCCAGAAGCTCGGCAAGGGCCAGAAATCCTAAAGAGAACCACTGTTTGCTGGTTCCTTCTACTTCGGTAGCTGGTTGGCCGCTTGGGGTGGGCGGAGCGTCGTCCATGACGTTATTCCATCAACCAAGCGAACGCGCCAAGATTGCGGAAGCGGCCACAATGATTAAAACGCCGGCTAGGGCGCCGCTGGAGGCGGTTGAGAGCGGTCCTGGGGTTGTCCGGCGATTTTCCCCTCGTATCCTCTGGGCGTCGCCATGTGCCCTTGGTGCAAGTATGTGGTGGAGTTGCCTACCAGCACGGTAGTAACCATGTCAATGGCCTCGGCATGGTCCACCAGGTGTTCCAGGTCCGTGATGGTCACACTTTGCCCAGGGCGAAAGGCGTCCCGCACGATGCCCACCGGCGTCTGGCCCGAACGGTGCTGCAACAAGATCTTGCGGGCCTCGAGGATTTGCCACTGGCGCCCCCGGCTGCGCGGGTTGTACAGGGCAACCACGAAGTCGCCTTGGGCCGCGGCTTCCAACCGGCGGCGGATGGCATCCCAGGGGGTGAGCAGGTCGCTGAGGCTGATGGCGCAAAAGTCCTGCATCAAAGGCGCGCCCAACAAGGCGGCGGCGGCCTGCATCGCTGAGACTCCGGGGATGGTCTCTACCGGAGGGTTGTCTCCGTCCCAGCCCAAATCGGTTAGAACCTGAAACACCGGGCCGGACATACCGTATATCCCGGCGTCTCCAGAGGAAACCACCGCAACCACCCGGCCGCTGTAGGCCATCTCCACCGCTTTGGTGGCCCGCTCCATCTCCTGGCCCAGCTCCATGGCCACCAGCTCCTTGCCCTCCAGAAGTTCGGCCGCTTGGTCGATGTACACGCGGTACCCGACCACTGCATCGCAGTCCTGTAGGGCAGCCACGGCAGCGTGGGTCAGGTGGCTCGAGCCGCCAGGCCCCAGGCCTACCAGGTAGAGCTTTCCCCCGCCCGTATTAGCCACGGAGCCACAGAGACACGGAGAATTTAGAGAATAAGGCGTTTGATGCCATTTTTGAGCAGCCTTGAATTGAAGTTGATTAGCAATCCAACTTTTTTGCTGGTGATCTTTAAGTAGGTCAGGACTTGCGCCTCAAAAACGGGCTCGTGTCGTTCGACACTCTTGATTTCCACTACCACAGAATCTTCAACCAGGATGTCAATCCGGTATTCGCCAATATCCCGGCCTTTATAGCTCAGAGGAACGGCCATTTGGCGCCGGAAGTTCAGGCCGCAGAGCTCGAATTCTACACAGATCGCTTCTTCATAGGTTTGCTCTAGGAGCCCTGGCCCCAGGTGCCGGTGCACCTCTATAGCACATCCAATAATCTTCTCGGTTAACTGATTTAATTGGTCGATCTCCGTGTCTCTGTGCCTCCGTGGCCAATCTTAATCGGGTAGCGGGTTTAACTGATCTATCTCTGCGCCTCTGTGTCTCTGTGGCTATTCAAAACGGACGCGGGCGATGGCGATGGTGGCCCGGGACGTCTTCTCCTTGGCGACCACCAATTCCTTTGCCCCGGCGGCCAGCAACGCCGCGGGTTCCGATACCCCCCAAACCCCCAACAGCCGGTGGGGCGCCTCGGACCGGGTCGGGCGGGTGCCGGGGCCATCGGCGTCGCCATCTTCGGCGTTCCAGTCTTCCGGAGACTCGGTACTTTGGGGCTGGCCCTCAAACACGGCGTTCAACTCCTGGTTGCTGTAGCAGTGTAGCGGCACTCCCAATTTTTCCGCCAGACTCAGGATGCCCGGCTCGTCCTGCTTCAACTGGGCCGTGGCGATGCATCTTATGCTTTTTGGAGAGAGATTGTTGCGCCGGAACGTCTGGTCCAGCAGCTTCTCCAACTCTCCCGTTGGCACTCCCCGGCGGCATCCCAGACCCACTGCCAGGCTGCGCGGCCGGTAGACCACCGTGTATTTACGGGGCAGCGCGGAATTGTAGGTCCGAGACTTGCTTCCCGGCGGCGCCCGGCGATCGGTGATTACCAACGCTGCGCGGCAGGGAGCGGCGGCCAAGGCTTCCAGCGTGGAAAAAGCCTGGAGGTTTTGCGGTAGCGGCAGGTCCGCCGGCCACCAATCCGGCTCACCAGTCTCCTGGTAGATGCCCACCGGGTCTCCGTTGACCACCGCCGCGCTGGCCCGGGTCACGGTGAGGGGGGCGGCTTCCAGTTGCCAGCCGAACTCCTGGCCCAGCATGTCCACCGCCAGCGTACCGGTAACGTGGGAGGCCGAGGTCACCACCGCCGTGGCTCCCAGGGCATGGGCCACCTCTTGGGCCAAACTGTCGGCGCCGCCCAGGTGGCCGGACAGGAGGCTTACCGCGAAACGCCCGGCATCATCCACGCACACCACGGCGGGGTCGGTGTGCTTGTCCGACAGGTAGGGAGACAGCAGCCGCACCGCCGCGCCTACCGGCATCAGCAGCACCAGCTTTTCGTGCTTTTCGAAAACTTGTTTTACTACAGGACGCGCCGGCAGGTCAAAGGCCACGGCGTCATCGGAGTCCGCCAGCAACCGTCTTTCCAGGTACAGGGTCGTGCTGCCGCCCAGAGAGGTTGCCAAAGAACGAGCCAAGTCCGAACCCCGGCGCGATATCGCAACTATGGCGGTGCTGGCCATGGAACTTGCGACCTCACGGTTCATCGGTGGCGGAGGGGGTGGCCTGGGCAGCGCCTCGCCTGGACTGTCCCAGGCGGTAGAGGTGGGTATAGTCTTCGGAATAGAGGTGGGAGGTCGACACATCCGGGTGCAGGTCGGCGCCGGGGTTCAACAGGGCCGGGTCCACGGCCTGGCCCACTATGATGATAGCCTGCAATGTTATTTTGGCGGCGCGCACCTTTTCCGCGAGGTCCGCCAGGGTGCCCCGGATAACCTTTTCGTCGGGCCAGCCCACCCGGTAGACCACGGCTACCGGGGTGGACTCTGGATATCCTGCCTCTATCAACTCCCGGACAATGCCTGTGGTGCGGGTGATGCTCAGGAACAGGACCAAGGTACACCCATGGGCCGCCAGGTCCCTTAATTGCTCCCCGGGAGGCATGGAAACGCGGCCCTCCACGCGGGTCATGATGACCGTCTGGGACCCTCCCGGGACCGTAAGCTCGGCTTTGAGGCGGGCGGCCGCGGCAAAAGCGGCGCTGACCCCTGGGATTATCTCGTAATCCACGTGCTCGGCTTCCAGAATCTGCATCTGCTCCAGGATGGCCCCGTAGACCGCCGGGTCGCCGCTTTGAATGCGGGCCACGGTTTTTCCTTCCCGAACCGCTTGCAGCGTAATGTCCATGATCTCGCCCAGGTTCAGGGTCTTGCTGCCGTGTATCTCAGCGTCGGGACGGGCGAAGGCCACCACGTCGGGGTGCACCAGCGAGTCGGCGTAGATAATGACGTCTGAAGACTCGATAATTGCTTTCGCCTTCAAGGTCAGCAACTCCGGGTCTCCGGGCCCACCGCCGACTATGTACACCTTTCCCTTCGGTCCGGCCATAGGTCCTACCTCTTAATAATCAGCAATGAAAAGTAGTCCAGGTCCTCATCGGATAGACGGCCCAGGTCCGTGATAACCTCTTCCCGGGCGGTGGAGGCCCGGCGGACGTAGATGCCCTTTCCCGCCAAACCCAGCTGCTCCAGATTGGCCAGGGCTTGCAGCAGAGTTCGGTTTACTTTCATCAATACGATGGTGTCGTAACTGGAGATGGCCTCGGAGAGGTCGTCGATTCCGTACACCGCCGGCAGGATGGCCAGGCGCTGGCCGTGGGTGACCAGGGGGACTCCGGCGCTGGCGGCGGCGGCCATCACCGAGGAGACACCGGGGATTATTTCAACGGATATGTCGGGATACTGGGTGCAGACGCTTTCCAGCACGTAGGCGAAGGTGCTGTACAGCATTGGATCGCCTTCGGTAATAAACGCCACGTCTTTGCCTTGCAGGAGGTGCTCTCCCAAGGTGTCGGCGGCGTCCCGCCACACCGCAGCCGCGCCCTCGGCGTCGTCGGTGGGGAATTGTATCCGCAGGATTTCCTGCTTCCCTTCAACCAAGAATTGCCGCACGATATCCAGGGCGTAGCTTTCCTGGCTGGTCTCAGACTGAGGGGCGCAGACCACCGGCACCTGTTCAAGGATTCGCAGGGCCTTCAAGGTCAGTAGCTCCGGGTCCCCGGGTCCTACGCCGACTCCGTACAGGGTCCCGTATTGGGAGGTGTTGTCGTTGGTACTCATCGGGTTAACCTTTTCGCTGGCCGGTCACCACGAAGACCGGGTTTAACGACTCCAGACGGACGGCGCCGTCGGGCATCTCCTTGCCGCGGGCCGAGCTTACCATCGTCATCTCCGGCTGGAATTCCATGGCTTTCAAAGTGTCGTACACCTGCTGAGTCCGGTCCAAGGCGGCCAGATTGACGACGACCCTGCCACCGGGCTTGAGACGCACACTCACCGTAACAAGAATGTCGTTTAGATGGCCGCCGCTGCCCCCCACGAAGACGGCGTCCGGGTCGGGCAGGCCATCCAGTGCCTGCGGCGCCTCGCCGGGCACCACCCGAACGTTGTCCGAGCCCCACTTGTCCACGTTTGCTTGCAGCAGTGGAAGGCTGGCTTGGTCTCGTTCGATGGCGTACACGGCCCCCTGCCAGCAGATCAGCGACGCCTCCACCGAGATCGAGCCGGTCCCGGCCCCGATATCCCAAACCACGCTATCGTGCCGGAGACCCAGGGAGTAGAGGCTTACAGCCCGCACCTCGCGCTTGGTAATCTGCCCCCGCAACGGCCGCCGCTGCTCAAAGGCCTCATCGGGAAGCCCCAATCCTCGGGTCAGAGCGACCTTAGCCATGAGACGCCGATCCCAAGGCGGCTACCAACGGGACCCCGTCAGGAGACGTGGAAGCGTGCCCCAATAAGGCGCCGTCGAAGTCGAAGCAAAGGGTGTCCACTATCAGGCTGTCCCCATCGTCTCCAAGCAGTTTCTGGCTTTCGGAACACACCATGCTGCACATCAAGGGAAACACGGACAGCAGGTCGTTGGCCTGGGCGATTTCCTGGAAATGCCGGGCGCTGGACGCGCCGGTAATCTCCTCCTGGACCTGGCTGGAAGCGCCGCACTGAGCCGCCAATGTTGCCAGGAAGGAAGTGTCCACCCGGTTGCCCGCCACGTGGGTTACGAAGTACCCCATGGCCATTTTGGACAGCTTGCCCACCATGCCCACGTGGGTGGCCCGGTTAATCTTCCGCATCACACAGCGCTTCAAGGATGGACCGCTAAAGATGCCCGCCTCCACGTAGGCCATGTCCGGCAGGTCCAGGTAGTTCTTGGCGAAAGCCTCGCTCTGGGTGCCGGTGGACAGTACCAGGTGAGAAAGGTCATTGGCAGCCGCCACGTCAATGGCTAAATGGACGCTGGCCCGCCATGCCGCGGTGGAGTAGGGCTGGACCACTCCGGTGCTGCCCAGTATAGAGATGCCGCCCAGAACCCCCAGGCGGGCGTTGGTGGTCTTCTCGGCGATCTCCTCCCCGTTCGTGACCGATATCTCCACGACAAAGCCGGAATTCTCGCCAGAATTCTTGGCAGTCTCATGGCCTCCAGCGGCTTCACCCACAGATGTTACGATCATGCGTCTGGGTATCCGGGTGATGGCAGGTTCGCCAACGTCGATGCCGGTGCCGGGACGGGTCACCGTGCCCACGCCGGGTCCGGCCATCAGACGCACGCCATCGGCGGCCGAGGGGTCCCGAGACACGGTGGCGCAGATCTCCGCGCCGTGGGTTACGTCCGGATCGTCCCCTCCGTCTTTGATCACAGAGCACATTACCTTTTTGCCGCCGTCTAGCTGCTGGCACCTATGGACCGCGAAGGTGGCGTCTCGGCCCACCGGTAGATGAATCGTTACCTCCGGCACCGGCTCGCCGGTAAGCAAAGTCAGCGTGGCAGCCTTGGCGGCAGCCGCGGCACAGGCGCCGGTGGTATAACCGGTGCGCAAGCTGCGCCGCTTTACAGTCTGACGGCTGTAGTCGCTTTCTGGCTTCTCGTGGCTGCTCTTGTCCAGAGTCATGGGCTATTCAAAGCCTTGGTCCTGCTTTAAGTACGGTTTTTAAGTACCGTCGTTTTCAACCTGGTCCCACACCCGGCGGATGTGGTCGGCGGCCACGGCCACCAGCCGGTCGTCCACTCCCAGGGGAGGCGTAACGGCCAGGGAAACCCCAGGATAGAGCTTCTGCAGCCGGTCCATACCGCCCAGGACGTTTCTCTTTAGGATGAGCCCCGGGAAAAAAATGTAAGGCACGACGATGATCGACGCCACTCCCAGGTCATCCACCAGCCGGGCAGCGCCGGCTTCCACCGTGGGGTCTCCGTAATGGGATTGCGCTATGGCTACAGCATATCCCAACCCCAAACGCATTTCCACCATCCGGCCCAGTTCCTCCAGCCAGACGCAGTCGTCGTACTGGTTCTTGGTGCCGGCTTTAACCAGCAGTACGCCGGTGGGCTTCCCCTGGTCCCGTGCAGGAAGGTACTCCGCCTGGGCCCGCACTCGTTCAGTCACAATATCAGCCATTCTGGGGTCAGGGCCCAAGCTCTCGGCCAGGTACAACCGCAGATGAGGCAACTCGGCGCGCAATGCGCCCAGGACCTCGTCCATCTCCAAGGTTACGTGTTTCCCTTGACCCAGCAAGTAGGGAACCACCACCACCCGGCTCAGCCCTTGTTCGGCCATTCGATGGACGGTCTGGTCCGGGTGCGGCTCGATGAACTCCAAGCAGGTGAGCACCACGCGTGCCCGGTCCTGGCCCAGGGATATTTGAAGGCGGTCTGCGGCGTCTTGGAGGCCCGTTGGCGTGCTGGGGCAATGACGGCACCATTCCGGAGTGCCCGAGCCACCGGATTGCCAGAAACAGGAACATTCGGCGGGGCTAGCGCCGCGTTGGCTGCCATGGGCCAAGAAAACCACTCCCCAAAGGCCATCCCGTGAGGCGTGGCCGTTTCCACTGGTTGAACGCGTATCCATGGGGCCGCTGGTCACGGCGCATTCTGCTGGGACATCAGGCTTAACAGGGCGTTCACGGTGGCGGCCGCCGCCGAGCTTCCGCCGCGCCGTCCCTCGATGGAGATATAAGGGAGGGTGCTACGGATCAGCTCATCCTTGGACTCGGCGCAGGCCACGAATCCCACGGGCATGCCAATTACCAGTGCCGGGTCGGCCTTGCCTTCGTTGACCAGGTCCAGCAAGGCCAGCAGGGCGGTGGGAGCGTTGCCGATGGCTACCACGGCTCCGTTGAGGTGGGGAGCCAACTCACGGACGGTGGCAACCGAGCGTGTGGTCCCTTCTTTGACGGCTCTGGATGCTGTTTCAGGTGTGTCTATACTGCAGCGGGTGGAGATGCCCCGGCTGGTGAGTAAGGCCTTGGAGATGCCTACTTCCACCATCCGCACGTCGGTAACTACATCCGCTCCCCTTCCAAGGGCTTCCAAGCCGCGCTCCACAGCCCCGGGACTGAAGCGAACGGATTGGGCGATCTCTGTATCGCCTTCGGCTCTCACGATGCGGCAAACGACGTAGCGCTCGAAAGGGCTCAGGCGCAGGGAGTCTGGCAAACCGGCTTCCACCATGCTCAGGCTTTGCCGGTCAATCTCCTCTGGTAACAGAGCGTATTTTTCCACCAAGGACATAACGATCACGGCTTCTGGAAAGGCTTCTAGTTCTCCTCCTCGGGAAGTTGGAAGATTTCCCGAGCGGTATGGAAGTCGCTGGAATTACGCTGGCCCTTCAGGTAGACGGTGGGGCCGTGAAGCAGCTTTTTAACGATGGACCGGCTCATGGCCTCCAAGGCTGCCCGCTGCTCGGGTGATAGGTCCCGTTGCAGCTTACGGAAGGTCTTACTCAGCTCTTCCTCGCGTATCTTTTCGGCCTTGTCCCGGAGGGCAATCACCGTGGGGCGGGCTTGCTCAACCCTGCACCAATCCAAGAGCTCCAAGACCTCTTCCTCCACCAGTTCCTCGGCCCATTGGACTTCCCTGGCTTTATCCTGCCGCCGCGCTTCGGCGGCCTCGTTCAAGTCGTCTACGTCATGCAGGAATACGTTGGGGATCTGGCCGGCCGCCGGGTCTATGTCCCGGGGCACGGCTATGTCCATGAGAAACATTGGTCTATCCGGCCGCCCAACCATGGCGTTCCTCACCATATTGGCTTCCAAGACGTAGCCTGGAGAGCCGGTGGAAGCAATCACCAAGTCGGCGTTTCCCAGGGCCTGGGGCATGTCCTGAAAGGGTATCGCCTGCCCCGAAAGAGTGTTGGCCAGCTCCACCGCTCTGGAGTATGTGCGGTTGGTTACCGTGATGTCTTTCACTCCAGACAGGTTCAACACCTCTGCCGCTAAGCCCCCGGCGTCGCCGGCGCCGACAACCATTGCCTTCAGGCCGCCCAGGTTACCCAGGCTGCTCTTGGCCAGCTCCACGCAGGCCCGGCTTACCGAGAGAGCGTTCCGGCCGATGCCCGACTGCCGCCGCACTCGACGGCCTACCCGCAGCGCTTGCTGGAACAGATGGGATAGGGGCCCGGCGATGGTCCCGGTATTGGCGGCGGCCTCCAGGGCGTCGCGAACCTGGCCAACGATTTGCTCTTCACCCAGCACCATGGAATCTAGGCCGGATACCACCCGAAACAAGTGCCGTATGCAATCCCGCTCCCGATACACGTAGAGGTAGCGCTCTAACTCCACCAGCGGGACATCGAAGTAGTCGACCAAGAACTGTTTTATGCGTTGGTCTCCCACACCCCAGGCGACGAGAGAACCCTGGGTTTCACCCGGCTCCATAGCGTAGAACTCGGAACGGTTGCAGGTGGACAGGATAGCGCCTGGGACGTCGTAGGTCTCCATGGCTTTGAGCCCGGAGTACAACCCGTCCGTGGAGAGGGAAAGCTTTTCCCGAACCTCCAGGGGAGCGGTGCGATGGTTCAACCCGACGACTAGAAATTCCAAAGAGGACTCCTCCCAGTCTCAACACCATTCATATTATTTGGCATTAATGCTCTAAACCCAATTAGGCTTGGTGCTTGGCGATTAACTCCCGAACGGCGGGAACAAGGTCGATTGGCACCTCCATCACCGTTTGGGTCGAATCTTCAAAAGCGGCTTCGTCCTCCGCCACTGCTTCGACTTCCGTTTGCTCCTCATAGTGTGTCAATACTTTGCGCACCCGGTCTTCATCCCAGCCCGGTGGAAATCTGTGCTGTCTCATCGACGTCCTCTCCGACGCTGCCGCCGTCTGTAGGCTGTCCGGGACGTGCCCCTCAACTCAAACGCTGTAATCACAAATATGCCGTCTGGCTCGTGGTTTGGCACATAGACGACCCGTAAATACCTTCCTGACCGTGTTTGACCGATGGCTACGCGAGAGCCTCCCCGTGCTAGTCGGTCCTCACCCGACGGTCTATGACATCTGCCACTTCATTTTCGCTGACGCCATGGTTGTAGATATGAGGCTCACCCGTCGCCGAGTCTAGATAAAAGCGAAGATTCATCCACCGCTGAGTATACCACTCCGGTTCTTGCAAGCCTCTATCGACCGCGGGAACCATTCGAGCGGGACTGCTTCGCCGCGGCGAACTCCCGGTGCCACGTCAACGGTGATTAAACAAAACCCTGTTCTTTACTGGAATGAACCGGTGGTCTGCAGGTCAGCTATCGGCTTGGGCCGGCACAGGTGGGGCGGCTGATGCCCCGGCGCCGGTTTCCGGCGTTTCCACTTGCGACCCCAGGTTGCGGATTCTGCTGTTGATCAATGCCGGTCCGATGGCGAAGGCCATAACCGCCAAGCCACCCAAGGCGACCGCGAAGGGGGCGCCGATAATGGTGGCCAGCGCACCGGACGGCATCGCACCCAAGGGCATGATGCTCCAGGTCATGCCATAGAACCCCATTACCCGGCCCCGCACTGCGTCGGGCACCATCATCTGGAGGGCGCTCTGGATAGAAATCATGTATGTGGAGGTGACAACCCCCATGATGAAGAGGACAATCAGGGCCAGTGTAAAGGAGCCGATGAAATTTGAGGTCAACCCGAAGACTATCAGCGACAAGCCGAACATCACAGCGCCACCGATTATGAATAGACCCTTGCTGCGGAATGTGCTTCGTGAGCCCAGCCAGACCGTGACCAGCAGGGAACCCACCCCGCCGGCGCTGAGCAGGGTTCCGTAGGTGCCTGGCCCCAAGCCCAGGTGGTCTTGGGCGATCACCGGCATCAGGAACACATAAGCCATGCCGAAGAAGCTGTTGAAGAAGGTCATGGTGATCAGGAAAGAGAAAATCGAGTTGCCTCTGATAAACCGAAAGCCCTCCAACATATCTTGGAGTGGGCTTCCCCTTCCCCCCTGTGGAATGTACGGAACATGAAGGAAAAGCATGACCAGCGCCATAACAGCGAAACCGGATCCGGCCACAAAGAAAGCGGTCTCCATATTGGTGGTGGCAATGATGAATCCGGCGATTGCCGGTGCGATGATCCGGTTGCCCGACCAGACGGAAGAGTTCAAAGCCACCGCGCTCATCATCACGCGGCGGTCGATCAGGTGGGGATAGATCGCCTGGCGCGCCGGTGTGTCGAAGGCCTCGACGGCGCCAGACACGAACGCGATGACCATGATGTGCCAGACCTGCACCACGTCCAAGAGGGTCAGGACAGCCAGAAGAAAGATCAGACCGGCGTTGATGGCCTGGGTGGACATAACCAGCAGGCGTTTGTTCAGCTTGTCGGCATAAACGCCGCCGAATACGTTGAAGAATATGCCGGGCACGGCGTTTGCCGCGGCGGCGTAGCCCAGGAACAGAGGTGAGCCGGTCAGCTCGTAGACGAACCAGGCTTGGGCGGCCCTAAACATCTGGTAGCCGCTGACTGAGGCCAGCAGGCCAAGCCAGTACGCTCGGAACGCAGGATATCTTAAGGCTGGGGGCACGTAGCTCGCTACCCCGTTATCGCGTATTCGGCGCTTGATCGCAGGGACGATGGCCAGGGCCATGAGGATAAAGCCGCCGGCCAGAATCAGCAGCCCGGTTAAAGTCATGATCCGGGCCCGTCTATCGCCACGCCGTTCAGCGTCTCCCTAGGCAGGGAAGGGCCTGGGCGAATACTTGGTCGCAGGCCGGGCTTTTTGCCGCCGAAGGCTGTTGACGTGGTGTTCGTGAGCCGTGTTAACGCAGAAATAATTATTTGGTGCTCTTTTTCTTGATGCGATGAGTGGCCAAGTGTCAGACTGCTGCCGCCGGTTTCTCCGCTTGGTCCAGCATCCCTTCCAGAATCCGCTGTAGGGCCATGGTGTGGCTGCACACCCCACGGGTGTCGAAGAAGTGGCACTGGCAATTCCAGACACCTGAGTCGAAGCTGACTTCGTAGGTGTTGTGGTCGCCATGGAAGCTGCCCCTGAAGCTGGTCAGACTTACCCGCTCCGGCTCTTCAGCGTATCTCCTGGCTTTGTCTATCTTACCGATGATGCTGGAATCCATTTACACCTCCAAACCACCTCACGAAAATCTGGTGTCGACGTTTTCCCGGCGTCTTTCGGACGCCTTTATTGTAGAGGTGGCGCCTTTTGAGAGCAACCCTTGGCGGCGCCTGGAGTAAAACTGGCGGGAACCGGAGTTACCCGCCAATTGACGCTCCTTTCTTCGGTGACATACAATTCCAGACACGTCAACGTAATCCGTAACTTACATCTGGCGGCAAAAACCTCATGACCGGCGACGAAGTAAGAAGCTCTTTCCTACAGTTTTTCCAGGAACGGGGGCACCTGCCCATGCCCAGCGCGTCGCTTATCCCGGCCGGAGACCCGACCCTGTTGTTCACCAGCTCCGGGATGGTCCCCTTCAAGCCCTTCTTCATGGGCGAGCAGACCCCGCCTTCCCTCCGTTTGACCAGCAGCCAGAAGAGCTTCCGCACCACCGATATCGACGAGGTGGGAGACCACAAGCACCTGACATTCTTCGAGATGCTGGGCAACTTCAGTATCGGCGACTACTTCAAAGACGTTGCCATAGCCTTCGCCTGGGAGCTGGTAACCCAAGTGTTCCACTTGCCTGCCGACCGGTTGTACGTGACCGTTCACTTGGACGACGAAGATGCCTTCCTGATTTGGCGGGACGAAATCGGCGTGCCGGTTGAGCGAATCTACCGGTACGGGGATAAGGATAACTGGTGGGGTCCGGCGGGCACCGAGGGACCTACGGGACCGTGCTCAGAGATCCACTACGATGGCGGCGCGGACAAGGGCTGCGGCCCCATGGTCGAGCCCGACGTGCTGACTGCCTTGCAACGCCAGGAGCGGGACACTGGGGAAGCCCAAACCGTGCCCGGTTGCCACCCCAACTGCGACTGCGAGCGGTTCGTGGAGCTGTGGAACCTGGTGTTCATGCAGTTCTACCAGGACCCGCAGCGGAACCGGACGCCCTTGCCGGCCCCCAGCGTGGATACCGGCATGGGCCTGGAGCGGGCCGCCGTCGTTCTCCAAGGCAAAAACAACATCTACGAAACCGACCTGTTCGCGCCCATCATTGAGCGGGTGTGTCAGCTAACGGGCAAGCCCTACGGCGTGGACCCAGAGGACGACTACGCCCTGCGGGTGGTGGCGGAGCACGCCCGGGCGGCGTCTTTTCTGATCGGCGACGGCGTGGTGCCGGGCAACGAGGGCCGGGGCTACGTGCTGCGCCGGATAATCCGGCGGGCCATACGGCACGGGAGGCTTTTGGGCCTGGACCAGCCCTTCCTGAGTCAGGTAGCCGAGGTGGTGCTGGCCCACTTCCGGCACGTCTACCGGGAGCTGCTGGAGAACCACGACTTCATCCTGCGGGTGATTCGCCTGGAGGAGGAGCGGTTTGGAGAGGCGTACGAACGCGGCATTGACATTTTTAACGGATTCGTCAGATATCGGGCCAGCCAAATACAAGGTCTGGAAGGAGTGTTGCAAGATACAGGAGCAATACAACCTCAAGGCCCTCTTGTTGGCCGCAACGAAGGTGAGAATATAGGGGGTGAATTAGCGTACGCCGCGATGAAGCGGTTGTGGGATCTCGGGCCGATGGATAACCGGCCAGAAGCATACAGAGAAGCAGCCGGAACCATGGCAAAATACATTACCGGAGATGAGACGTTCGTACTCTACGACACCTACGGCTTTCCCCCGGAGCTGACCGCCGAGATAGCCCGGGAGCACGGCCTGGAGGTGGACATGGAGGGCTTCCAGCAAGAGATGGAAGCCCAGCGGGACCGGGCCAGGGCAGCGCAAGCCTTTACCGGCAGCATGGAAATCCTGTCGGCCTACGAGAATCTGGGCGTCGAAGCCACCCGGTTCGTAGGCTACCTGACCCTGGAACAGGAGTCGGTTGTGGCGGCCATCCTGGTGGATGGCTCGCCGGTAGGTCAGGCCACCCAGGGGCAGGAGCTAGAGATAGTTTTGCAAGCGTCTCCCCTGTACGCCGAGGGTGGCGGCCAGGTGGGCGACCGGGGAACCATCACCGGACCCAACGGAACGGTACGGGTGGAGGATACCCATAGCCCCGTGGCCGGGCTCATCATGCATCGGGGGGTTGTAGAGCAGGGCGATATCTCCTTGGGGGAGCCGGTAACGGCCCAGGTCGACGCCGCCCGCCGCTGGGACGCCGCCCGCAACCACAGCGGCACCCACCTGCTCCACGCCAGCCTGCGCACCGTGTTGGGACACCACGTTCGGCAGGCCGGGTCCCTGGTGGCGCCGGAGCGTTTGCGCTTCGACTTCAGCCACGTCAGTCCCTTGTCGCCTGAAGAAATTATTTCGGTACAATCCCTGTCCAACGAGAGGATTCGGGACAACCTGCTGGTGTCGTCCCAGGAGACCACCTACGCCGAAGCCGTGCGCCAAGGAGCCCTGGCATTTTTCGGCGACAAGTACGGGGACGTGGTCCGGGTGGTCAGCATGGCCGCCGCCGAGTCGCCAGATACCGGCGGCAACGCGCCTTTCAGCCTAGAACTGTGCGGCGGGACCCACGTCGGGGCCACAGGCCAGGTGGGCACCCTGTTTGTGCTGGGCGAGTCCAGCATCGGGGGAGGCATGCGCCGCATCGAGGCCGTTACTGGGCGGGCCGCCGAGGAGTTATTTGTCGAGCAGGCAGCCAGGCTGGACGCTTTATCCCAGAAGCTCCAAACCCCCGTTCCCGATCTGGAAGCCCGGCTGGAAAGCTTCATCCAGGACCACGAAGATCTAAAACGGCGTTTGGCCACCCTGGAGCGGGCGACGCTCAGGACCGAGGCCGAAGAGATCCTGCGCCGGGTGGCCGATGTAGACGGGATCAAGGTGGTGGCCGCCAAAACCTCGGCGGCCAACGCCGAAGCCATGCGGGAGATGGGAGACTTCCTGAAGGCCAAGCTGTCCAGCGCGGTGATAATGCTGGCCTCCGTGGTGGAAGGCAATCCCATCCTGGTGGCCATGGTCACCCCCGACCTGGTGGAACGGGGGCTCCATGCTGGAAACATGGTCCGGGACACCGCCAAGGTGATGGGGGGCGGTGGCGGAGGGCGGCCGGAAATGGCCCAGGCCGGAGGCAGGGACCCAAGTAAGCTGGATGAGGCCCTGAACGGGGTAACGGACTTGGTGCGTCAGAGCCTGTCCTGAGCCACGTCGAAGGGCCTTTCCTGAGCCGAGCCGAAGGGCCTGTCCGGACCGAGATAAGATTGGGGCGGAACTGATAAATTCGGCGCGAAGGGGGTAGAACGCTGAAACTGATGGCCTTGGACTTGGGAGAGCGCCGTATCGGGCTGGCCGTCAGCGGTCCAGGGAGCCTGGTCCTGCCGTCGGGCCATCTCCTTCGCAGCAAGTTGAACGAGGATGTCCAGCAGGTTTTAACGGTAGCCCGAGACAAGAGTGTTGAAGGGTTCGTAGTCGGGATACCCTACTCCCTGGACGGGGCGGAGGGAGTACAGGCAAAACGGGCCTTGGGCTTTGTCAAGAGCCTCGAGAAACACACCGATCTACCGGTTTTTTCCATGGACGAGCGGTTCACTTCGGTAGAAGCTGAGGGATTGCTCCGGGAGGCCGGGCATCAGCCTTCCCGGCAAAAAGGCACTGTGGACGAAACCGCCGCGATGCTGATCTTGCAGAGGTTCCTGGAGCAGCAGGGGGAGTAGCGGGGAACGAGCCCGGGACTATAGGTACTGCCTGTCGTACTCCTCGGACAGCAGCGTCATGGATTCCATGTCCCAGTCGAAGGTAAGCACCACCGAACGGTCGGAGCACGCGGTCAGCAACCGCCGTCCGTACTGGGCCACCACGCTGTCGGCTTCCCGCATGTCCAGCTCGCCCGGCTCTACCCCCGAGCGGTTGCAGACCATGATCGGTAGCCCGGTGTCCAGCGAGCGCTGTTCCCATTCGCCGTCGGGACCGCAGCTTCCGGGGCCCCAGGACGCGGGCGATACCAGTATCTCCGCCCCTTTGTCCTTCATCTGTTGGGCTATCTCGTTTTTGTAGCCGTCGGCGCAGATCAGGATTCCTGTCTTGACGTGGTCGCACTCCACCGGCCCTATCTCCCAACCGGGGGTAGACCAGGCTTCCGCTCCATGTAAAGTTTTAATTTTTGATTGCTTGCCGATGATCTGGCCGGTGCGGTCGATGACAAAAACGGAGTTGTACATGTTGTCCGACTCAGGGTCCCGCTCGGGGTGGGACAAGAAAACCGTCAACCCCAGCTCCTTGACCAGTTGGCAGAAGCCCTGCATCCACTCGTCGGGCTGGGGAAGGATCCAGTCGGTCCCGATTAGCTTTACAAAGGTGTATCCCGGTATACACAGCTCCGGGGTTATGGCCCAGTCGGCGCCCTGGCTGGCAGCCACCTTCACGGCAGTTTCCACCAGTTTGCGGTTACCGTCGACGTCGCCGGTGGTGGGCGCCAGGTGTAGAAAGGAAATGCGCAGCTTTCTCATGAACCCTAGCCTTGGTTTTCGAGCATTGGGCGGCGTGGTTTAGCCTTAGAAGGCGCTGTCGCTAACGCCGCTCATTATACCACCGGGGCTCGACGCTTAAAGACGTGGTGCGACTTGACGGTAGGCGACGGTAGCGGGAGAATAATATCCGATGGGCGCACCAAGCGGCGCTTCGCTGGAGAGTCCCGTCATTGCCCCGTGGTGTAGCGGTAGCACGCCAGCCTTTGGAGTTGGAATCCCTGGTTCGATCCCAGGCGGGGCAGCCACTACTTACAGTAAGCCACCTTCTGCTGCGTACCAAGAATGAATCGCAGGCGCCTCTTAAGACGTTTAGCTCAAGGAGCAGTTAACAACGTCTCTATTAACGAAATGGTCAATCTGGTTGAAGGATTCGGGTTCCAGTTGATACGGGTATCAGGGAGCCATCAAATATTCGCCCATCCAGATATATCCGAGTTGGTCAATCTTCAGTCGGTTCGAGGGGAAGCAAAGCCGTATCAGATCCGGCAACTCCTCCGCTTGGTTGAGCGATATAATTTGAGTCTGGAGGACTAGGAATGAGTGATTATCATATAAACATATTTTTCAGCGAGGAGGATGGCGGCTACATAGCCGATATCCCAGATCTGGACTCCTGTTCGGCCTTTGGAGCAACCGACGAGGAAGCCTTGGCAGAGGTGAAGCTAGCTAAAGAAGCGTGGATAGAAGCGGCACGGCAAGCCGGAAAGCCTGTCCCGACACCCCGCTACCGGCCGGCAATATACCAAACTGGTCCTTAGTTGCAGTTGGGACCGGACCAGGCCGCCGACATCGGGCGGGTCACTCTGGTCCGAATCGAGCATGGGGACCAGTCGCCACGTTACGATACTTTGGTGTCCCTGGCGCAGGCACTGGGGCGGCCTATTCAAGAAGTGGTCGCTGGTGAGAACGCTGCCTGATAATCCCGTGTAGCCGGAGCCGTGCATGGAAATCTGCTTAGAAGAATTTGCCAAGGCCATCCCAGGCTGGTACGAGAACTACAAGCTATCGAAGTATTGGCATGGGTACTGCGAATTGTTGGATAATCTCCCGGCGAAGGCGGCTCGCTATGGTCATCTCGACCTTGAAGACCTGTACGCCATTGCGGTCTGGGGAGGCAGCCAGCACGGAATCAAACAGAGGCTTAAAAGCCACAACACAGACTGGGAAGTGCGGGCAAAGACCGCGGAAGCGATTCGCTACTTTGAACAACCCAAATGGGCCATTGGAGCCGTCTTAGATCTGGAGCATTGGGGTCTAACTTACGCCAGTAAGACGCTTCTCTTTATGAACCCAAAGAGTTACGTGGCCCTAGACCGGTGGATTCGCACCGGGCTTGAGCACGTTCTCCCCACCATTCGCGATGCGGATAGGGCATCCACGATACGAGGGTATCTGGCGTTCCTTGATATCTGCCGCGAACTCCAAGCTAACATTCAGAAGATCGGGCCCGGTCCGCAGGGTGAGTGGCGTCTCGGCGACATACAGCAGGCGGTGTTTCAATTCGCCCAAAGCGGCGGCGTTATAACAGGCCGCAAATCGGTGCCATAGCCAGGCGGCCACTGCTCAACGGAAATCCCTTCAATTTGGCCTACCTCAGATTCGGTTATTCACGGGCGTCTAGGCGGAGCACGGCCCCACTCCAACCGAGGATGCGCTGGTCGGCGGTAAGCAGCGTGTGGCCCTGCAGCAGGGCCGTTGCGGTGATAATGCGGTCGGCTGGGTCGCCGGGCAAGCCGTCCAACTCCCCTGCCAAGATGCCGATTTGTCCCGTCACCGGCGCCTCTATGATTCCCAGGTCCAGTGTTCTCCGATGCCATTCGGCCACCGCCATAGCGAGGCCCAGGCGGCCGGACCTGACGAGCATGGCGATTTCCCAGAAACTGATTGCCGAAACCGAGAGCCGGTCTGCTTGGAGTGATGCCTGCGCCGACCGTCTGGCCTGCTGGCCCAGGCTTGGGTCACCCTCGACGAGCCAAACAAGGCTATGGGTGTCGAGGACGAGGTCTTCAGTCAACCTCGGCCTCCCATGCCACGTCGATGGGAGAGATGATGTCACCCATGTAGGTGACCGAGCCCTTCATGGAGCCGAAGATGGCCCTCGGCTTGCGCCGGGCCGGCACCAGCTCCGCCACGGGAACGCCGTTCTTGGTGATCAACACGGGTTCACCGGTGGCGGCTACCTCATCCATGATCTTGAGGCATTTGGCCTTGAATTCTGACGCTTTGAACGTTCTCATCGGTACGCCTGCTTTAATGACTATAGTCATGACCATGGTAACATACCCGCCGGTTCGCGGCCGCCCGTGGCCAACTCACATGAGTCGGCGGTTCGCGGATCTATTCCGCGCATCCCGTTGTCTCTACCCCGGCTCATCCTGCGTGCTGTGCCGCGTTCGTATTTGACCGCTGGTCACTATGGCGCGTATATTATCGTGCAGCTAACTATTTGGGCTCCAAGGCCCAACTGGTTCCAGGTGCCGTCCTTATGTATGCGCTGATACTGGCTGGAGGAAAGGGAGAAAGGCTACGGCCGTTGACCGACACGTTGCCCAAGCCCATGGTGCCGGTTTGCGACAAGCCCATCCTTTGGCATCAGGTCCAATGGCTCAAGACGGCCGGGGTTACCGATGTGGTGTTCCTGGCCGGGTACCGGTGGCAAGCTATCCAGGACTATTTCGGTGATGGCCAAGAGTTTGGCATTCGGGCCCAATACAGCGTGGAAGACTCGCCCTTGGGCCGCGGCGGCGCGATCCGTAAGGGATTCCCGTTGGTGCCCGAGGAAGAGGACACGGTCGTGGTCCTGAACGGGGACATCATCACCTCGGAACCCTTCGAAAGTTTGACGGCCGTGTACCAAGCCAAGAAGAAAGACGACCCTTCCCATCTAGCGACGATCATGGTGGTACCCTTTGTTAGCCCCTACGGCTTGGTAGATATGAACCCAACCGGCGACGTTGTGGGCTTCCGCGAAAAGGCGCCATTGCCCCACTGGATCAACGCGGGCATATACCTATTCGACCGGCGGATCGCCTCGGAACTGCCTGAGTTGGGCGACCACGAAACCGAAACCTTTCCCCGGCTGGCCGAGGCAGGGAAAATATCGGCGCTCAAGTCAGAAGCCTTTTGGCGCAGCGTAGACTCCTTCAAGGACCTGCGGGAGGTGGAAGAGTACCTGAGTAGCCGCTAGACGCGATTTGTTCGCGCACTCAGGCTTACCGTCCAACAAGCATGGCTCAGCAAGAATCATCGCATAGCGGGGTGACCACCGGAGTAGCTGAATCTGCGGCCAAGATCAAGGCCAACATGGAAAAGGTCTTGGTGGGCAAAGGCGGGGTAATCGAGCTGACCCTGGCAGCCATCTTGAGCGGGGGACACATCCTGATTGAAGACGTCCCGGGGATCGGTAAGACGATGCTGGCCCGGTCTTTGGCCAGCTCCCTGGATTGTAGTTTTAAACGGATTCAATTTACCCCTGACTTGATGCCTTCGGACATCACCGGGATTCATTACTACAACCAGAAAACCGGAGAGTTCGAGTTCCGTCCGGGCCCGATAATTGCCCAGGTTGTGCTGGCCGACGAAATCAACCGAGCGACGCCGCGAACCCAATCGGCCTTGCTGGAGGCCATGGGCGAACGGCAGTTGACCGTGGACGGCGTCACTATGATCCTTCCCGCTCCCTTCATGGTGTTGGCTACCCAGAACCCCATCGAGCTCGAAGGAACCTTCCCGTTACCCGAAGCCCAACTGGACCGCTTTCTGTTGCGTTTGCGCTTGGGGTATCCCATGGAGGAGGAAGAAGACGCGATTTTGACCCGTTTCCACACAGGAGACCCCCTGGCGGAACTTGAGCCGGTGGCGACAGGTCCGGAGATTGCGGAATTTCAAGAAGCCATCCGCGAGATCCACTTCGAACCTGTGCTTCGCAACTATGTGGTCCAGTTGGTCCAGGCCACCCGGTGCCACCCGGACGTGGAGTTGGGGGCAAGCCCCCGGGCCACCATGGGCCTTTACCGGTGCAGCCAGGCTTTGGCCGCCATCCGTGGCCGGGAGTATGTGGTGCCTGACGACGTCAAAACCCTGGCGCCATACGCGCTGTCCCATAGAATTATCCTCAAGTCTCAGGCCCGGTTGCGGGACCGCACGTCGGACAGCGTTGTCGACGAGATTCTGTCTCAGATCGCGGTGCCGGTGTAACGGCGGCGGCAATGCCTTATGGTCAACGAACTGTGGTTATTTTTTAGCGTCCTCCTGGTGTTCATCGGCCTTGTGGCCAGCCAGGGTCTCCTGCTGGTAGTGGGGTCGCTGGTCATCGTCATCACCTTGACTGCCCGGTTCTGGAACCGTCATGCCTTTCGCAAGGTGACCCACTCCCGCACCCTGTCCCAGCACCGCGCCTTTATCGGGGACTCCCTGGAATACACGGTCACTCTGGTCAACGAGAAAATCCTGCCGCTGATCTGGGTGGACATCCAGGACCAGTTTCCCGAAGGAATCGATCTTCCTGGAGCACACTTGCGGGGAAGCGGCGCCGAGTTGACGCGCCAGCACAGCATTACCGCGTCCCTGTTGCCATATCAGAAAGTGTCCTGGAAGTACACGCTAACTTGTACCGCCCGGGGTTATCACCGTATCGGCCCCGTGCGTTTGCGCACCGGGGACATATTCGGATTCAGCGCGGCGGAAATCCGCTTATCCGATGTGGACCACGTGTTGGTTTATCCTCGGATAGTCGACCTGGACCAGTTGGTACTCCCGGAGGAGCATCCTTTGGGGCAGACCCGCGGACGGCAGACCATGGTCCAGGATACGACCCGGTTTCTGCGCCTGAGAGACTACAGCCCTACCGATCCCATGAAGCACATTGACTGGAAGGCCACGGCCCGCCGTATGCGCTTGCAGACCAAGGTGTTCGAGCCCGTCGTGTCTCTGAACGTGCTGATAGCGCTGAACGCGTCGACCAGCGAACACGCCTGGCAGGGGAGCAACCGGCGGATTTTCGAGCGTGCTGTCACCGCCGCGGCGTCGGTGGCCAGCTTCGTGGCAAATGAAGGCTACAGCTTCGGCCTGGTCAGCAATGCGGTGGCTAGTTTTTCTGGCAGATGGCTGAGCGTGCCCTTGGGGGCTTCGGCAGATCAGCTTTCGCTGGTGCTGGAGGCATTGGCCACCGCGGCGCCGTACGTAGTTACCCCGCTGGTTGATGTGTTGCGCGGAGAAAGCTCCTTGCTGCCGCCCGGCGCCACCATCGTGCTGGTGACCGGTGTAATGACCGATGCGATTGCTGAAGAGGTGGCCGAGATTCGAGAGCGTGGTTACCGGGTTCTAATTTTGTTCGCGGGCGACGGTGCTCCTGGAGTAGAAACACCGGGCGTGACGGTGTATCGGGTAGGAAGGGCCCTGGAGGCGTTTGACGAGCATGACACAGTTCTGGCGCGCTAGTCTAGTCACCACGGCTGGGCTCTTTCTAGAGTCCTGTGCCTTTTACCTGATCATCAAGCTCCTTAGCACGGTCTTGAATCAGAGCGCCGCGGCGCTTCCATTCTGGTTGGTGTTGCTGGGCTTGATTTGGTCTTATTTGCTGTCCTTTTACGTGCAGACGCTGCGCTTTTCGCCCAACCTCCGCGGGTTCGCGGGGGTGAGCATCAGCCTACTTTCAGTGCTCATTTTGTCTCACCTCCACACCGGGATGGGGATTATACCCGTTGGATCGTTCCTCGGCGCCGGTTTGGATACGGTGTTCCGGCAGGTGTTGGTTTTTGCCTTCCTGGTCCTGCTGTGGTGGCGCGGCAGCACCATTGCCCACGACGAGACTACCCTGGATACCATGCGAAGCTCCTTTCAGTGGGGTATGGTGGTGCTCTTCGTGGCGGTGTTGATGGACAGCCTCAGTGACGCCCGGATCATCAATGGCTATCTGATAGTGGGGTTCTTTGGCGTGGGATTGGCTGGGCTCTCTTTGGCCAGGTTTGCTTCCGAAGCCAGTGATGCCCAGGAAATGTCTCTGGACTGGTGGGTGCCCATCGGCGTGAGCGTAGGAGCGGTGCTGCTGCTGGGGTTGTTGATCAGCGCCGTGGGCTTGGGCGGTCTGGACGATGTTACCCGCTTGGTCCTGAAGATGGCCCTCACCATTGGATTCTGGGTCATCAAACCGCTGCTGCTGGCCTTGGGGTTCGTGGCAGGGCTATTGGTCGCCTTGGGCAACTGGTTATCCAGCATGTTCGGAGGCGGGGACCTGAGCGGCCTGGAGCGGGCGCAGGAACAAATGCGGCAGTTCCACGAGTCCATGCAGGCCGAGGCGGGGGATGGTGGCCCGCCTTCGTTGCTGGTGGCCTTGCTGAAGTGGTTGGGGTTCCTGGCGGCTACCGGTGTGGCGATTTGGATCCTGTACCGTGTCTTCCGATTTCGGCGTTTGCTACGGGTGCCGGGTGAAGTGGAAGAGACCCGGGAGTCGCTGTTTAGCTGGAAGCGGGCCAACGATGACCTATCCGCGCTGCTTAACGAGTGGTGGAACAACCTGGTTTCCGCAGGTAACCGCGGTGACAAGCCAGACCCCGAGCCGAGAACCCCCCGGGAGTTTTACCACGCGCTTCTACGGGTGGCGTCCCGGTTGGGCCGGCCCCGGGAAGAGTGGCAGACGCCTAGGGAGCACCAGGGAACCTTGCAAGGCTTGCTGCCGGGGGAGCCGGTTCGCCGGATCGTGGACGGGTTCCAGTCGGCCCACTATGGCGATATTGAACCCGGCCAGCAGGAAATAGAGGCGTTACATCAGGCTTGGAGCGGAATGTCCGAAGTCGCGCAGGAGCAAACTCAGGAAGAGGAAACGAGGGAAGAGGAATAGAGAGAAAGCTAATTTATTCGGAACCCTACGCCACCAAGGGACTTCTTTCAAGAGAAGCCTGCAATAGACGCCGGCGGCGACATCCTGTGGATTGAACGTTCGGGAAGGTTCGTCAGTTCTCACATGTGATCAATTGGTGTCTCCGAGTTCAGTGAGTCGACCGGCCCTGGGCGGGCTACGGTCAGCGGAACCGGGGAATGACTTCCCTGGCGATGGTGTCCATCAATTTGTTGAGGGCTGGGACATCCCCAGAGTTCAAGGCCAAGACGACGTGGTCCACGCCGGCAGTCTGGTAGGCGGCGATGGAGGCAGCCAGCTGGTCCGGATCGTCTCCGAAAAGCCTGGCGCGGCCGGCAGCCCGGTCGCTGGAAGGCCTGCCGTGAACCTCAACCTCCAGCCGCAGGGACATGGTTAACGCGTCCGGGTCCCGGCCGGCTGCTTGGGCCAACTCGCGTATCTCTCTCCGGCCCAAGCTGAATTCCTCGGGAGACAACCCAGAAGGATGCCAACCATCGCCCAGGGTGGCCGCCCGGCGTAATGCTCCGGGGCTGGAGCCACCGATCAGCAGCGGTATGTGGGGCTTTTGCAGAGGCTTGGGAGAGAACCTCAGGCCGGAGAAATCCCAGCGTCGGCTGTGGTAGCTAGGATCGTGGTTGGTCCACAGCTCTTTCATGATGGTGATACACTCGTTGGTCAGCGAGCCTCTTTGGCGCATGGAAATGCCCAGAGCCTCAAATTCCTCTGTCATAGCCCCTACGCCCACACCCAGGATCAACCTTCCCCCAGACATCTGGTCCAAGCTGGCGGTGTATTTAGCCAGTTCCACCGGGTTGTGGTAGGGCAGGACCAATACCGAGGTGCCCAGCAAGACCCGCTTGGTGGTGGCTGCCAGGTAAGACAACGTTGCCAAGGGGTGGTAATAGGGCTTGTCATCCAGCCGTTCCCCGATGTAACCGGTGTTGAACAGATGGTCCATCACCCACAAGGAGTCGTAGCCCAGGTCCTCGGCCGCAGGGCCCATAGCCAACACCTGCTGAGGGTCTTCTACGCCCCAGTTGTTGGGAATGGTCACGCCAAATTTCATGCTAGGCTCCGGCAGTGGGACTTAGCCGCCCGCGAGTTTGCCCGCCAGGTTATGAGACATATCCGCCGCTGAACGCCGGCGGCTCTAGCCGGCTCTGATGGCCTGAATCAACCGAGCGGTTTCGATGGCCGCAACCGCAGCGGTGCTGCCGGTGTTGCCAGCTTTGCCCCCGGAGCGATTGAGTGCTTGATCCATGTTCTCCGTGGTCAGCACACCGAATATGGTGGGTATTCCTGTCTCCAGCGAAACGCTGCCAATGCCCCCGGACGCGTGTCCGGCAACCATCTCGTAGTGTCCGGTCTCTCCCCGGACTACCGCCCCCAAGCAAATGACCGAGTCGTACCTGCCCGTCTGGGCAAAGGTCTTGGCGACCACCGGCAATTCGAAGGAACCCGGAACCCAGGCGACGCTAATGTCATCGTCCTCTACACCGTGGCGCGCCAATGTGTCTAACGCTCCGTTGAGCAATTGTCGAGTAATGATCTCGTTGAAGCGGGCGACCACCACCGCGATCTTCAAACCCCGGCCGTTCAAGTCTCCATTCATCTCATTGGGCAAGGTATCTCTCCTGGTGAAGTCTGTCCTTGGCCCATCAGTGACCCAGGGGGCCACCCCTATCACCCGTCTCGACTCCCAATAAGCCGGGCCGGTGCGACGGTTATTTATCTATAACTCCGGCCTACCGTACCAGTCCCAGCCGTTGTTCGCTAACCATGACTCTAATTCAAAGTTAGGTCAGCCCTTTTCTTGAGTTGCTCTTACCCCGGCCTGCAACACTTTTTCCAGAAGCTGGCTCTCGGTGACGACGCCGGCGAACCGGATGTACTCGTTGATTACCGTAAAGGGCACCGAGCGGACACCGTAGGTGCGAGCCAGCGCCGGAA
The DNA here is from genome assembly GCA_022568195.1 of Chloroflexota bacterium. Taxonomy (GTDB): domain Bacteria; phylum Chloroflexota; class Dehalococcoidia; order Lucifugimonadales; family UBA3495; genus JADFFS01. Next base: position 28,847 of record JADFFS010000001.1, on the reverse strand, counting down.
ACTCCTGAATTTCCACCACATCGGCCGTGATGAAGGGACAATCCAGGGCCATGGCATGGACCAAACGGGCCAGACCGGGGCAGTTGGCGTCGGCTGGGGTCACAAAGACCTGGATATGAACGTCCTGGCTGACTTGCCTCAGCTTTTTGCGGGTGTCCATGCTCAGGGGGCTGACGCCCCGGGAGATGGCCTTAATTCCGTCTACGATGGTGGCCACTTCGTAGCCCATGGGAGACCCGTAAAACTTGGCCCGGGAGGTGCTGTCTTTGCTGAGGACTACCGCCGGAATCCTGGTGACGCCCGAATCCCTGGCTACCTGTGGTTCGCCGTAAAAGTCAATGGTCTCCAGGTTGATCTTCGGCGACAGGCTGGCCAACTCCTCCATCAGCTGTTGGGTCTGGGAACAGGAGGGACACTCCCGTCCCGGGATGGTGATTACCGACTGCTTTTGGGTGAACAGGCGTAGATGGACCGGGCCCTTGAGGTCTTTGCGGAAGCTGCGCTTGAGCCGGCTTTTGTCCTGGTCGGATATGATGGGCTGCTGCATTATCCTGCAGGCTCCTGGAAGCAACTGGATTAACTGGTGACGGTGGTCCCGCGAAGGCGCCGACCGCTCTAGTCGTGCGGCCAAAGCAGATTATCAGTTTACACGGGAAACTGCTGCTTATCCACCCTGGTCCAGCTGGTGACGGATGGTAAACATTCGCTGGAACAGGGTAAAACATGACACCACGGCGATGGCCAGCAGGACCCAAACTATCTGGCCGATCAGCAAACCGATTCCCAGTAGGACAACCCTCTCCGGGCGGGTCATCACCCCGGCGCGGGTAAACACCCCCAGGCCCTCTCCCCGGGCCCGCAGGTAGCTCACGCCTTGGGAGAATATCAAAGCCAGGAGCAACACGGTCATGAAGAACATCAGGTAGTGGTCGCCGAAGCCGGCCCGGAGACCGTAGACGGCGAGCCCCACGAACAGCGCAGCTTCTCCCAGCCGGTCAAACACCGAGTCCAGCAGAGCGCCGAAGGGGCTTTCGGTGCCGGTCAGACGAGCCAGCGCGCCGTCCATCAGGTCCAAACCACCGCCCAGCAAGAACACAACGCCGCCGGCCAGAAGCCAGCCCGATCCCACCAGGTAGGCGGCAACCACTGACACAGCAAATCCAAGAAGGGTTACTGCATTGGGGGTGAGCTTGAGTGCCTTGAGAAAGCGAGCACCGGGCAGCTCTACGTAGCGAAGTAGTGCCGCTCTAACCTGTTCGCGTCCGGGAATGGCCATTGGCTGAGCTCAAACAATCGTAGTAAAAGTCAACAACCTGGGAGGCGACCTTGTCCCACCGGTATGTCTCAACGTCCTGCCGGCCCCGCGCTCCCATGCTTTGAGCCATCTCCGGGTTCTGGACCAAGAGAGCCAGCGCCGCAGCCAGGGCTTCGGTGTCCTTGCGGGGGAAGAGAAGCCCCTGGCGCCCGTGGGAAACAATCGCGTTGTAACCCTCGATGTCGGAGGCGACAATGGGCTTACCCGCTGCCATGGCCTCCAGCAAAACTATGCCAAAGCTTTCGGCGCCGGTGGCCGGAGCGCAGAAAATGTCGGCGGTTGCGTAGTATCGAGGCAGGTCTTGGTAGGACACCTTGCCCAAAAAGACAACGTCTTTCATGGCCCGGGCGCTGAGAATGTGGTGGGAGTCCCGGTCCGGGTTGCCCGGGCCGACCACAAGCAACCGGGTGTCGGGAAGTTCCCATTTCAAGCGGCTGTACGCCTCCAGCAAGTACTTGAGCCCCTTGCGTTTCTCCAAGCGGCCTACGAATAGAATGTTGGTCTTCCCGTCCATGAACTCGGGCCAAGGCGCCGGGTTGTTGGAGAAGTGGTCCACGTCGATGCCGTTGGGGATGATCTTGTAGTCCCCAGGGAAGGAGTTGTTGACGTAGCGCTGGGCTGCCGGTGAGACGGCGATGCCGCCGTGGAGACGCGCGTGCCACCGCTTGATGATCGGATGGCTCAACCGGTACAGGTGTTGGTGTTTGTAGGAAGCGTGGAAAGTCCCCACGTTTACGGCCTGGGAAAACTCCAGGACGCACAAGGGGAGAATGGGGGCCATCGGCTCGTGGAGGTGGATGATGTCAAAGTCTTCCCGCTGCAATAGCGCCCGGACTTTGGGATACAGCCACCAGGACAAGGAGACACGAGCGATTGAGCCTCCGCTGGGCAGGGGCACAGAACGCCCCAGCCGGATGAAATCATCGGGGCTGGAATACTCTCTGGAGGGGGAATGGGGCGCCAGCACCTGGACTTCGTGGCCGGTACGGCCCAACTGGCGGGCAAGCTGGGTGACGTGGGCGGTCACACCACCTGGCCAGGTGAAGTCGTAGGGTGACACCATTGCGATCTTCAAAGATTTCCCCCAACGGTGCAGCCGGCTGGGTGCAGGCGGCCGATAGAAGCGCGCCCCAGCTATTCCTCGACTGCGATGAAGGCCTCTAGCATGTCTCTCGCAACGTCGTCGGTGAACTGTTTCGGCGGAGACTTCATAAAGTAGGAGCTGGGGCCGACCAGGGCGCCCCCGATGCCCCGGTCTAGGGCTAGTTTGGCGCACCGGACGGCGTCCACCACCACGCCAGCCGAGTTGGGGCTGTCCCACACTTCAAGCTTTACTTCCATGTTGATGGGCGCGCCTCCAAAGGACTGACCCTCCAGACGGATGTGACACCATTTACGATCTTGGAGCCACGGGACATGGTCACTGGGTCCGACGTGGATGTTGTCTGGGTCTATCCCATTGGTCATCTGGGAGGTAACCGCGGAGGTCTTGGAAATTCGTTTGGAAACGGTGCGCTCCCGTTCCAGTAGGTTCAGGAAGTCGGTGTTGCCCCCAAAGTTCAACTGGTAGGTGTTCAGGATTTTCACTCCGCGATCTTCAAACAAACGGGTCAGCACCCGGTGGGTGATGGTCGCGCCCAGCTGGGATTTAATGTCGTCACCCACGATGGGCACGCCCCGTTCTTCAAACCTGGCGCCCCAGTAATCCTCGCGGGCGATGAACACCGGGATACAATTTATCATGGCGCATCTGGCTTCGAGTATTTGCTCCACATACCACTTGGTGGCCATTTCGCTGCCGACGGGCAAGTAGTTGATTACAACGTCTACTCCGCGGTCTTTAAGTATGCCGGAGATATCAGCGGTGGAATGTGGGGACTTTTTGACCAGGTGTGACACATACTTTCCGATGCCGTCATGGGTCATGCCGCGTTCTACCGTCACGCCCATGTGGGGAACTTCGGCGAATTTCAATGTGTTGTTTGGTTCGGTGAAGATGGCCTCTGAGACATCTTTGCCCACCTTGTTTTGGTCGATGTCAAAGGCAGCGACTACTTCAATGTCCTCTATCCGGTAATCGCCAATCCTGTTGTGCATAATACCTGGGACAACGGTGTCCTCCGGCAGTTCCACGTACTTGTGTATTCCCTGGACAAAGGAAGAGGCGCAGTTGCCAACGCCGATAATTGCAACCTTTATTTTGCCCACTAAATTGACTCCTTTCTCACGTTCCGCTCACGATGGCGATTTTGAGCGCCTGAATTGTAGCAATATCTAACCCATAGCCACAAGGGGCGGCTTATCGAATTATGTTCAAGAAGAGGCTGGTAGCGAACTCCTTGAGGCTTACGTGTTGAAGAATCGGAATATTCCGGTCCGGTCGTCGTGACGGAATCGCCTACCCAACTGGGCTGGAAGGGCGCCCTCCTCTATTCTCGACGCCACGGTGCCGTTTACTTGGGTCGCGGCATCATCGGGAGTAGAGGCGGCACGAATCATATCCACCAACTCTCCAACCATGATGTTGTCGGTAACACCGTCGGTGGCCAGCACCAACCTGTCGCCGGCTGCCGGTCCTATTTCGGCGCGGTTGAGGTTGGAAAGGGTCTCGGCGGCGCCCACGGCACGGGCCACACCCGCGTGCAGGAACCCCCCAACTCTGCCGGCAAGCTGCTGAAAAGAGTCGGAACCCACGGTAAACACCGGGCTGTCCCCTGCGCTAATGATGTAGAGCCTGTCCTCCAGGAACAGAGCCACGGATACAGTGGTGAGCAAGAAGCGTCCGCCGCCTACCTGGTAGAACTCCGCGTTGACCTCTTCCAACACGCCGACTACATCATCGGGGGATTTGATGGATGCGGCGGCCAGGGCGTCCACCACCGACTGGCTGGCTTCTTCCCCGCCGTGGCCGGTAACGCCGTCCATCACCGCGTCCAAAAAGGCATTATTGCCCAGGTCTAGAATTAGAAAGTTGTCCTCACCGTGGGCCGAATTGTCTTGAAAAGTCGCCACCGTGCTGCCGAGCATGTAAATCGTCCTCTACGATTAGCAGTTGGTTTGGATGACCCAATCGTCCCGGTTAACGGGCATGCCTTCAGCTAGAGGTCAAAGGCCACCAACTCTACCTCGGGATCGAAAATATAACGCTGCCAGTGATCTCCCTTAAGCCAGCCAAGGGCTTCATTCCAGGCTTGCCGGGATTGTCCCGATTCGGACAGGCTCTGGTTTCTGGCCGAGACCGTTTCCAAATAGGCGTTCAGATCCTGACGAAAGCCCTCGAAATCGCTGTAGCCCCGCTCCCGGACTCTGGAGATCAGGTGGAGCATGGCGTCTTCGCTGGGGCCGGAGGATTCCCGAAATCCGTCCGCCATTTCGTCCAGTTCCTGTTCAAATCGGACCACCGGACGCAGGCCGTAGGGCTGGCGATAGTCTGCGGCCTGTTCCGGCGGGCTTTTCGGAGTGGTGTAAAACTTCAAGAGCTCCAGGTAGAAGTCGTGAATGTCCCGAGGAGTCCTGGAACCAGGTTTGGTCTCCCCGTTGGCGCTAACCAGGTCGGCGCAGTCGACGATGGTGATCCGGCCAGATGCGGGCTGGTAAAACAAATTTTGGGGGCGAAGGTCCAGCAGGACAAATCCGGCTTTGAAGAAGGATTCTTCGGTATCCATAAGCTGCTGGTGTACCGGGAACCTGCCCTGCCCTTCCGGCTGGAACAGGGGGAATAAGGCGAACAGGTTCTGACCTAGGCCAATGGGCACGCCGGTGATGCGCGCCATCATGTCTCCAACCAGGAGGGGAATTCCCGCGGCCCTCTCCTCAACGATCACTCGATACTCCTGACCCAGTGAGTCGCCATAAAAATCATCGTGGTTGCCGGGATCAGTGTAGCCTACCGGCGGAGATACTCCAGATATGGAGTCGCCGAAGTCCTGGAAAAACTGGAGCATGCGTTCGGTACGAGCCTCGGTGCTGCCATGCAACTTGCGGCTGATCATCTGGGGCATGGGCCGCTTCAGGACCACCTGTTTCCCGGTCTCCTGGTCCAGAGCTGACCGGACTTCGTAATCGGCTCCGGTGCCCAATATTCCCTGGGTTTGGAAGCGGCTAAGCTCCACTTTTTCCATTAAAACCTGCTTGTACAGCGAGTTGCTGGCGGGTGTTGCAATGTCGGGGCCGCCGGCGTGCCGAGAAGGGTGATTAGGGAGTCCGCCTCAGGCAGACCGATGGTACCTTGTGACTGGAGAAAATGCAACAAAACCGCTTTCACGTTGCGCCGTTGCCGGCATCAGCAGTTATGGATCGGTTGGAGCGCTGTAAACCAGCGTCACCCACTCGTCTTGAGTCCACTCTCCGCTTAAGGAAAACCCCAGTTCCTCCAAGCTTTCGTGGACCTCCTGGCGTTGGTGGTCCATGATACCCGAGGCGATCAGGCGGCCGCCGGGCTTCAAGGTGGGAAGGACGAAGGGAGCCCGCTCCCGTACGGCCCTGGCGGAGATGTTGGCCACCGCTAGGTCGAATGAGCCATGGCCGGCCAGTGGGTGGGGCACACTTCCCTGGGTCAGAGCAACCTGCTTCTGGACCCGGGTGCGCCGCAGGTTCTGCCGGGCGGCCCGAACGGCCTGGGGGTCTATGTCCAACGCCACTACCCTGCTGGCGCCCAGTTTGACCGCGGCAATGGACAGGATACCCGATCCGGTTCCCAGGTCCAGGACGGCCATGCCGGGTTGCAACAACTCTTCGATTGCTTGCAAACATGTATGGGTGGTGGGATGGTAACCGGTGCCGAAAGCCATGCCCGGGTCCAGCTCCACCAGCACTTCGCCTGGGGCGGCTTCGTATTCGATCCAAGAGGGTTTGATGACCAAGTGGCGTCCCACTCGCAACAAGCTGAAATGGCTGCGCCACTGCTTCTGCCAGTCTTCGTCCTCGGGCAACAGCCTGATGTTAATCTCTCCCAAGGGTTGGAGGATGTTGATCAGGTTGATACCTACTTCGATCCGGGCCAGTCTCTGGCGAGAGTTGCCCGGCAGGTAGGTGCGTAGCAGGATGCGGTCGGGACCGTCCCGTTCCATACCCAGTCCGCGCCCGTACCGGCTGAATAAGTAAGAGATGGGCTCTACATACTCGTGGGGGACTGCAATGCTTAACTCTTGCCAGGCCATGGACATTCGCGAAAAACCCTACTTGGAGCCTACGCCGGCTAAAACGTGGCGCGCCGTGGTTGATGAACAAGGAACGGAGAAGCGGACGGGTGGATCAGCGCCGGGCCACCGGGTATTGCCAGGGCGGAACCTTCCAGACAGGGCCGGGGCCCATTAGCACTCAGACAAAGGCGTCTTTGATCTTGTCGAACAAGCCCTTGTCTTTGTTGTCGTCGCTGTCCTGGTCGGGACCGGATAGATCCCCGGTGTCGCCGTTGGAGGTGTCGCCGATGGAGTTGAAGGACCTGGACAGCTCTTCCAGCAGCTTCCTCTGGTGAGCATCCAGCGAGCGGGGCACTTGCATGTCCACCAGGATCCGCAGGTCGCCGCGGCGGCTGCTCTGCAAGTGGGGTATACCTTTGCCACGGATGCGGAATTCGGCGCCCGGCTGGGTCCCCTGGGGTACTTTGAGGGTCTCTGGAGTGTTATCCAGGGTGGGGATCTGCTTTTCCACTCCCAGAGCGGCTTCGGCCAGGTTAATGGGCAAGCGGTAAATCAGGTCGTTGCCATCCCGCGTGAAGTACTCGTGTTCCTGGACATCCACGTAGACGTAGAGATTGCCTGGGGGACCGCCGTCCCGGCCAACGTCGCCTTCACCACTCAGGCGTACCTGCATGCCAGACTCGACGCCTGCGGGAATGCTCACTGCGATGTTGCGCTTATGCCTCTCCACGCCGGCAGCCCGGCAGTCTTTGCAGGGGGTTTGCATGGTATGGCCGGACCCTTGGCAACTGGAGCACGGGGTCACCTGGGAGAATTGACCGAAAATGCTGCGTTGAGACCGGCGGACTTGGCCAGTACCCCGGCAGGTGGCGCAGGTCTTCAGGTCTGTTCCCGGCTCGTTGCCTCGTCCGGAGCAGCGTTGGCACCGCTCTAGGCGGGTGATTTCCAATTTCCGCTCGGTGCCAAAAACCGCTTCTTCGAACCTCAGGTTTACCCGTCGCTGGATGTCTTCACCACGCTGGACCTGTCGGGTTCTGCGGCCAGCGGCGTCTCCAAAGAAAGAATCGAAGATGTCACCAAAACCGCCGAATACGTCAAAGCCTTCGAATGGGCGGTCGGCCCCACCGTTGGAGCTGATGCCGGCGCGGCCATACCGGTCGTATTGGGCCCGCTTTTGTGTGTCAGAGAGCACCTGGTACGCTTCGTTAATCTCCTTGAACTTTTCTTCAGCGTCGGCTCTCTTGTTCCGGTCAGGGTGATATTCCATTGCCTTCTTGCGGAAGGCTTTGCGGATTTCCTCCTCGCTGTCGTTCCGGGCAACACCCAGGACCTGGTAGTAATCCAGTTCCGCCATCTATTGCCACCTGAGGGGAATGTGGGAATCGGACATCATCCAATGCATTATAATCCAGCCGCGTTCTAGCCTCAATAGCAGATTAGGGCGGCTAGACGTCATTATGCGGCCAGATCCGGCTTGGTACTGTCCCAGACTAAGTTTAGATCTCTCGGAGCCGGTTGTTGGGCGCGGCTGATTGCCGCCGATCGCGCCCGATAAGTAGGATCCCACGACTGAAAATGGCTGGAAAATCTCGCCGCGACACCGCCAGTTAAGACCTGATTCGCCTTGACACCAGTAACCCTTATAGTTAGCATAGTACGATATGGCAGATAGCATTTTAGTCACAGTTGGCGGAGAGGAGAGGTGAAATTGTGTTGACAACCACAATCATCGTAGTCCTTGCCGTCCTAGCGGTCACAGGGATAGGGGCAGCAGCTTGGTTACTACTCAGGTCTAAGGTCGACGGTACGAGGATTCAAAGCGCAAGCGCGAGGGCAGCCAGTATAATCAACCAGGCAGAAGAAGAGCAGAGAAAGCTGCATCTAGCGACTCAGGAAGAGGTTCTGCAGTTGCGGACCGCCGGTGAGAACGAGGTCAAGGAGCAACGGCAAGAGGTCAACCGGATGGAACGCCGGCACCTGCAACGGGAAGAGCAGCTAGAGCACAAAGTTGAAAACCTTGAAATCCAGCAGAAAGAGTTGGGCGTTAAGGAAGCCGGAGTTCAGGAAGCCCTCCTTGAAGTAGAGGCTGCAAAGTCCCAACAACTGCAAAAACTCGAGGAAATCGCTAGCCTAAACGTAGAAGACGCGCGCCAGATGGTTCTGAAGCGGGGCGAAGAAGAGGCCCAACACGGCCTGTCTCGCCGCCATTATGAGCTGGAAAAAGAGTTCAAAGCGCGTGCTGACGAAAACGCTCGGCGGATCATAGTCCTGGCCATCAACCGTCTGGCCACGGACGTGGTTTCCGAGTCGACCACCTCTGTTGTTTCCCTACCCAATGATGAGATGAAGGGTCGTCTCATTGGCCGCGAAGGCCGGAATATTAGGACGTTGGAATCCCTGACCGGAGTGGATGTAATCATCGACGACACTCCGGAAGTCGTTACCATTTCCTGTTTTGACCCGGTGCGGAGGGAAGTCGCTCGTCTGGCGTTGGAGAAGCTGATCTCCGACGGCCGGATTCAACCGGCTCGGATCGAGGATGTGGTAGCCCGGGCCCAAAAGGAGATCGAGGAAACTATCTGGAAGGCCGGCGAGCAAGCCACCTTCGAGGTTGGGATCAGCGGTCTGGATTCGGAGCTGATAAGGCTATTGGGCCAGCTCAAGTACCGGTACAGCTACGGCGAAAACGTGTTGAAGCACTCCATCGAGGTTGCGCTCCTGTCGGGCATGTTGGCCGCAGAGGCCGGGGCCAACATCGAGGTGGCCAAAGTGGGAGGATTGCTCCACGATATCGGTAAGGCCTTGACCCACGAGGTTTCCGGGCCTCACGCTGAAATCGGGGCTGAGATCGCCCAGAAGCACGGGATCAATTACAGCTCCTATCGGGGGATACTGGAGCATCACGACGACGAGCACGAAACCATCGAGTCGTTCCTGATCGCCGCTGCCGACGCCATCAGCGCGTCCAGGCCCGGCGCTCGCAAGGAGTCCTTGGAGCTATATGTGAAACGGCTCCGGGACCTGGAAGAGGCAGCCACCGCCTTCGGTGGAGTAGAGCGGGCCTTCGCGATACAGGCCGGGCGAGAAGTACGTGTAATGGTTAAGCCCGAGGACATGGATGATGTCGAGGCAGCATCCCTGGCCCGGAACATAGCCAGAAAGGTTGAGGAAGACTTGGTCTTCCCCGGTCAAATCAAGGTTACCGTCATACGGGAAACCCGCAGCGTCGAGTATGCCCGGTAGCGTTGCCGCGCCCCTTTCCGGCGTCGGCTGAACGCGACAACACGGTTCCGGTCTGGCAGGCAAGCCAGACAACGTCAGGCGGACGCGTCAGCGTCATCGGTGATCGCTGAATCAGAGGGGGCCCAGCCCCGATTGTATCGGGGTGGGTCCCTTTTAACTGCATCCACCAGGGAGAATCCAGTTTTGCGCATACTGATGATAGGGGACATCATCGGCAAGCCGGGACGCCGGGCCATCCGCAACTTGGTGCCGGCGTTGCGGGAGGAGCATAGCATCGACTTGGTGATCGCCAATGGGGAGAACACTGCCGGTGGCTTCGGCATCACCCGCGAGACCGCCTATGAGTTGCTGGAAAGCGGAGTGGACATCCTCACCTCGGGGAATCATATCTGGGACCAAAAGGAAATCATCCCACATATGGATGAAGGGCTGCCTCTCCTGAGACCGGCCAACTACCCCGATGCGCCCGGCCACGGTTATATGATTCAAGGCGACGTGATGATCGTGAACCTGATGGGACGGGTGTTCATGCCCACCTTGGATTGCCCCTTCCGCACTGCCAGCCGATTATTGAAAGAGACCGGCCGCGAGACTGAACCCGGCGTCATCATCGTTGATTTCCATGCCGAAGCGACGTCGGAAAAGCAGGCCATGGGATGGTATCTGGACGGGCGGGTCAGCGCGGTATTGGGCACCCATACCCACGTGGGCACGGTTGACACCCGGATTCTTCCTAAGGGCACGGCCTATGTGACCGATGTGGGGATGACGGGCCCCGTGGACTCGGTAATCGGCAGCGAAACCGGCGCGGTATTGGACCGGTTCCTGACCGGACTGCCGCAACGTCTGACTGTGGCCGGTGGGCCGGTCTTGATGAACTCGGTCTTGGTGGAGGTCGACTCCAGCTCCGGAAAGGCCGTATCGATAGAGCGACTTGACAGGATGGAGACTTAGTATGGCGGCGCTGGTCGACCTGCACCTGCACACTACGGCCTCGGATGGAAGGCTTTCTCCCACCGAGTTGGTACGTTTAGTGGCCAGCAAAGGGCTGAAGCAAGTTTCCATTTCCGACCATGACACCACCGAGGGCCTGGCCGAAGCCTATCGAGCGGGCGAAGAGTTCCCAGACCTGCGGATCATCCCGGGGATCGAACTCAGCGCCGATGTGCCCGGCGATGAAGTCCACATGCTGGGCTACTTTATCCAGTATCAGAACACCCAGTTTCAAGAGACATTGTTACGGTTTCGCCATGGCCGCGTGGACCGGGCACGGTCCATGGTGGAGAAACTGGCGTCCCTGGGTATCCAGATCGAATGGGAACGCGTACAGGAAATCGCGGGTGATGGCTCGGTAGGCCGCCCCCACATCGCTCTGGCCATGGTGGAAAGGGGTTATTGCAAAGAGCCCAAGGATGCTTTCCCGGAATACCTGGGACGAAACGGGCTCGCCTACGTGGAAAGAACCCGGATGACACCGGCGGAAACGGTGGAACTGCTGACCGGCGTCGGCGGCGTTCCCGTGCTGGCCCATCCGGCGTATCTGGCGGACATGGAAGCAACCATCGCCGTGCTAAAAGAAGCTGGCTTGGTGGGGATGGAAGTTTACTACGCCAAATACAACGAGGAGACTGTGGGGCAGCTAGTCGAACTTGCCAAACGCTACGATCTCATCCCCTGCGGGGGTAGCGACTATCATGGCTTGGGCAATTCGGATGAGCCCTTGCCGGGGACCATGGGACCTCCCCTGGAGACGGTGCAGCGGCTCGAAGAGGTGGCGAAGACCCTGGCGCCAGTGAGCCCCCATTAGCGGCCGACTCTTTACCGGCTAAGGTATGGAACTCGCCGGGCTTTATATCTTCTCCTACTTGTTGGGGGCCGTGCCAACGGCCTTCCTGATAGCAAAACTGTCCAAAGGTCTTGACATAAGAAAGTACGGCAGTGGGAACGTGGGAGGGTCCAACCTTTTCCGCCTCATGGGGAAAGGGTGGGTGGTCCCAATGGGTATATTCGAAATTTTCGTCAAAGGCGCCACTCCCGTCTGGATCGGCCAATACCTCATGGGCTTGGACCGGTCATCGGTCTTGCTGATGGTCGCTCCCTTACTAGCCATCGCTGGACATAACTGGTCACCCTACATCAGATTCCAGGGTGGCCGGGGCATAGTGGTAGCCGGCGGCAGCTTGTTGGCGCTGGCGCCTTGGATTCTGGCCGCGTTCCTGGTGATTATGCTGGCTGGCTGGGCGCTCACTCGAAGCTCTGGCGTCTGGGTGCTAATCGCCTTGGCCACGCTGCCGGTTTGGGCGGTCGTGCTGGGCGACCCCCTGGTAATCAGTTTGTATTGTGCAGGTGTGCTGGCACTTGTGGTGTTGAAACGCCTGCTATCCAATTGGACTCCTCTTCCTGTAGGCTTGCCTCGTAGAAAAGTCTTACTCAACCGGTTGTTTCGGGACCGGGACGTGGACGACCGAGCCGAGTGGGTCAGCCGAACTCCGCGAGGCGCCGATTAGCTGGCAGGCAGTCTACGAAGTAACATGGAACAGTCACAACCGAGAGAACAAGGCCGGGAGACGGTTACTCACTGTCACTGGCATCCGGACGTAGAGACAGGGCTGTCCTGTAGTCAGTGTAGCAAGGCGATCTGCCCCCAGTGCATGGTGCAGGCTCCGGTGGGTATACGTTGCCGGGAATGTGGCAAGGCAGTACGGATGCCCACCTTCGATGTCCAGCCTGCCTACTACGCGCGCGCTATCGGTACCGCAGTAGCGATCGCCCTTTTTGGTGGTATTTTGTGGTCGGTGTTCATTTCCATTTTCGGTGCAATCCCATACCTGCCTGGCCTGGTATCCTTGGGCTTGGGCTACGGGGCTGGGGAACTGCTCAGCCTTTCGGTGAACCGGAAGCGGAGCAAAGGATTGGCCTTGATCGCCGGCAGCTCGGTGGGAGGCGCCTTTCTTATCACCTGGTTGATAGTCGGGCCGTTTTATGGACCCTTTGGCTTACTCTTGATCATCGCTGGAGTCTTCGTCGCCGTGCAACGGGTCCGCTAGGCTCTCCCGCAGCTCTTGCCAAAGAGCCTGTACAGTTTCGCCAATCACGGCATGCTCGAACCCCCGGCGTTGCAGGTGGGCCCAGAGACGCCGCCGGAATTCAGGGTGATCCTTTCCCGCCAGGCGCGTCGCCAGCCCCTGGGCGGCACGATAAGCGTTGTCCCCAGCGTTGAAATCCTCCAGAGCCTCCCGGACCACCTCCGCGGAAACCCCCAAGCGCGTCAATTCCTGCCGCAGCAAGGCCTGCCCTCGGGGCCGCCGCCGCTCCCTTTGGCTGCGCCACTGGCGAGCGAAGGCGGCATCGTCCAAATACCCCTGGGCCTTGAGAGTTTCGATCACCGATTCGATGGTGTGGGCGTGATGGCGGCGGGATAGACGGCGCCGGACCTCGGCTTCGCTGCGGGCCCGGTAGCTCAAGAGGTGGAGGGCGGACCGCGTAGCGCTTACGTAATCGGCGTCCCGCTGTTTTTCGGTGTCCTGCTCCATAGATTGCTGGTCACGCTTAAGCTGGCAAATTCAGACGCGAAGATGCCGGTTATGGGCCGGTCCACCAAACCGAATGGCAGCGGATCAGAACGCCCGCTGTTGAGAGCGACCGCTATTCGGTCTCCTCGGTCTGCGGCGAAGTGGCAAGGAGGCTGCCCGCATCGTTCTCGTCAGCAGGCGGCGAAGTGGCAAGGAGGCTGCCCGCATCGTTCTCGTCAGCAGGCGGCTCTGTCGCGGGAGGAACACCTTGGGATGGTGACTGGTCGCGAATGCGGGCCTCCAGGGAAGCAGCGATCTCTGGGTGTTGAGTCAAAAACTCCTTGGAATTCTCCCGCCCTTGGCCCAGGCGGGTGTCCCCGTATGAGTAAAAGGCCCCAGACTTTTTCACTATCCCTTGAGTAGTGCCCAGCTCCAACAGGTCGCCCATTCTGCTGATGCCGTGATTGAACATGATGTCGAACTCGGCAACCCGGAATGGAGCCGCGATCTTGTTCTTTACTACCCGGGCGCGTATCCGGCTGCCTATAATTTCCGTCCCCTGCTTGATGGATTCGATGCGGCGCAGGTCGATGCGCACAGAGCTGTAAAACTTTAATGCCCGGCCGCCTGGAGTCACCTCGGGATTGCCATAGGAGACGCCTATTTTCTCCCGTAGTTGGTTGATGAAAATGACTGCCGTGCGGGAGCGGTGGATGGCGGAGGTCAGCTTGCGCAGCGCCTGCGACATCAAACGGGCTTGGGCGCCCATGTGGGCATCTCCCATGTCGCCCTCGATCTCCGCTTGGGGGACCAAGGCGGCAACGCTGTCGATGATGATAGCATCTATAGCTCCGCTGCGTACCAGTTGTTCGGTAATATCCAGGGCTTGTTCTCCGCTGTCGGGTTGGGCTATGAGCAAGGTGTCCAGGTCCAGCCCGCAGTTGCCGGCGTAGGCTGGGTCCATGGCGTGCTCCACATCGATGTAGGCAGCGATACCCCCGGCCTTTTGCGTCTCGGCCATGATGTGGATGGCCAGGGTGGACTTACCCGCCGACTCGGCCCCGAAGATCTCGGTTACTCGCCCCTTGGGGACGCCCCCGGCACCCAAGGCCACGTCCAGGGCCAAGGAGCCCGTGGAGATGACTTCGGTCATCAAAAGCTGGGAGATCTCGCCCAAGCGCATGACCGCACCCTTGCCGTAGTCCTTTTCGATGTGGGCCAGGGCGATTTCCAGTGCCGCCTGCTTGTCTTTGTCGGTACCATTCGCCATCGCTCATCCGTCCTAATGTGAGTCTGGGAAATCTGGCAGGATGCTAACATACCCTAAGAGGGGCAACAATGAGTGAATGTCAGTGCAGACTGTGAGAGGTATCCCGGGCCGTGAAGGCTCCGGGAAATTTTTAGAAGGTCGAATGTTGGGCCAACTGGCCCTCGGTTAGAAGTCTCAAGAGCCGCCTTTGAATCCGACGGTGGCTTGGCCGTTTTCGACGATCACGGGGGTCAAGCGCTCGCCGCCGGTCAGCTTTAATAGGTCGGGGATTTTGTCCGGTTCTTTGGAAACGTCGATCTCGATGTAGGCGACGTTGCGGTGGCGGTAGTCCATTTTGGCGGCCGCAGAAAAGGCGCAGTCGGGGTGGGTGTAAATGATTACGGCCGGCTCGCTCGCTTGTGTCACTTGTGACTCCCTCGTAAAGAGTGGACGTTCTCAGTATATTTTACGGCTGGGGACCTCATTGTTCAACTTGAGCGGGTCCCCTAGGGACCGGCATGGTATCCTATACTAGTCTACGTTCAGTCCTTAAATCCCAGAGGTTCTATTCCCAGCGCCCGGCTGCAACAACCTCCGCCTGCCCAGGCCCTGAATAACCATGCCTCGAAATGACGCTCTACTAAAACAGCTATTAAAACAACTAGGCGATTTGCTGATCGAGCACGCCATCGGCGTGGACCGTTTGACGCCCCGGCCCAGGGGCGGTAGGTTGACCGGGGCGGCATGCCGGCAGGTGGAAGAGGTCCTCTCGGAGCTGGAGCCCCTGTCCCGACTAAAAACAAGCGAACTGGTCTACGGCAACGGTTGTTTTGCGGTGGCTAGGTATGATGACGCCGCCGCCGTTTATCAGCATGTGCTGGAAGACGGGCCAGACAATCCGGACGCCCGTTTCAACCTGGCCCTGGCCTGCCTGCGGTTGCGCCAACCCCAAGAGGCGGTAGACCACCTTACCCTGCTGCTAGAACAGGGGTCCGGCCTGCCAGAGATCTACTACCAGAGGGGAAACGCCTACGACGACCTGCGGACCAGGGAGTTGGCCGTGGGCGACTACGCCCGGGCCATCGAACTAAGGCCCGATTACCTTCAGGCAATCTACAACAGGGGAGTCGTCCTGGCCAGGTTGGACCGCCATGAGGAGGCGGTGGAAGCGTTCGACCGGGCCATTGCTTTGCGCCCCGAACTATCCAACGCTTATTTGAACCGGGGCGCGTCCCAGGACGAGTTGGGGAAGCACCAGGAGGCGATCGCTGATTACACCACAGCGATCGAATGCAATCCGTCTAATGGCGACGCCTACTTCAACCGGGCCAGGACCCACTACTACCTGGGTCATATCGAGGACACTATCACCGACTACTCGCGGGTCATCGAGTTCTTGCCCGACGATGCTGAGGCGTTTAACAATCGGGGGCTGGCCTTCGATGCCCAAGAGGAATATGAGAAAGCGCTGAGCGACTACGCCAGCGCCGTGGCTTTGCGACCCGACTTCGCTGAGTCTCTGAGCAACCGGGGCGCCGCCTTCGAGGCCCTGGGCGAAATTGAAGAGGCTCTGTCCGAGTACCTGGCGGCAGTGGGATCCGCTCCGGAATTCGCCGCCGCTCACTACAACGCGGCCCGGTTATACGCCCAGTCCGGTGACGTCGAAAGCTGTTTACCCCACCTGGAAAAGGCCATGGAACTGGTGCCCGACCTTAGAGCAGAAGCCAGCGACGATGATGACCTGGGCTGGGTTTTGAAGCTGCGGGGGATAAAGCAGGAACGGGGCAGGACTCCGGGGTAACCTCGAAGCTATGGGCTCTCCGGCGCGGGAGGTCCCAGGTCTGGCTCAGGATCGATGGCGCTGAGTGGCAGCGCCACGCCCGCGCCGGCCCTGCGCGTCCTTCGACGCCGGACCAAGGTGCTACGTATCAGGACCAGGCCGGCCAGCGACGTCAGGCCCAACACCAGGCCACGGTCGACCTGGTAGTATAGGCTCAGCGTCAGCATAACCGCGAAGCAACAGATTATTCCCCAAGACGATCGTAGCGGCCTGTGCGAGAGCAGCAATATTACGGCGAATCCGGCTGCGATTCCCAGAAGGGCCAGCGCCGGTTCCATCGCCAGCGTCACACCCATCAATGGGGCCATCCCGTCGCCCCCTCGGAAGCGCGCAAATACCGACATCCAATGGCCGAATATCGCGGCGGCGGCCACCAGCAGGATCAAGGGCGCGGGCACTTCCAACAGCCCGGCAATGACAACCGCCGCCGAGCCCTTGGCCACGTCTCCCACGAACACCAAGGTCCCGGTCCACCGGCCGATGTTCCAGAAAACATTGGCGGTGCCGGCCATGTGGCTGCCCGTGGAGAAGATGTCAACGCCCCGCAGACGCGCGGCGGTGCGAGCGAAGGGAATAGAACCCAAAAGGTAGCCCACCAGCACTGCTGATAGGACCTTTTGGATTAGGACGTATTCGTCGAACACAGTCGCTATCGACCCTCGGTCTCAGCATACATCAGGCGCCAAGTCGCCCTGTATTAGATTCTATACCAGCCAGGGCATCAGGGGAATAGGATGGGCTTTGGACATTATACTCGGGCTGAGGTAAAAGACCCCAATGGGTGTAATAAATAGGCCGCCGCGTTGCTATCGGGGCGGTCATGACGTCTCCTCCGACACTATTCGTATAAACGTAGGTTAGACATGGGCGTACATCCGCGAAACTGCGGATTGTCCAAGGAGTAGGCGGCGAAGAGTTACGAATGCGGGTACGAATTGGCACGGAAATGGATAGGTCGAACCGACAATCCCATCGCCTAAACCGATGGCCTGTCCTCTGAAATCGGGGATGCTAAACCTGCAGGATGGGAGGCAGACGTACCCGGTGGACAGTGGTTCTGACAGGAAATAGGTGGTGGCCGGAGGGGCGAGGTGGCGTGCAGTGAGCTAGGTGAGTCCGTTCCGGGCGGCGTAGGCGGCGGCTTCGGTGCGGTTGGCGGAGCGGGTCTTTCCTAAGATGTTGCCCACGTGGGTGGTCACGGTCCGGACCCCGATGATCAGCTCGTCCGCAATTTCCCGGTCGGTCTTGCCGGTGGCGACCAGTCGCAATACCTGCACTTCCCGTTGGGTCAAACCGTCGGGGAACTGGGGTGCCCGGCCTTGGGGAGATGGGGCGCTCTCCCGAAGGGCTGCTGCCTTTTCCGTGAGAGGACGCATGCCCAAGTCGCTGCTAACTTCCAGGGCCTCGTCCAGTAATGACATCGCCTTCGCCCGGGAACCGGGTCTACCGCGCGACATTAAGGTGCCAGCGTAGTCGTAGCAGGTCCAGGCGTATTCGGGCCGGTAGCCAGCGCGACGGCAGAAGGCTAGGGCATTGTCGAAGTGGACCAGTGCCTGATCTATTTCGCCCATCGTGGATAAGAGGAGCCCCAACAGCCGGTCGGCGCTGACCGCCCAAAACAACATGGTGGCCTGCCGAGACTTCAGGGCAGCGTACTGGTTAGCTGCCAATGTGATATCTTTCTGCTGCACCGCCGTCAATGCCAAGGCAATCCGGGCTCTTTCAGTTGCACTAGGGGTCGCCGGGGCAGATTCGAGCACGGCTTGGGCTATGGACTTCGCGGCGTCGAGATGTTCGACCACTCCGTTAATGCGTGAAACCAGCGCCACCGCCATCGCCTTGCAACCTTGGTCGAGTTCCGTCCGGTGTGGGTCTTCCAACAGGCGTTCCAAGAAAGCCTCACCCTGGGAAACGTCTCCGACTTCGAACTCCAGCATTACTCGGTCTGTGAGCAGGAGCACGGGAACAGACGCAACTAGCAATCCGCGATCGGTCAGGTCCCGGGCGATCCGCCATTCTCCTGCAAGTCGGTACACGATCTCGTTCTTCCACAACGCACCGGCCAGCCAGAAGCGATCGCGCAGCCGCTCGGCGGCGGTCAGCATAGGAAAGGCGTGTTCGCGAGCACCCTCGAGGTCTCCGTTATTGATGAAGCAGGTTACGGCAAAATAGCGGGCGGTCACCTCGGAACGGGGGTCATCAACCTGGCTCGCCAGCTCAATCGCATGGAGGCTGTGCTCCAGACACACGTCATAGCGCATGTGGTTCGAAGCCACGGTGGTGGCGGCGCCCAAAGTCTGCATCTGGAGAAGTGCATCCCCTTCACGCCGGGCGATAACCAGCGCTTGTTCGAAGGCATCTTGAGCTTCTTGGTAATCACCATCCCGTAGTCCCACAACTTGGCCGTGTTGGCATAATAGGCGGCCCGCTTCGTGGGAATGTGGCGGAACCTGCTCAAGAGCACGGACGATGAGCTGAACAACCCCTGTTCCCCGCCACAATCCTGTCCCGTAGTCAGGGTATTCAGCGATGGCTACTATCCGACCTACATCCCCAACTTCGACGTAGTAGTCGAACGCACGGCCAAGGCTAGTGAATGCTTCCCCTCTCTGAAGAACGGCCTGGGCCCGGCCCAACCCAAACAGTAGCTCAGCCGTTTCCGAGTCTGCAGCTGAGTCCGTACTGGTCACCGTCCCTTCCTTGGCTATCAGTCCCCGCTGGAAGTAAGTCTCTGCCTCCTCGTAGGCATAGCCCTCCAGTGCCTGCTCCCCGGCCAGCAGGGAGTATCGCACCAGCTTCTCTGCGCCCAAGACCGGCTCGGCCTCAGCGAAGTGGTGGGCCAGCTCGTTGGCGTGGGCTTGAATATCGCGTGGTACAAGTCCTCCAGAGTGGTGGCGATACTGGCGTGTAGCCTCACCCTCCGGCTGGTGGTCAGCTCCTCGGCCAGCGTCTGTTGGATCAGCGCGTGACTGAACTGGTAGCGGTCCGTTCCCCCGGACGCTCCTTCGATCAGTTGCGCCCGCACAGCCTCGTCGACGGACTCCAGAATACCTCCTTCATCGATGTCGTCCAACAGGGCTTTAAGCACGGCGAAGTCGAACTCGCGCCCGATGATGGAAGCGGTGGTTAGCACCCGGTTGCATTGGTCGGATAGCCGGTTCAGGCGCCGGCCAATGGCATCGCGAATGCCTTCGGGGATGGTGTTAGCCCAGGTTGGTTCTTCTACCGGATCAGCGGAGCCCAAGAGGCGGGCTACTTCTCCCAGGAACAGGGGATTGCCTTCGGTTCGCCGGTAAACAATCTCCGCTGCCTGCTGGCTCAGGGTAGTCCCGGTAATGTTCTCGACGTAGTCGCTCACCTCTTGTTGAGTCAGTCCACTCAACTGAACCCTTTGGAAGTGAGGCTCTTTAACCAGGGTTCCGATGGTCTGAGACAAAGGATGACGGCGGGACACTTCGACGTCTCTATAGGCGCCTACCAGCATAATGTGGCTGGCGCCTATCACTCTTACCAGGAACTCGAGCAACAGCATGGACGACCGGTCGGCCCAGTGCAAGTCATCCAGGATAATCACCAATGGTTGGGTTTGAGACCCCTTTTGGAGGAAGCCGGCTATGGAGTCGAAGAGCCGGAACCGGGCTTGCTCCGGCTCCAGCGCGGGAGGAGTTTGCAAATCGGTCAACTTGGTCCGCAAGTCCGGGACGATCTCGGCAATGTCCGCCGCGCCCGGCCCCATCTCGGCGCGTAATTGTTGGGCATTGGTTTCTTGGGCGTATTGCCGGATGGCTTGTACCCACGGCCAATAGGGCGGGGCGCCTTCTTCTTCGTAACACCAACCCCATAGAACGCGAGCCCCGCGCTCCACAGCGTATGACGCCAGCTCCTGGGCGGTTCGGGTCTTTCCGATACCGGGTTCACCCGCCAGCATCACCAACCGGCCCTGGCCAGCCAATGTACTCTCCAAGGCGGTCTTGAGCTGTACCATTTCCGGCTCGCGACCGACGAAGGCGTTGGCGGATGAAGCGCTCGCCGCCGGAGCCGGGTTGATCTGGGGGGAGGGTTCGCCCAAAGCCCTATGTCCTAAGCCCTCTCGACAAGAGGGCGCTTCTGACTGAGTTAAGCTAGGCGTGGGGCGGTTACAACAGGTGCTTAGACTCCGCCGCCATTTGGTCGGAGTGTAGCATTGTGGGGCCGGGGCATCAACAACTTCGGCGGCAATGGTGCTTCTATTTAGCGGTGGTGTCTGACTGTTACTAACGAGAAAGATCAGGATGTCTGGCGGCCGTGCTCCAAGCGACATCCTTTCAGAGCGGACCTTAGAGGGTGTGTGAGAATGCCAGGCACATCTCCAATGTCATGCTGAGGAGGGCAACGACGAAGCATCTGGGGAGGGGTCACTCCCCGCCACCCCAGATTCTTCGCTTCGCTCAGAATGACATGTCACACATGCTCTTAGAGGTGTGTCAACCGCCTTGGGGTGATATTGGGTATGTAGCCACGGCTTTGGAGCCAGAGTACGTCGTCAAGACTAGAGGGGCTTCTGGGCCACAAACGTCCAATAGCCCAGGTCCCCGGATTCCACAATGGCGCGCAGGGTGGCGATTACCCGAGGTACTGTATCCAAGACGTCCGAATTCTGATCCGCTTGCGGGTAGAGGCTCATCCAGGCATTGAGGGCGCCCAGCTTGCCCTCCACCTGGTCCATAATCTTCAGAATGCCGGCTGAGGAATCTTCCTGTACGACGACTTCCAAGCCAGCGCCTTCCAGCAGGCTTAAGTACCCCTGGACGTCCAAGGCGTCGGACAGACACAAAAGCTGCCCGACGGTGCCATCCAACTCCGTGGGCAGGGCGCCCGGCGCCAGGGTAACGTCGCTGAGGCCAAACCTGCCTCCGGGACGCAGCAGCCTCGTGATCTCGCCCACCGCCCCGGCTTTGTCCATAAACAAGCTCATGGAGCACTCGCAGAACGCCGAATCAAAGCGGCCTGGACGTATGGGAGGGCATTCGGCGTCGCCTCGTATGAAGAAAGAGGTGGGCGCTGATGGCGATTCGGTGGATTTCGCCAAGGATTCCGCCACCGATGCGGCGCCGAACTCGACACCGACCACGTTGCAGTGGAACACGCGGGAGACCGCCATGGCGCTAACGCCCCGGCCGCTGGCCAAGTCCAACACCCAATCTCCGGCTTGTACTTCCATTAACCGGGCCAATCGGTTGGTCAACGCCAGTCCTCCAGGGTGGAGGCTGTCGCCGAATACCAATCGCGCCACGTCCGATTGGTACAGGTCGGCGCAGCAGGCTTTGGCCAGGGCTTGGTCGGTCAAGTTCAACTGGGACCGCTGCGTCTTAAAGTCAGATGCAATGATGCTGCCAAACGGGTTAACTTCCTTGTGTGGGTCGCGATGCTAGGGATGCGGTCTTGGGTTGCATCGTCAGTTTCTCGCGAATCTCTTCCCGGTAGCCCACCGAATTGTAGGCGCAAAAGGGGATGACCCGCCCGTCGGGCACCAGGATGCCTACGCAGCACTTCATTACCTGCTTGACGTTGAAGGTGTATGGGTCCATGAAGTCCTTGATGGCGATCTGGAAAATGTGGTTCTTCAGGTGGGAAAGCTCGTAGCCCAAGTCCATGCCGGGCCCGCAGGCGCACTGAAACTGGCCGGCGGTTTTTTCCGTGCCCGCCACGGCCGAGGCCGACCACAGCCCTTCCAACGCTGCCCGCACGTCGGCGTCGTTGGGCGCCTTGGGGATTGCCCGGTTGGTGATGTAGTCCAGGTATTGGTCGATATCCAGCATACGGGGCAAGGGTACCACCGTCTCGCCGTCGACGAAAACGTAGGAGTTTACCTGGCACGTGGGAAAGCAGCATGGTACCGGGACGAAGTCCTCCAGTACGAAGCGGCCGTTGGTCTGTTCAACGATGCCGTGAATAACGTCGGGAATGGTCACCCGTTCCAGCGGATCAAAGGGTATGTGCCTACCCACGTGGGTGACCGGTTGGAAAACGGTTCCGCAAACCCCTGGTTGCTGCAGGCCGAACTCCACCAAGGCCCCGACTTCGTCCACGTTCACGCCTCGTTCGATTGCCGCCACCAACACCGTGTCCAGCCCTGCTTGGTGCAGCCGGTCCAAGGCGCGCAATTTCAAATCCAACAAGTCCTCGCCGCGTATCGTCAGGTAGGTTTCGGGCCTGAGTCCGTCGAACTGAAAGTAGATCACCGGTTTTAGCTTGGCCAGCTCTTCCAGGAACTTGTCGTCACGGGCGATGCGGACCCCGTTGGTGTTGATCATTACCTGGCTGATACCGCGGTCTTTGGCAGCCTGAATCATGTCTAGGATTTGAGGGTGGATGGTCGGCTCTCCGCCGCTGAACTGGACCACCTCGGGGTCGCCCTCGATTTCGACAAACCGGTCCAGCATCCGCTCCACTTGGTCCATGGTCAGGCTGAAGCCTATGCCGGCGTTGGCGAAGCAGACGGGGCAGTTCAGGTTGCAGGCGGTATTGACCTCGATCAAGGCCAAGCAAATGTGCTGTTTGTGCTCCGGGCACAGCCCGCAGTCCAGGGGGCAACCGTCCTTCACCTCGGTGCTGAATTCCAAGGGGATGGTACCCGGTTTGTTGAACTTGACGGAATTGACGTACATCTCGGCGTCGGAGCTGATTATAGCCTCGAACCAACCGTGCTCCGGACACCGCTTGCGCATGTAGACTTTGTTGTTGCGAAGGATAATCTGGGCGTCAATGACGGTCTTGCACTCGGGGCAGATGCTGCGGGTCAACTCGTGAAAGATGAAGTCCGCGTCCTGCTTCACCCGCGCAGTTTTGGTGGCGGCCCCCACTGTCTTGGACGTATCCAATCTCTTTCTCCTCGGTCTAAAATCCCCGGTCTTAAATCCCCCTTCGGTCCCCCTTTAACAAAGGGGGATATAGGGGGATTTACTCCGTTATCCCCGGTGGCGCCGGCGTCGCGGCGTCTAGTATACTTTGGATGCACTTTGCTTAGAAAGGATGCTGCGGCGAGAATACGGTCAGGTCTTCCTTTGGCGACCCGTTTGAGCTTCGCTGCAGCTGGCACAACAGATATGGACTCTTCCTCTATGGGCTCCCCCTCCGGCCAGTTTGCCCTGTCCGGCATGGTGGTGCTGGACCTCACCCAGATAATGGCTGGCCCGGTGTGCACCATGATGCTGGGCGACATGGGCGCCGACGTCATCAAGGTGGAGAAGCCCAATGGCGGGGACGACAACCGCCGCATGGGACCGCCGTTTATCGAGGGCTGGTCCGCGGGCTTTCTGGCCATAAACCGCAACAAGCGCAGCCTGGTGCTGGACTTGCGGGACGAAGCCGGCATCGGCGTGTTCAAAAAGTTATTGGAACGGGCTGACGTGGTGGTACAGAATTTCCGCCCCGGCGTGATGGACCGGCTGGGGCTTGGCTACAAAACGCTGGCGGAGTTGAAGCCCAGCCTGGTCTATTGCTCCATATCCGGATTTGGCAGCACCGGCCCCTACAAAAACCGGGGAGGGTTCGACTTGGTGGCCCAGGGCATGAGCGGCCTGATGAGCATCACCGGCCACCCGGGAGGGCCTCCGGTCAAGGTAGGCGTGCCCATCACAGACATCTCCGCCGGAATTTTGGCGGCCAACGGCATTCTGTGCGCGTACATCCACGCTCTGAAAACAGGTCAGGGCCAGATCGTGGATACGTCGCTTCTGGAAGCAGGCATCGTCTACACGGTGTGGGAGTCCTCGGGTTTTTTCGCCGACGGCCAGGTGCCGGGGCCTCTTGGGTCCGCTCATCGGGTATCGGCGCCCTATCAATCCCTCAGGACCAAAGACGGGTACATCAACATTGGCGCGGCGACCCAACCAACGTGGGAGCAGCTTTGCCGGGCCATCGGCCATGAGGCCCTGATCGAGGACCCGCGGTTCAAGATGCCGGGCGCCCGGAAATCCCGGGAAGCGGAGCTGGCCGCGCTGTTGGAAGAGACCTTCAGTCTTGAGACCACCGCCCACTGGCTGGAGGTGCTGGAGCAGGCTGGGGTCGTGGCCGGGCCCATCTACAACATAGAACAGGTCTACGAAGACCCCCAGGTTCGCGCCCGGGACATGATGATCGACCTGGACGACCCGGTCTTGGGCACCTTACATAACATCGGCATTCCGGTAAAGCTGTCGGCCACGCCGGGGGTCATACGCCGCCGCGCTCCGGCCCTGGGTGAACACAGCCGGGAGGTGCTTGAGGAGGCGGGGTTTTCCAGCCTGGACGTGGAGGACCTGGTGCAGGCCGGCGTGGTGGGAATACCGGCAACACCCGCGGATTTAGAAAAAAGCTAACGTAATGGCCCTGCTAGCCCGTCTAACGGGAAACGCTACCTGGGCCACCTCCCTTCGTTACCGGGACTTCAGGCTTCTCTGGGGCTCAACCATCCTTTACGCCCTGGGCTCCGGTATGGCACAAGTCGCCGTGGGCTGGCTGGTGTTTGAAATGACCGGCTCCCCCTTTATGGTCGGGGTAGCTGCCGCAGCCCAAATGGCTCCCTTCTTTTTCCTGGGTGTCCTTTCCGGCGTTGTGGCGGACCGGGTTGGGCGCCGATTGTTGATGCGCCTGATTACCCTGGCGGCCAGCCTCGTCGCAGCCCTGATGGCGATTTTGCTCTTATCTGGAGTCGCCGATGTATGGGCGGTCATCGGCCTGGTGACCGCCGGCGGCTGCGTCCTGGGTTTCGACCTGACGGTCAGGCAGGCCTATGCCTACGATATCGTGGGGCCAGGCAATGCCCTGAATGGTCTCGCGCTGACCTCCATCGGCATGCAGGCGGGAGGCATCGCCGGGGCCATAGCTTCCGGAGTGTTGATTGGCGCGCTGGGGCCGGGGTGGCAGTACGTTGCGGTCAGCCTTTGCTACCTGGTCTCGGTCCCACTGCTTCTGGCGATGCAATCGGAAGGGAGAGCAGTGCTTGTCCGGCGAGAGTCTGTTTGGGGCAACCTGACGGGCTACGTCCGGCTAGTTCGGCAAAACCGCATTCTGCTGGTGCTGATGGGGCTGGCATCCATCACCGAGATTCTGGGTTTCACCCACATGACACTGCTTCCGGTTTTCGCCAAGGATGTGCTCCACGTGGGGCCGGTCGGGCTGGGATTCATAACCGCGGTGCGTAGGGCCGGCGGCTTGCTGGGGCTTTGGCTCCTGGCCAGCCTCAAGGACTACAGGCATAAGGGATTGATGATGTTTGTAATTGCTGGCGCCTTCGGGCTGGGGCTGATGGCTTTCTCCGTATCCTCCAACCTGTATTTCTTCCTGGCGGTGCTGGTATTGGTGAACGGGAGCGCCATGGCGGTGGACACGCTGTATAAAACCCTGATGCAGGAAAATGTCCCCGACGAGCAGCGGGGCCGGGCTATGGGTTCTTGGGTCTTGAGCATCGGGGTTGCTCCGGTGGGACACCTGGGGGTTGGCGGCCTGGCTGGTTTGTTGGGCGCGCCGGGCGCCCTGCTGATCAACGGAGCGGCCCTGGCCTTTATCAGCGTTGCCGCGGCCGTGGGCCTGCCGAGGATGCGCCGGCTGCCGTGATCCCACCTGCGTGTTAAAGAACCATGGTCAAGCATAATTAAACAAGGAAAGCTATAGATGGGGCTCTCATTTGAGTGGGACGAACAAAAGGCTCAGGAAAATCTGAGCAAACATGCTGTCTCATTTGAGGAGTGTTCTACGATATTTGGAGACCCTTCTTCACTGACTATTGGTGACGCCGTACACTCGACAGAAGAGGACCGATTGATAACCATAGGGTTATCCAATCGCGGTAGAATCCTGGTTGTCGTGCATACCGAAAGAGGAGATAATATCCGTATCATCAGCACCCGACTCGCGACGCCGCGGGAAAGAAGGGCATATGGAGAAGCAACCCGTGGATAACCCAGAACCAGATATGTTGGATGAGTACGACTTTGCCGACGGAGCGCGGGGGAAATACGCCAAGCTTTACGACGAGGGGACGAACCTGGTGTTACTGGACCCGGATGTCGCTGAGGTATTCCCCAACTCGGTCTCGGTAAGCCGTTCTCTTCGCGCCTTGGCTGATCTTATACGTCAGCACGCATCTAAGACACTTTCCTGAGCCAGCCTCATTAAATGGCTGGCGAAGCAAGTCAATGCTCTGAGGAATTTCGGTTGTGACGAACCCGGGATCTGGATTGCGGCGGTAGGGTGTTGGGGGAAAGGTACAAGCGATGTTCGACACGCCTGGGCCATGCGGCTACCTCCGGCATACCCGTTCAACGGCTGTTACATTAGGCCTAGTTGGCTTCTATTGTTCCGGTCACGAAGTTTACTGGCTCTCCGCCTAAGAACGGCCGACCTTTCACCATTTTGTTGTAATGTCTCAGACATTTGGCGAGCTGCGTGTGGATCGATGGCTCGGAGTTCGTGACGTAGTACCGGAGATAACCAAAGCTAATGCCTGAAAATCCTTGTGCGGGCGCTATGAAACGCCTTTCGGGCGCCCATTCGGGGTCGGTGATTCCACTCGCCAGTTTAACCGTAGGTATCATCAAGGCGAAGAGTCGCTCCAGAAAACCAGTGACCTCAAGGTCATCATCCGTGTCGATTAGCAGTATTGCTAACTCAGGCGCCAATTCGACCCCGCGCTGAAGAAAATTCCTCAACTCAGAGTCGCTGACTTCTGATGGCCTTGAGGACTTGGTCTCGATGTAAACAAGTATGGGCGGCAACCAGGCTATCACATCGAAGTCGTTATACTCAAAATCGGCTAGCTTGACCGACCAGTCGGCGCTACCGGCAAACTGCCTCTGACATATATCAGCCACATACCATTCAAGGCTTGGTCCGATGTTGTTGATCTTGCGGATGAGGTTGACCTCGTCGTCTTGGATCTCAGCGACCCCGAGATCCACAAGAAACCTTACGTACTCATCAGCCTGACGCCCGGCAATCGTGCGGAGCTCGGCCATGGTGGCGTTGCCGCCGCCAGCCGTAATGTTGCGGACTAGCTTCCGGAACGACGAATGGGCAAATAATCTTCTGAATTCATTAATCGTTTCGCCTGCGAGCGCTGAGGGACTATCCAAAGGCAACAAAATGTCGCCGACGTTCCCCTTGGCTTCGATCGTGAAGCCGCGGCTGCTTAACACCGCTCCCACTGGCTCTGGTCCGAACACCGACGAACCTACCATGCAGGTCTCCTCTCCGCGTTGGTGTGAAAAGACACTTCCACCTCAGCCGAGGCCTGCAGTTAGCATCCAGAGCCCTACCCCTCCCGCCAGGGGTGGCCCTCGGTCGCCTGGAGAAAGCTCTGAATCAGGGCAGGGTTGGAGGCGATGACGCTGGGCGTGAACAGGCCGGCCCTTTGGCCTTGCCGGTCCACCACTTCACCGCCGGCTTCCCGGGCCAGTAACAGCCCCGAGGCCATGTCCCAGGGCGACAGGGAGTGGTGGAAGTATATGTCCACTCGCCCGGCGGCGGCGTAGGCCAAACCCAATCCCGCCGAGCCCATGAGCCTAAACCCCTGAATCCCCGGCAATAATGAACGCAGCAAGTCCAACGCCAGTCCGGCCCTTTCGACCGATTGACCTGTTTCGCTGCACGGTAATGGGCGAACCAGGGGGGCCTAATCGGGCAATTACAGCCCGTAGCCTGGTGCTGCGCGAAAGTGCCCTCGGTCTCGCGTTGGCTGCTCTGCCACGTTCGGTGTCTTCTGTTGGAGGCCCGGTCCGCACGTGGGTCTCACATCGAAACGGCCGCATCGTCGGGCTGGCCAAGGTCGGTAAGCGTTCAGGGCCCCAAAGCTGGGAAGTCTCCCATCTATCGCTCAACGACAACGAGGAGGACTGCCTCTCCGACCTGCTCGCCAAGGTGTCTCAGACAGCGGCCTCGGTCGGCGCGGCGCGGGTCTTCATGCGGCTTCGTCGCGACGACCGTCTGGTCGAGGCTGCACAGTCCGCCGGCTTCTACCCGTGCTTTTCCGAGCTGCTTTACAGGGGCTCGCCACCGCCATCCACGAGCGGTCAGCACGCGTCAATCACCGACGTATGGTCATCGTTACGCGAGGCGGCGCCCGGGGACGACTACGACCTCTTCCGCCTGTACACGGCAGCGACCCCGCCTGAGGTCCGGGCCACCGCGGGGATGAGCTTCGACCACTGGACGTCGTCCCATGAGCGGCGCCCCAGTCGATGCCGGGAGTTCGTGATGCTCAAAGATGAGTCCGTCCGCGGATGGCTGAGCACCACTCGCAGATCCGGGACCGGCCAGCTGGAGGCGACCATTCATCCGGACCACGAGCGCGGCCTCGGGGCGATGGTGGACTTCGGCCTCGAATCGTTGACTCGAGCAAAAGCCGTTCTTTGTCTCGTCCCCGAATATCAGATAGCTCTCGGTCGAGTGCTGACCGAAAGAGGATTTGAGCCCGTATCCGAGTACGTGATGCTGGTCAAGTCGATGGCAATATCAGTCAAGGACGAGACGACCGCGAGGACTGACGCGGCGTCCAGGTGAAAGCGTGAGTTCGTCGAGCAGGGACCAG